>JAFAEX010000048.1 GCA_023423795.1 Chloroflexota bacterium | reverse complement strand
GGCGCGGCCCGGTCGCGCTGGGTCGCGGCGCGGGCGGATCGGCGCGCCTCGCCCGGCACGCTGCGTCGGCGGGTCGCGCTGGCGGCGGCGACGGCGTTGGTCGGCACGGCGGTCGTGCTGACGGTGGTCGTCACCTCCAACACCGAATCGGCAGCGCGCCAGCGGATCGAGGCGGATGCGTTCGCGCTTTCGACCTCGGTCGCCGAAGAACTCTCCCTCTTCATCGACGCCCACGTCGCGGCGGCGCGCGCCGCCGCCCGCGCGCCGAGCGTGCGTTCGCTGAATCCGGATTTGGCGCAGCGCGGGTTGCTGACGTTCTTCGAGACCTTCCCCGGGTTCGCCAGCCTCTCGCTGGTGGGTACGGACGGGTTCCAGATCACGCGGGTGCCGCTGGCCGAGGCGATCGACCTGTCCGGGTTGCCGCACGTCCAGCAGGCGCTGGCCGGAGAAACCATCGCCAACGGCGGGGTCTCGGAATCGATCAGGACGGGCGAGCGCCACCTGATGCTCGCGGCGTCCGTGCGCGATCCGCAATCGGGCGACGTGATCGGCGCGGTGTCGGCGCCGGTGGACCTTGCGGCGGTCGATGCGCTGATCGATGCCCTGCCCGGGGCGGCAGGTCGGCAGGTGCTCGTGTTCGACGGTGACGGCGCCGTGGTTGGGCGGTCGCCGAGCGTCGCCGCGGACGAGGCCGAGGCGCTGGCGGCAGCGGCGCGGGCAGAGCAGGACGCCCTGCCGAACCGCCGGGGCGGGACGACCTACGCTGTGGATGGAGTCCCCTACCTCGCCGGGTTCGACACCGCCGAATGGCTTGGTTGGGACGTCGTCGTGCAGGAGCCGGAAGCGGACGCGCTGGCGGCGCTGCGGGCGGCGCAGGACCGGGCGTTCGTCGTCCTCGTGGCGGTCGGGGCGGGGCTGGCGCTGCTCAGTTTCGTCGGCGCAACGCTCCTGCTTCGGCCGGTCACGCGGTTGGTCGGGCCGGTGACGGCGGTCGGGGAAGGCCGCTACGACGTGTCGCTGCCGGACGAGCGGACGGGCGAGGTCGGCGAACTGGTGCGGGCCGTCGGCACCATGCGGGACGAGTTGCGGCGCCGCGAAGCCGCGCTGGCGCACCTCAACGAGGACCTGCGGCAGGCGGCTGACGCGGCGGACGCGGCCAACCGCGCCAAGAGCGCCTTCCTCGCGACGATGAGCCACGAACTGCGGACGCCGATGAACGCGATCATCGGCTACGCCCACCTGCTGCTCGACGGGCTGGACGGTGAACTGACGCCGGAGCAGGCGGCCGACGTGCGCGAGATCGCCGAGGGCGCGGATCGCCTGCTGGCGCTCATCAACGACGTGCTGGACCTCGCCAAGATCGAGGCGGGGCGGCTGGACGTCACCATCGAGGAGGTCGCCCTCGCCGGGATTGTCGAGGACGTGGCGGCCGTCGTCGCCCCGATCGCCGCCGCCAAGGGCATCGGGCTGGAAACCGACGTGCCGGCCTCGCTGCCGCCGGTGCGCGCCGATCCGATGCGGTTGCGCCAGATCCTGCTCAACCTGGCGGGCAACGCGGTGAAGTTCACCGCCACCGGGCGGGTGACGCTGGCGGCGAGCGCGGTGGGCGACGCGGTCGAGGTGGCGGTCATCGACACAGGCGTCGGCATCGCCCCGGAAGCACTGCCGCGCATCTTCGAGGAATTCGGGCAGGAGGACGATTCGACCACCCGGCGCTTCGGCGGCACCGGGCTCGGGCTGGCGATCGCCCGCAAACTGGCGGAGCGGCAGGACGGATCCATCCGGGTTTCGAGCACGCCGGGGGTTGGCTCGGCGTTCGTGCTGACCATCCCGGCGGTGACGGTGCACCCCACTGAGGACGGGTCCTCGGCGGTAGCCGCCGCCGGCGAAGCGGTGACGACGGCCGCCGACGGGACCGGCGCGGGCAGCGGGGTACTGCTGGTCGAAGACGACCTGCGCTTCGCCGAGGTGGTGCGGCGGGTGGTCGAGCGCGAAGGACTGACGTTCGCCCACGCCACGACCGGCGCCGATGGGCTGCGGCTGGCGGCGCAACGACGCCCGGCGCTGGTGCTGCTCGACATCGTACTGCCGGGCGAGATTGACGGTTGGGGCGTGCTGGCCGGGCTGCGGGCTGAGGAGGCGACGCGCGACATCCCGGTGGTCGTGGTCAGCGCGCTGGACGATCCCGAGCGCGGGGCGGTACTGGGCGCGACCGATTTCCTGGTGAAACCGGTCCAGCCCGACACGTTGCGGACGGCGCTCCTGGGCTGCCGGACCCAGCCGCCGGCCGACGTGCTGGTGGTGGACGACGATGCGGGGATGCGCGAGTTGTGGTCGCGCCTGCTCCGCGAAGATGGCTACCGGGTGCGGACGGTGGCCGGCGGGGAATCGGCGCTGCGGGCGACACGCGCCCGCCGCCCCGATCTTGTGACGCTGGACCTGATGATGCCGGGAATGGACGGATTCGCCGTGCTCGAGGCCCTCCGGGCTGATCCGGCGACGCGGGAGGTGCCGGTGGTCGTGGTCACCGGCATGGACCTTTCGGCCGAGCAGCGGACGATGCTGCGGCAGCGGACGGCCGAGGTGTTGCGCAAGGGATCGCTGGACCGCGATCGACTCGGGACAGAGGTCCGTCGGGCGCTCGACGCGGTGCTGCCGGCCATCCGGGACGGCGCGGCGGGCGAACCTATCCCCGACCCGTCGGGTGCCGCGGCCGAATCCGGCTCCCGTTCCTGACTGGACCGATGGGGGTTGTCGGTGGCACCGCGATTGCGTCCCTGAGGAGAACGCCCGTTCCCGGCCGAGGCCGGGAACGAGTTGGATGGATCAGGGATGGTATGAATCGCAACGTTCTCATCGTCGATGACGATCGGCACATCGTGGCCATGCTGGCCTCGCTGCTCGAAGACGAAGGCTTCGTCGTCCGCAAGGCGTACGATGGGCTGACCGCCTTGCAGGAGACCGAGCTGAGCCCGCCCGACCTGGTGCTGAGCGACATCGCAATGCCCAAAATGAACGGACTCGCGCTGGCGCAGCGGCTGCGCGACCGGGACATCCCGGTGGTGCTGCTGAGCGCGGCGGTCGCCGATCCCCGCTTGAAGGGCATCGCGTTCGTGCCGAAGCCCTTCGACCTCGACCAGATCATGGACGTCGTGACCCGCAGCCTGTGCCAGCCCGAGTTGGCTTGAGCGCCGCCGGATCGCGACGATCCAGGCGGGTCAGCGGCCGGCGCGCAGCAGGTGTGCGAGGCCGCCTTCGGCGTTGACGACGGCCGCGCCGTCCGCCAGCGACGGCGTGTAGCCGTTGAGGTCGAGGTACGACGGGCTGGATGCACCGCAGACGAGGACGTTGGCCTCGAGGGCGCAGGCGAACGCGTAGTCGCTCCACCCGCTGCTGAGCACGATGGCGAAGGAGTGGAACGGGTAGTCGTCGCTCTCGAAGCTGCTGCCGAGCCCGAAGATGGGGTTGTCGGTCGCCAGCGCGGCCGACGGGTAGATGTGGTAGGTGACGAAGCCGGTGTCCCCCTGCACCTGGATTTCGTAGAGGACGTTGTCCCACGTCGGTTCGATCGATTCGACGCCGTAAACCACGGTGCCCGGGCGCTCGTCGCCGACGTAGGTGTCGGCGAGCAGGACCCGCGCCGTTTCGAGCGGCGGATAGGCGGCCGATTGCGCGTGCGCGGCCGGGCGCTGGAGCCCACCGAGCGCGGCGACGAACAGCAGCAACACCCCGAACCGAACCAACGCGGAACGTGCCACGGTTGCCCTCCTCGTTCAGATGCCAGACGAATGGCATCATAGGGCATGAACGGCGAACTGTCACATGCGTTGGCGCCATACCGGGCGCGCGACGACCACACACGCCGAAACGCCCGCGGCCTCGATGGCCGCGGGCGTTTCGTTCGGGGCGGGAAGGGAGGGATTCGAACCCTCGGAAGACCTTAAAGGGCCCTCAACCGCTTAGCAGGCGGCCCCATTCGACCACTCTGGCACCTCCCCGTGGCGGCGCGCAGATCGGCGCGGGCGCACGGCCCACTCCGACGAACGGCGACGTGAGTTTAGCGGGTTTTGGCGCAACGGACAACCGAACAAAGCGGGAAGCGGGCAGCGCTGCCGACGCTCGCCGGGAGGAAAGGCCGAACCCCGACGGACCGGGCCTGAGCCCTTGCCCCTCGGGGTTCGGTCGGCCGCTGATCCCCTTGGAGTTTCCCCCGCCGGTCGTTGGCTTGCCATGAACGTACACCCGTACTGCCTGGTTGTCAATACCCGCGAACGCCGTTCTTTTCGGGACGAGGTGGGCGCACGCCGAGGCACGCGGCAGTTCCCGTCTCGGGGGACAATGCGCCGGCGACGCGAACGGCGCCTACCCGCCATCGCCGAAAGGACACTGACCGGTGCCAACCCGCCCAGCCGATCCAGCCGCGAACCACCCGGCTCCCCTGATGCCGCCTCCGTGGGACGGCGGCGGCGGGGTCCGCATCCGCGACGTGCGGGTGATCCTGACCGCGCCGGCCGACATCCGGCTGGTGGTGGTCAAGGTCGAGACGACCGAGCCGGGCTTGTCCGGGCTGGGCTGCGCGACCTTCACCCAGCGCCCGCTGGCGGTGAAGGCCGCGGTCGAGGAATACCTGCGCCCACAACTGATCGGCCGCTCGCCGCAGGACGTGGAGGACATCTGGCAGGCGCTGCACGTCAGTTCCTACTGGCGGACGGGGCCGGTGCTGAACAACGCGCTCTCCGGCGTGGACATGGCGCTGTGGGACCTGAAGGGCAAGATCGCGGGGCAGCCGCTCTACCAGGTGCTGGGCGGCAAGTGCCGGGTGGCGGCGCCGCTCTACGCCCACGCCTCGGGGATCGACGCCTCGGCCGTGGAAGAGGACGCGCGGCGGCTGATGGAGGCCGGATTCCGCCACGTCCGCTGCCAGGTCGCCGTGCCGGGCGCCGCCACCTACGGGGTGGACCACGCGCTGGACAGCGAGGAGCCGCAGCCGTCGCACCTGCGCCTGCGGCAGGCGGCGTGGGACCCGGACGCCTACGTGCGGATCGTGCCTCGTCTCTTCGAGCGGTTGCGCGCCAACCTCGGCGACGAGGTTCAGTTGCTGCACGACATCCACGAGCGGGTGCCGCCGATCCTCGCGATCCAGTTGGCGCGGGCGCTGGAGCCGTACCGGCTCTTCTTCCTCGAGGACCCGTTCGCGCCGGAGTACAACGGCTACTTCCCGCTGCTGCGGCAGCAGAGCGCGATCCCGATCGCGATGGGCGAGTTGTACGTGAACCCGAACGAGTTCGTGCCGCTGATCAAGGACCGGCTGATCGACTTTATCCGCGTCCACTTGTCGGACATCGGCGGCATCACCCCGGCCCGCAAACTGGCGGCGCTCTGCGAGTGGTTCGGCGTGCGCACGGCCTGGCACGGGCCGGGAGACGTGTCGCCGGCCGGACACGCGGCGAACCTGCACCTCGACCTCGTCGTGCCGAACTTCGGCATCCAGGAGGGCTACCTGTTCCCGGAGCTGGTGCGCGAAGTCTTTCCGGGCACGCCGGAGATCCGCGACGGGATGATGTGGGCGAACGAGCGGCCCGGTCTGGGCGTGGAGATCGACGAGGCGGCCGCTGCCCGCTACCCCTTCCCGGACCATCCGCTGAACGGCGCCTGGCCGGCGGTGCGGCTGTACGACGGGACGGTGCAGAGACCGTAGCGGGAGTGCCGAGTGCCGAGAGCCGAGTGCCGGATGGCGCGCGATCGCAGGCGTGGGCGTCACGTGCGTGGTTCACCTCGGCGGGCGGGTTGCGATCGGGCGCGGGTGGGGTTCCTTTGCGAAGATGGGCGAAGGGGCGAACGGTTGCGCCGCCGTTCGTCGCGGGAAGGGGGAGCCGGGTGAAGATCACGCGGGTGAGCACGGCGGTGATCCGGGGGAACTTCGACTGGGTCATCGTCAAGGTGGAAACCGACGAGGGCGTCACCGGGCTCGGGGAAGCCTACTGGGGCGTGGGCGTCGCCGAACTGGTGCACAAGGCGGGGCAAGTCGTCGTCGGCGAGAACCCGGTCAACGTCTCCAAACTGGTGGACATGATGGTCCGCTGCCTCTCCGGCGAGGGCGCGATCGGCGGGGCGACGGTGACCGCCATCAGCGGCATCGAACTGGCGCTGTGGGACCTGAACGGGCGGGCGCTCGGCGTGCCGATCTCGACGCTGCTGGGCGGGCGCTACCGCGACGCGATCCGCGTCTACGCCGACTGCCACGCGGGAGAAACGCACGACCCGGAATCGTGGGCGGAGCGGGCGCGCGAGGTGGTCGTGGCGGGCTTCACCGCGATCAAGTTCGACCTCGACGTGCGCAACCCGTACACGCGCGACGTCACCGACGACCCGCACCCGCGGCGGGCGTGGTGCGAGCCGTTCAACCGGACCATCGGGCCGGCCGAGCGACGCTGGATGGTGTCGGTGGCCGAGGCGGTGCGCGGCGCGATCCCGGCCGATGTCGATCTGGCGCTGGATTGCCACTGGAAGTTCGCGGTGCCGGACGTGATCGCGCTGGCGCACGCGCTGGAGCACTTGGACCTGCTGTGGCTGGAAGACCCGGTGCCGCCGGAGAACATCACCGCGCAGGCGAAGGTCTCGGCGGCGACCACGGTCCCGATCTGCACCGGGGAGAACCTCTACCGCAAGCACGGGTTCCGCGAACTGTTCGAGCAGCAGGCGGTGGAGATCGTCGCGCCGGACATCCCGAAGATGGGCGGGTTGCTGGAGGCGAAGCGGGTGGCCGATATGGCGGACACCTACTACATGCCCATCGCGCCGCATAACGTCGCCAGCCCGATCGGCACGGTGGCATCGGCCCACGCCTGCGCCTCGATGGCGAACTTCCTGGTCATCGAGTACCACGCCCACGACGTCGAGTGGTGGGGCGCGCTGGTCGATGGGGAACCGCCGATCCGCGACGGCTTCATTTTCCTCGGTGACGCGCCGGGGCACGGCATGACGCTGAACGAGGACGTGGCGCGGGCGCACCTCGCGCCGGGCTCGTCGTTCTTCGGCGATTCGCCGCATGCATGACGAGTCGAGGAGTCGAGAAGAAGAGTGCCGAGTGCCGAGCATGCGATGCTCGTCCGTAGCACGTAGCACGTAGCACGTAGCACGAAGCACGCAGCACGTAGCACCAACTCGGCACTCGAAACGAAGGGGGACAAGGGATGATCTTCAATTCGCCGGAGCGGGTGGCCGCGCTGACGCCGGACAACCCGTGGGAGCGGCTGCCGGACGGGCGGCCGTGGGTGCCGGACGACATCGTCGAGCGGATGCGGCTGGTCACCAACGACGAAGCGTGGGGGGTGCTGGAGCGCGGCCACGACTACCACTTCCAGTTCGAGGGCGACTGGTACGACCTCCACCCGGACCGGGTGATGGTCGGGCGGGCGGTGACGGCGCGGTACGTGCCGATCCGGCCCGACCTGAACGCGGTGGTGGAGGCCGACGGCGCCGCCAACGGCTGGTCCGGCGGCCAGAACACGTGGATCATCGACCAGTTGCGGCCGGGCGACGTGCTGGTGGTGGACCTGTTCGGCAAGGTCGAGGACGGGACGTTCATCGGCGACAACCTGGCGACGGCGATCCACGCCCGGGCCGGTACCGGGCTGGTGGTGGACGGCGGCATCCGCGACCTGGCCCGCGTCTACGAATTGCCGGACTTCAACGTCTACTGCCGCGGCGCGCACCCGTCCGCCATCTGGGACGTGACGCTGGTCGAGGTCAACGGCCCGATCCGCATCGGCAACGCCACGGTGATGCCGGGCGACGTGGTGCTGGGAACCCGCGAGGGCGTGACGTTCATCCCCCCGTCGCTGGCCGAGGAGGTCGTGACGCGGTCGGAGGACGTGCGGCAGCGCGACGTCTTCGGCAAGCTGCGGATCGCCGAGGGGACGTACACGTCGGGCCAGATCGACGTTTCGACGTGGGCGGACGACATCGAGGCCGACTTCCAGCAGTGGGCCAAGGCGAACCCGTAAGGGTGCGGCTATGCCCGGCATCAACCGTCATCCCGAGCCTGCCGAGGGATCTCGTCTCCGGCACGAATCCGGGAAGAACGAGATCCCACGGCAGGCTCGGGATGACGGCGTGAGAGGCGCGCAAACGGAGGAGTCGGTGACGGACCGGACGAGGTTCCACGTTGGGCCGCAGCAGGCCGATGCACTGCTGGCGCCGATGGCGGCGACGATCCGCGACCTCCAGGCGCGGACGGCGCACTACCTCGACCGGGTGGCGCTGGCGTCCGATGCGGACGCTGCGGCCCTGCGCGAGGCGAGCGAGGCGTTGGTGCAGGCGGCAGCCCGGATCGCCGCTGCGGCGACGATGTCTGCCGATCCCGGCGACGCACCAGACGAGCAGCGTCGCAAGAAGATCCTGATCACGGGAGCGGGCGGCAGGATCGGGCGCGACCTGGCAACGCGGCTGGCCGAGCGGTTCGACGTGCGCGCGATGTACCACCGGTCCGTGCCGGACAATCCCCCGAGCGACGATTGGCTCACCGCCGACACTGGGGCGCTCGAAGCCGTGCTGCCGGCGATGGCGGGCGTCGATGCGGTCGTCCACCTGGCGGGCGAGCCGAGCCCCAGCGCGCCGTGGGAGGAGGTGCTGGAGGCCAACATCGTCGGCACGCGCAACGTCTTCGAGGCTGCGCGGCTGGCAGGAGTGAAGCGGGTCGTTTTCGCCTCGACCAACCACGTCATGGGGATGTACGACCGCGACCGGGCGTGGCCGGTCTACGCCGACCAGCCGGTGCGGCCGGATTCGCTCTACGGGGTCTCGAAGGCGTTCGGGGAAGCGTTGGGCCGCTACTACGCCGACCAGCACGGGCTGGACGTGGTCTGCCTGCGGATCGGCTGGTGGCAACCGGAGCCGGCCGACGCGATCTCCCGCTGGATGTGGCTGAGCCCGCGCGATTGCGAGCAGGTGGTGCGCCGGGCGATCGAGGCGGACATCCGGTACGGCGTGTTCTACGCGATCTCCGGCAACGCCGCGCGACACTGGGACATCACCGACACCATCCAGATCCTCGGGTACCGGCCGCAGGATGACGCGGAGCACCGCATGGCGGAAATCGCGGACGGAGCCGCAAACACGAATCTGTAACCTCCCGGTGCACCTCCATACGTCCCGACCGACGTGCCGCCGGCGCGCTATGCTGCTGGCTCGGGATCGACGACGGCTCGCGCCACTTGCCGAGGGCGCCACCGCGCATGAGGGACCGGCTGCAACTCGGGCTGATGCTCGCGCCGTACCTGGCCGGACTCGCCGTGTTGGTCGTGCTGCCGGCGGTCGCGGGGTTCGGGCTCGCCTTCACGGATTTCGACGCGGTTCGCCCGCCCCGGTTCGTCGGACTGGCCAACCTCCGGGAGATGCTGGGCGACGACATCTTCCGGATCGCCGTCGGCAATTCGCTACTCTACATCGCGCTGGCGGTTCCGCTGCGCCTGGTCGGGGCGCTGCTGACGGCGCGGTTGCTGCTGCGGCCGTTCCGGGGGGTACACGCGTACCGGGCGGCGGTCTACCTGCCGACGGTGATCCCGGACCTCGCCTGGTCGCTAGTCTGGCTCTGGATCCTGAACCCGGTCTACGGGCCGCTCAACCAGGCGCTGGCGCTCATCGGCATCACCGGGCCGGCGTGGATGACGGGGCAGGCGTCGGCCCGGCTGGCGATCGTGCTGATGATGGCGTGGCAGATCGGCGAGGGGTTCGTCGTCTGCATCGCGGCGCTGCAAACCGTCCCGCGCGATTTGCTCGACCAGGCCGCCATCGACGGCGCGTCGCCGTGGAGCGTCTTCCGCACGGTGACGCTTCCGGCCATCGCGCCGGTGCTGCTTGTGCTGCTGGCGCGGGACACGATCTTCAGTTTCCAGGCGAACTTCGTGCCGGCGCTGATCGTCGGGCGGGGCGGCGGGCCGGACTACGCGACGACGTTCCTGCCGATGTACGTCTACACCACCGCGTTCGGCTACCTGCGCTTCGGGTACGCGGCGGCGATGACGCTGGCGATGTACGCCGTCACCGGGGTCGTGCTTTGGCTGCAATACCGGGTGGCGCTGCGCTGGCGGATCGGGTTCGCCGATGGGCCATAGCGCGGCGCGTGCCCGGCGGACGCTGATCGGAACCGCGCACCGCATCGGCGCGGCGCTGGTGGCGCTGGCGTTCCTGCTGCCGCTGGCGTGGGCGGTGTCCACGTCGCTGCGGGAACAGGGAGCGCCGCTGCCGCTGGCGATGGAATGGGTTCCGGCGCCGGTCGCGTGGGAGAACTACCGGGCGGTGTTCGGGATCGTCGATGCGCGGCGGTTCGTGGCCAACTCGCTGCTGGTGGCCGGCGCCGCCACGCCGGTCACGATCCTGGTGGCGTCGTGGGCCGGGTTCGCGATCGCGCAGGTGTCCGCGAAATGGCGGCGTCGGCTGGTCGTGCTGTCGGTCGCCTGCCTGATGGTCCCGCTGACCGCCGTCTGGCTGCCGCGCTTCGTGCTGTTCGCCGAGGCCGGGCTGATCGACCGGCGGCTCGCGCTGGTCGTGCCGGCGCTGATGGGGACGTCGCCGTTCTACGTGCTGCTCTACCTCTGGGCGTTCCTGCGAATCCCCCGCGAGGTGTACGACGCGGCGCGGATCGACGGCGCGGGCCCGCTGCGGACGTGGGCGCAGATCGGGATGCCGCTGGCGCGGCCGGCGACGGTGGCGGTCGCGGTGTTGTCGTTCGTCTACTACTGGAACAGTTTCATCGAGCCGCTGCTCTACATCCGGACCGAAGAACGGATGACGGTGTCGCTGGGGTTGCGGGTGCTCTACCAACTGGACCGCACGGGATGGCCCATCGTGCTGGCCGGGGCGGTGCTGGCGACTGCGCCGGTGGTGGTCGTGTTCCTGCTGGCCCAGCGCGCGTTCCTGCAGGACGGTCGCGGCCGCGGCGTGCTCGGGGAGTAGCCCCGGCTCACGCCGTCGCTGCCACCCACCGACCCGTCATCCCGAGCCCACCGAGGGATCTCGTCGCGCTTCTCGACTCCTCGACTCCTCGACTCGTGTACGAGATCCCTCGGCTGGCTCGGGATGACGGTGAGGCTATTCGTCGTCCGCGATGGCCTCGTTGGCCCGCGCGAAGGCGTCGGCGCTGTTGGCGGTCGCGGCGGCGACGGCAGCGGCGACGTCGATCTCCTCGTAGAACGCGCGGTCGAACTCGGCGTTGAACGCGTCCTCGACCTCCGGCCAGGTCGCCGTGGACGGAAGCCGGTGGATGTGCGGGATGTTGTCTATGAAGACCGCGCTGCTGGTGGGCGGGGCCGTCTCGGATGCGCCATCCCCCGGGCTCGCCGATGGATCGAGTGGCGCGCCCTTCAGGAAGACGTCGGAGGCGGCGACGCGGTCGAGCGCGGGAACGATGCGTCCGGTTTCGGCGAGGATGAGTTGGCCCTGCTCCCCGGCGGCGAACTCGACGAAGGCCCAGGCGGCATCCTTGTCGGCGGTCGCGGCGGCCATGCAGAACCCGTCGCTGTGGAGAACGGTGGCCGGTTCGCCGATGACCGGCAACGGGGCGACGTCCCAGGTGAAGCCGTCGATCTCGCGCAGGGTCGGCACCTCGCGGCGGCTCTGGAGGAACATCGCCGCGCCGCCGCGCATGAAGCGGGAGCCGTCGTCCTCGGCGGCGACCTCTGCTTCGGGGGGAACGACGTCGTGTCCCATCACGCCGAGGCTGAGGAAGGTCTCCAGCCCGGCGATGGCCTCCGGCGTGTCCAGCGTCAGCCGGGCCGGGCGGTCGAGGTCATCGACGATCTCGCCGCCCGCGCTCCAGACGAAGGGGACCATCCGGTACATGACCGGTTCGACGGCGACGCCGTAGACGTCGATGCGGCCGTCGCCGTCGGTGTCCATCGTCAGCGCCTCGGCGGCGGCGACGAACTCGTCCCAGGTCCAGCCGGGGCGCGGCAGGGGCACGCCGTTGGCCTCGAAGAGACCGGCGTTGAAATAGACGACGAGGCTGGAGACGTTCTGCGGCATGCAGGTCTGGTCGCCGCCGGCAAAGCGGAAGGCGTCCATGGCGATCGGGGCGTAGTCGCCGGCGGATATGACGGCGCTCGCGGCGAGGTAGGGAGCGATCGGTTCGAGCGCGCCGCGGGCGGCGTACTGGCCGAACTGCCGGTAGTTCATGAGAAAGAGATCGGGCGGGCGTCTGCCGGCGAAGTCCGTTGCGATCTTGCGGTAGTAGTCCGACTGGCCGGGGGTGTAGTCGATGACGACGTCGATCTCCGGGTGGACGGCCTCGAACGATTCGACGACTCGCTCGTAGGCATCGCGCTCCGCCGGGTCGCCCCAGAAAGCGAAGCGGACCGTCGCCGTTTCCTGCCCATAGCCGACGGTTGCGGCCAACGGGCCGAGGAGCAGGCAGGCCGCCAGCGCCGCGACGGCTCGGAGCGATCGTCGTCGATCGAGCATGGGTCGCGCCTCCGTGGCGGAATCGTGTTGCTCACACGGGCGCCACAATCGTGCACAGGGGTTGCGGACGTACCGTCATCCCGAGTCGAGGAGTCGAGGAGAAACGAGTGCCCTCGACGGGCTCCGGATGACGGAGGGTGGGCCGCCTGCGCCGACTCCGGGTGAAGCCGCCCTTACTCCTCCGGTTCCGTGGTCGGTTCTCTGAACATGAACCGGGGCACGGTCAGGCGGCTGCCGAGGATGCCGCTGAGTTCGCGGGCGATGCTGGCCGCGGCGGCGCGGGCGTCGGCATCGACGTAGAACGCGTGCTTGAACGCGTGGTCGAACGCACCCTCGACGGCGGGCAGCGTGGCGACCATCGGCACCTTGCGGGCGATCTTCACGTTCTCCACGAAGACGCCGGCGCGGGCCGGGGCGAGACCGACGCGCTCGCCGCCGATGCTGAACGGGATCGACGTGCCCTTCAGGAAGTCGTCGGATTCGGCGACGGCGCGCAACGAGGGCACGGTGCGCCCGGTCTGGGCGAGGATCGCCTGCCCGGTGGGGCCGATGACGAACTCGACGAACGCCCAGGCAGCCTCCTTGTCCCGCGCCCCGGCGAGCATGCAGACGCCGTCGCTGTGGAGGACGTTGGCCGGTCCCTTGCCGACCGGCAGCGGCGCGACGTCCCAATCCAGGCCTGCGGTTTCGCGCAGGATCGGGACGACGCGGCGGGTGTGGACGAACATCGCGGCGCGGCCCGCGACGAAGCGGGCGAGGTCGTTGAACTGGCGGGCCTCGGCGGCGGTCGGCGTGACCTGCCGGCCGGAGGGGCCGAGTTCGGCGAACCACTGGAGCCCTTCCAGCGCTTCCGGGGTGTCGAGGGTAAGCCGGGTCGGGCGCTCGTCGTCGTCCACGAGGTTGCCGCCCGCGCCCCAGACGAACGCGGCCGAGCGGGTCAGGCGCGGCTCGATGGCGAGGCCGTAGACGTCGGCGCGGCCGGCGCGGTCGCGGCCCCGGGTGAGGGCGGAGGCGGCGTCGGCGAAATCGCCCCACGACCAGTCGTCGGCCGGAAGCGGCACCCCGGCTTCGGCGAACCGGTCGCGGTTGTAGTAGACCGCCAGGCTGGACGCATTCAGCGGCAGCGCGCCCAGCCCGTCGTCCGGGATGTCGGGCGAGCGGAACGCGTCGAGGGTAGCCGGGTAGAACGCGGCGGGATCGAGGACGGAACTGGCGGCGAGGTACGGCCCGAGGGGTTCCAGCACGCCGCGGGCGGCGAAGACCGGGAACCGCTGGTAACTGAGGATGAAGACGTCCGGCGCGGTCGGGCTGGCGAGCGCGGACCAGAGCCAGGGCTGGTACGGCCCGCCGGTCTGGAGCCACGGCAAGCCGGCGCCGATGCCACGCGCGCCGGCGGCGAGGGTGGCATCGCCGGAATCGAGCCCGACCGCCTCCACCGCGACGTCGGGGTAAGCGGCCTCGAAGGCGTCGATGACGCGCCGGTAGGCGCGCTGCTCGGAGGGAGTGCCGAAGAAGGCGAATCGCACCGGGCGCTTCGGCCCGGCCGACGCGCGGCGGATCGGGGTCGCGGCGGCGAGCGCCCCGGCGGCGAGGACCGAACGACGGCCGCTGCGGATCGTGTCGAGCGGAGTGGTCATCGCGCTGCTCCTGGCGGCGAGCGGCAGCGGCGGGACACGCGCTGGCCCGCCCGGATGGCTACAGCCTATCGCACGCGGTTATGGCTCGCCGAAGACGCCGTCCCAGCGCCACGCGTCGTCCTCGAAAACGAAGGCGTATCGGCCGTAGTCCTGATGGTCTCCGGACGTCTGGCGGACGATCGCGTTGGCGTGCGCCTCATCGGTGAGGACGACCGGCTCCACCCGATCCCAGACGATGGGGACGGCCATCGCGATCGCGAACCGCCGGTAGGCGTCCGGGCCGCCATCGGCGACGGTAGCGCGGTAGGCATCGCTCGTGAGCGCAAGGAAGCGTGCCGGGTCGCGGGTCGCCCAGCAGGCCGACATGCGGGTGAGGAGGTCGTCGATGGTCGCCTCGGCGTCGATGCTCGGCTGCGGCGTGCCCTCGCCACCCGCGGGCGGAGTCGCCCTCGCACTGCCGGCCAGTGGCGGGCACGGAAGCGACGCGACCAGTACGCGGGTGGTGAGCAGCAGTCGGCGATGGGCGCACGGTTCCTCGATTGCGGCCAGGACGAGCCGGTCGCCGTCCAGCCGCCAGCGGTAGACGCCGGGCGCGGTGCAGGCGAGTACGCCGCCGCGCTCCTCCAGCGTCAGGCGGTCGCCGTCCAGGTCGTAGCGGCCGTTGGCGAGTTCGCCGACGTCCTGCCGGGTCAACGTCCAGGCGCCATCGGCGAAAGCGATCTCCCAGCGGCCGACGACGGTGGCGCGGTCGCGCAGGTCGAGCGGCACGTCCTCGTCGGCAATGGTGACCGCGAACGCGCCGGCGAGGGCTTCGGGGCCGTCTTGCGCGAGCGCCGCTGGGGTGAGCGCCAGCACGATCGGGAGGAGACCGGCGAGGACGACACAACACGCCAGCCGCATGAGCCACGCGCGCGGCACGGGTTCGTCTCCGTCGCGGTCGAATCTGCCGGGCATGGCGGGCCCCCGTTCCGGGTTCGGCTGCGTGCGGTCCGGGTACGTTCGGCACGACATTCGGCCGGTCGATGCGGACTTCTGTTCGCCGTTCGCCGTTGTCGAGCGAGGGATGGGTTCCTCCCCTGCGGCGCCATTGGTTTCGGCGCGCTTTCCCGAAACGAGGACGCGCGACGGAAACCGACGAAACATCGACCACGCGGCATCGTACGCCGTTCGGCCCGGACCGGGAGCACGCGCGAGGGCACGCTCGCCGAACCGCGGACTCGATTCCCGGCGCCGTGGCATGCGCCGCACCGGGTGGCCCGCTCGTTGGTGAGGCCATAAGTCACGTTCACGGGCTTTTCGACGCGCGGTGTTGCCAGACTGTTGTCATCTTGCGACGATAGCCTCTCCGTTTTTGTTTCGGCTCGCGGCTCGCGGCTCCGGCAGTCCGGGGCCGCTTGCGTGAGCGGCGGCCATGCCGCCGGAAGAACTCGACCGTATCCGTTCGTTGGGGAACGAGGGGACCTTGATGGATGCGCCACGAACCGCCGCGGCCCTGACCAACCGCGGCATCGCCGCCGAGCGGGCTGGCAACCGGGAGGAAGCGCGGCAGCGGTTCGCCGAAGCACTGGCGATCGATCCCGCGTACGAGTTGGGCTGGCTCTGGTACGCCACGGTCGCCGACGAACCGGGCGAGCGCCTGTATGCCCTGAACCGGGCGCTGAAACTCAACCCGGACAGCCCGGCCGCGGCGCAGGCGGCGACGCTCGCCGGGGTCGGGCCGGTGGTGCCCGCCGACCTCGCGGACCTGGCGGAACCGTCGATGCCGCCCGGCCTCGCGCCGACGCCGGCAGGCATCGCGGCGCGCATTCGCCCGGACGCGCGCGGCAAACGCGTGGTCGCCCATCCGCGCCGGGTCGATGGCGAAGGACGGGTGCGCGAAGGTCGCCGCCCGGCGAAGGCAGCCGCCGCGGCCGACGGCGGCACGTCTCGGCGGACGTGGCTGCTGGGCGGCCTGGCGGCACTACTGCTGGTGGCCGCGCTGGTCGCGGGGTGGTTCGCCTCGTTTCGCCCGCAAGGCGACGTGGTGTACGTGGCGTTCGCCGGGGCGCTGAGCGGGCCGCACGCTGCCATCGGCCGGGAAGCCCGCGACAGCGCGCAGTTGTACTTCGACGAAACGAACCGGGCCGGCGGCATCGACGGTCGGGAGGTGCGGCTGCTGGTCTACGACGACCAGGCCCACCCCGACCTCGCCCGCCAGCGCGCGGAAGAGATCGTGGCCGACGGGCGCGCCGTCCTCGTCATCGGCCACGACACCAGCGAGACCTCGCTGGCCGCCGGCGCGGTGTACGACGCGGCCGGCATCGCGGCGATCACCGGCGGCGCGACGGCCGACGACGTCACCGCCGACCGGCCGTGGTACTTCCGGACCGTGTTCACCAACGCCGGGCAGGGCGCACTGATGGCGATCTACGCCGGGCGCGTGCTCGACCACGAAACGGCCAGCATCGTGTTCGCCGACGACGACTACGGCCGGTCGCTGCGGGACAGTTTCGAGGAGCGGTTCGCGGCCGAAGGCGGCACGCTCGCCCACGACTGGGCCATCACCGAGGGCGACGAAGCGACGATCCAGCAGGTCGCCGCCGACCTCGGGGCGGACCCGGATGCCGGCATCGTGATCCTGGCGACGTCGGACACGGATGCCCGCGACACGATCGTCGCCCTGCGGCGGGCCGAAATCGAACTGCCGATCTTCGGCGCGGACACGCTCGGCGCGCGCGGCTTCGCCGGGCTGTTCGCGGACTTGCCGGAAGAGCAGGAGCAGCCGGGGTTCTTCACCGACCACGTCTACGCGGTGAGCCCGTACATGTACGGCGCGGGCGGCGGGCGCGCGGTCGGGTTCCTCGAGCGCTTCGACGCGGCGTTCGACTACCGGCCGGATGGTTGGGCGGTGAAGAACTACGACGCCGCGATCGCCGCGGTGTACGCGATCGACACCGCCGACATCGAAGGATCGTCCGGTTCGCTGGCCGCCGACCGCCAGCAGGTCCGGGACCGGCTCGCGGCGCTCGACGGCCTGGCGGTCGCGATCCCGAGCGTCGAAGGGCCGTTGTATTTCGACGAAACAAGGTCGTTCCCGCAGGAAATCTGGATCGCACGGTTCGAAAACGGCGTCCCGGTCGTCGCGCCGACGCAGTACCTGCCGGTGACCGACGCACGTCGCTACGACGTGGACGAGGAGATCGCGCAAGGCAGGATGTCCGAAATCGACGGCCGCTACTTCTCGCCGGTACGGATCGTCTACACCGGGATGGACATCAACGAGATTTCCAGCCTGGACACCGCCAACGAAACGTTCGTCGCCGACGTCTTCGTCTGGTTCCGCTACACCGGCGACGACGAGGTGACGAACGTCATCTTCCCGAATGCCGTCAACCCCAACCTCGCGCTGGGCGACCCCGTGCAAAAGGGCACGACCGACGGGTTCACCTACGCGGTGTACCGGGTGCAGGGGGAGTTCAAGGAAGCGCTCGACTTCATCGACTACCCGTGGGACCGGCACGACCTGTCGATTCGCCTGCAAAACGCGGTACTGCGCGAAGACGAGGTCGTGTACGTGGTGGACCAACTGGCGCTGGACCAGCCGGTGACGGAGCGGCTGCGCAGCGGCCTCGACGTCTCGCAGTCCATCAACGGGATCCCGAACTGGCAGGCGAGCGACGTCTTCTTCTACCAGGACACGGTATCCAGCGACTCGGCGCTCGGCGACCCGCGGCTGTCGGCGGCGGCCGGCGCGGTGTCCTATTCGCAGTTCGTGACCGATATCACCATCGGGCGCGACGTCCGGAGTTTCCTGATCAAGAACCTGCTGCCGCTGGCGATGCTGGTGCTGGTGACCTACATCTCGCTGTGGTTCCCGAAGGAGAACGCCGGGGCGCGTACGGGGTTCGCGATCACCGCGATCCTGACCTCGGCGGTGCTGCTGGGCGGGGTGTCGAGCCAGTTGCCGGAGATCGGCTACACGGTCGCCATCGAGTGGGGGTTCTACGCCTACATCGCGCTGGCGGCGGTGCTGGTGATGCTCAATATGAACATCGAGCGGTTGGTGAAGCAGAAGCGGTTCGCGGCGGCGCACCGGCTGGATGTCCTGGGGCGGGTGATGTACCCTATCGTGGTGCTGGCCGTGATCGGGGTGTACGCCGTCGTCCACGCCTGATCCGGAATCCGGGGCGGAACGCGAACAGCCGAAGCAAACATCCAAACTGCGTACGATGCGGCGTCCACGGGGCCCGGCCATCGGGTGCCGCGCGCCGTGGATCGGAGGACGGATACGAACGTGAAGCGCCGGCGGGGACGATTCCCC
>JAFAEX010000047.1 GCA_023423795.1 Chloroflexota bacterium | reverse complement strand
CTTCGGCGCGGCGAGCGGGCTGGACGACGCGCTGGCCGCGCCGAAGCGCAAGTCGCGGCAGGCCGACGCCGACGAGTCCGGGGAGACGGACGACACCGACGGCCCGGCCGGTCCAGCCGGCCCGCGGGCGGCATCCGACGATCCTGACGCCGAACACCGCCGGCCGCGCAAGCGCCGCAAGCGGGGCAAGCGCGGCCCGACCGGGCCGACAGGACCAACCGGTCCATCCGATGGACCGACGGGTCCGGCAGGGCCGGCCGGTCCCGCTGGTCCGGCGGGGCCGGAAGGACCGACGGGACCGGCGTTCTCGGCGGCGAGCATCCAGACCGGCGAGAACGAGTGCGCCGTGCCAGAGGGCCAAACAGTCGATTGCGTTGCGACTTGTCCGAACGGCACGACGGTCCTTTCCGGCGGATTCAATGGAGGCGACGAAGTCTACGCCGTCCAGTCCTACCGGCTCGCCAACGGGGAAGGATGGCACGTTCGAGTGACACACCCAGCACCGAATGATGAATCAGTGACCGCCTACGCCTACTGCATCGGCTGATCGCGGCTCCGTCGCGAATCCGTCGCCGGCGCGTCCTGCCGCGGGGGAGGGAAAACCCGTACCTGCGGCGGGACGCCGGGCGGAGCCACTTGACCGGCCACCCTGCCTCGCCTACCCTGCCCGGCAACAACCGAACGACGCCGACACGGGAGCTCGGGGAGCCGGGCTGAGAGGGTGGCCGCACTGCCGCCGACCGTCGAACCTGATCGGGGTAATGCCCGCGCAGGGAACGATTGGCCTCCGCCCACGCGCCGTGTCACCCGTGACCGGCGCGTTCGCCGTCCCTTGCCGGTTCGACGACGGAGATTGCCGATGACCGCCTTCCCGCACGATCTGCCCAAACGACCGCTCCGGGTGAGCCGCCGGGCGTTCGCCGCCGCTGCTGCCGCGCTGGCCGCTCCGCCAGCCCTCACGCGAAGCACCGAGTCCGTTGGCGCGCAGGATGCGCCGACGACGGTGACGGTGGCGCTCGACTGGTACCCGAACGCCAACCACGCCGGGTTGTTCCTCGCGCTGGAGCGGGGCTGGTTCGCCGAGGAGGGGCTCGCGGTCGAGGTGTACACGCCGTCGGACCCGGCAACCGTGCTGCAAACGGTCGGCGCGGGGCGCGACACCTTTGGCATCTCCTACCAGACCGACGTGCTGCTGGCCCGGGCGCAGGGCGTGCCGGTGGTCTCGGTGGCCGCCATCGCCCAACAACCGCTGATGGGCGTCATGACGCTGGCCGAGGCGGGGCTGGCGCGGCCCGGCGACCTCGCCGGCAAGACGGTCGCCTACCCCGGCATCCCGTCGCAGGAGGCCTTCCTCGCCACCATGCTCGAACACGACGGGCTGGGCATGGCCGACATCGACCTCGTGAACGTCGGATTCGATCTGTTGCCGGCCTTGATCTCGGAGCGGGCCGACGCGTCGATGGGCGCGTTCTGGACCCACGAGACGATCGTGGCCGAACGCGCGGGCTACCCGGTCGAGATCATGCGGGTGGAGGAGTTCGGCGTTCCCGCCTACTACGAACTGGTGCTCGTCTCCGGCGAACAAACGCTGGAGCGCGATCCCGAAACCGTGCGCGCGTTCCTGCGGGCCGCCGTTCGCGGGTACGACGCGGCAGCCGCCGAACCGGAGGCGGCGCTGGACGCGCTGGCCGCCGCGTCGCCGGACATCGACCGCGCGGTCGAGGCGGACGGGCTAGCCCTCACCGCGCCGACCTGGACGACGGGAGGGGTCGCCGTGGGAACCCAGTCGTCCGAACGTTGGGATGCCTACGCCGCGTGGATGGCCGAGCGCGGCTTGATCCCGGGCGATCTCGATGCCGCCTCGGCGTGGTCCGCCGATTACCTGCCGGAACCGTCGCCGGCGGCCACCCCGGCGCCCTGACGGCAGGCGGACGTATCACCGGCGACCGATCCCTCCTCTGCTTTGGCAGGGAACGTGCCTGAACGGCCCTGCCGGGGCGAAGGGAGGGAATCGGCGCCGTGGACGCGAGGTGGATCGGACGGGTCGTGCGGGCGAGCGGGCTGAGGTCGTGGGTGGCGGGCCGCCCGGCCGCTGAACCGGCCGGCAGCGCGGGGCCGTGGAGCGACCACTGCGAGCCGGCCTGCGATGCCGCCCACGACGGATGCCGGCGCGGCTGCGTCGCCACCGACGGCGACTGCCAGGACGCCTGCAACCATTGGCGCAAGCGGTGCCGCCTCTCCTGCCGCCGTGGCCACGGCGCGGAGCCGTCGCGGTAGCGATTGGTGTCCGCCGCGAACACCGGCCACGGTCGGGCACGTTGATGCCGGTTGCGCACGCGTACCGGGCGCGGGGCGTTCGGGCACGCTTGCGTTTTGCAGCAATGGCCCGGGGCGTCAGAGCGGCGGGCGCGACGGTGGCGGTTGCCAAATTCGTCATCGCATCGAAGCGGCGGGTGCAATGAATCGCGCCCCTACATGCGGGCCAAATCGCCGCGGGTTGCACGGGCGCGATGAATCGCGCCCGCCGGACGCCGGGTATCCGCATCGATCGGGCAAACGCCATCATCCCCGCGTTCCTCTGCGAACCCGTTTCGGATGCCCGCGGACGCCACCCACCCCGTCATCCCTCGACAGGCTCGGGATGACGGGGTGGGTGGTGGCCGGAGCGACGACGCCACCACGCCGGTTTATTCGGCGTTTCTTCGGTATTTTCTCGCCGTTTATTCGGTAGCGGTTTTCCCATGAACATGCGGATTTCGGGTTTCTTCGGCGTCCCCCTGCCAGCCTCGCGCGCGCAATCGGGACGGGTGGCGTTTCGCGCGCTGCGTGGGAGGGGGGAACGAAGAAACTCCGATGCGGCTAGGAAAGCGCGTACGTATGCGGTGTTCCGCGATCGAAGAGACACCGAATAAACGCCGAATAAATACCGAACAAATACCTAAAAAACTACCGGGTAGAAGGCCTGCGGGTCCCACTGTTCGCCGTGATGGAGGGGACGACGATCGGGAGGCACGGTCGGCAGGCCAGACCGCCGGGTGACCGCGACGGAACGCCCGATGACTGACCGGCTCCCGGATCAGAGCAGCAACCGCTCCGACGACGACGGCTGCCCGTCGCGGCGCTTGCGCATCCAGACGCCGTGGCGGCCCGGGCCGTAGTAGTTGGCGGCGCTGCCGTCGGGCTGGTAGCCGGCGCGCAGGTAGAGGGCGCGGGCGACGGTGTTGCCCGTCTCGACCATGAGCACGATGTCGTCGCCGGGCAATTCTTCTTCGAGCACGGCCAGCAGCGCGCCGCCGATGCCCCGGCCCCGCCAGCCGGGATCGACCGCGAGGTTGACCACCCGCGGCCGCCCACCCTCCTGGTCGCCAATCGCGCAGCCGACGATATCGCCGCCGTGGCGGGCGACGAGGAACCGGCCGCCGGGCAGCACCTTCAGCATCGCCAGCGTCGGCAGCCGGTAAGCGAGGCCAGCCCGGAACACCCGTCGTTGCAGGCGGGAGACGGCGGCCAGTTCGCGCCAGGCGACCGGGCCGATCGACACGCCGTCCGGAAGACGACCGGCCGGGGCGAAGAACGCCGGTTGCCCGGCATCCCCCACCCCGGCCTCGCCCACGCGGGGCGCGTTCGCGGTCGGCGCGCGTTCGCCGGTCACCGGCCGCTACTCGCCCTCGACCTGCTCGTAGGTTTCACGGCCGCCGACTGCGGCCACCCGCTCGCCGCGCAGCCCGGCCAGCAGACCCTCCGGCGCGGGCACCGGCACATCGACCGGCCGCACGATGCGATCGACCAGCGCGCCGGTGTTGGCGACGCCCAGCCGCCGCATGACGAGGCTGAACTGGTCCTCCAGCGAGGCGGCCAGTTCGTTGCGGACCTCCTCGGGCAGCGCCCACAGTTTCGCCTTGAACGGGCCCCAGGCACGCTTGCGCGCGCCGTAGTGGAACTGCGCGTCGGTCTGGTTCGGCTTGCGCTCGTCGGCGTGGTTCGCCGCCAGGTAGGCGTAGATCTCGTCGCGCAGCGCGGCCGGGAAGGCCGGGTGGTCGAAGACGATGTTCTGGAACGCCGTCGCGAGGTGGACCTCGACCGCGTTGGCCTCGGCGAACTTGTCGAAGAACTCTGCCGGCAGGGTGGACGCGCCGTGCTGGACCGCGCCGCCCATGCCGTACCGCTCGCGGGCCTCGCGTGACAATTCGGCGAGGGCGGCGAAATCGACCGCGACCTCCTGCAATGTGCCGTCCGGCAGCACGATGCCGCCGTGGCTGGTGCCGGTCTGGACGCTGACCTTGCTGATGCCGGTCAGGTCCCGGCCCGCCGCCTTCGACTCGTCGGCCAGCAGCGTCTCGAACTGCTCCATGAAGGCGTGCAGGTCCTCGACGGTCGAGTTGCGCTCCCCGACTTCGCCGATCTCGCCGCCGACGGAGACGGTGACGCCGGCCGGTTCGACCTCGCGGATGGCGCGGGTCAGTTCGGCCGTATGGCGCGCGTTGAGCGTCTGCTGCTCGCGCAGGGTGGGCAGGGCGAGATCGACGATGGTGGAGGCGTCGATGTCGATGTTGAAATAGCCGGCGGCGATCGCCTCGGCGGCGAGTTCGCGGACCGCGCGGACCTCGCCCTCGGCGTCGGCGGCGTAGCGCTTGGCGTTGATCTGGTAGTGGTCGCCCTGCACGAAGACGGGGCCGCGGTGCCCTTCCTTGATCGCCGCGCCGAACGCGACGGTGGCGTATTCGCCGGGGCGCTGCTCGGTGTAGCCCATTTCGGAGCGGGCGAGTTCGAAGAGCACGATCTTGCAGTCGTTGGCCTTCGCGGCGCGGAAGATGGCCCGCATCGTGTCCCACGACAGCCCGCGGACGTTGATCGCGGGCGCGGTGGCGTTGGCGTATTCGCCGCGGCCCGCCGCCATGTACAGGTCGTTGATCGATGCCGGGAACGCGCCGAGCGCGACGGCGGCCTGCCGCACCAGCCAGCGCGCCGAGGAGCGCACCGGGTCGTCGGCGAAAACGGCGTTGCGGACGAGGTCGTCGATCGCGCGCCCGCGCAACCCGGCGTCGTCGATGACGGCAACGCCGTCGCCTTCCACGCGGAGCACGCCGTCGAGGGACTGGAGCAGCGCCGGTACGTCTGGGGCAACGGCATGCAGGGCGTCGTGGGCAGTCATCGTCGTTCCTCCGATCGCTTGGCGCGGAATCGCGCCGATTCCTTCTGGCCGCCCCTGCCGCGATGTCACCGGCCCGGGGACCGGTGGGCGCGGGCGATACGCGAACGCCCCGCCGCGGACGGACCGCGGCGGGGCGTCGGCTACGGCGCCGGGGCCGGAGTATTCGGCGACGCCGCTTACTCCACGGTCAGGACGCCGACCATGCCGGCCTCCTTGTGGCCCGGGATGTCGCAGATGTAGTCGTAGGTGCCGGCCGGCGCGGTGAGGGTGATTTCGTGCTCTTCACCCGGGGCCTGCTCGGCGCGCACGCCCAGCTCCTCGATCACGAAGTTGTGCGGCGCGGCGCCCTCGTTCGGCAGGTGGATGAGGACCTCGGTGTCGGCCGGGATCGTCAGCTCCTTCGGATCGAAGAAGATGTCGCGCGAGACGACGGTGAACTCCTGCATCGCCGCATCACCGGCTGCGGCTTCGGGCGTCGCGCCGTCGGCTGCCGGGGTGGCCTCGTCAGCGACGGCCGGGGTCGCCTCGTCGGCGGCGGCAGCAGCCGGGGTGGCGGCGTCGGACATCGCGGCGGCTGGCGTCGCCTCATCGGCGGCAGCGGCCGGCGTGGCCTCGTCGGCGGACGCGGCGGCCGGGGTCGCCTCGTCGGCGGCGATAGCCGCGGCCGGGGTGGCGTCGTCGGCGGCAGCCGGCGAGGCGGCCGCGTCGGTGGCGGCTTCCTCGGTCGCCGCTTCCGTGGCTTCCTCGGTGGCGGCGTCGGTGGCTTCCGCCGTGCCCTCGTCGGTCGCCGCGTCATCGGTGGCGGCGTCGTCGGCCGGCGCTTCGGTAGCCGGGGCGTTCGCCGCGTCCGGGACGCGCGTCACGTCGCCCGTTTCCGGCGCGGTGCCGCCGCAGGCAGCCAGCACGGCGAGCGCCAGCGCGGCGGTCGGAACCATCGTGAACCAGCGCTTCGACATCTGACGGAATCCCTCCACTAGCCCAACCTCGACGCCGCGTGCGCCGCCTGCGATTGCCACGGTTGCCGACGCCCTCCGTCGGATAACCACCGTACGGATCGCACGAGTTGTGCCGGGAACCCCGGTCCACCCGGAATCCTTCGGCGCGGTTGCCACCGGAGAGTGTACGCGGTTCGCGTGGCGGATGCTGCCAACCGGCGTCCGAAAACGGGCACTGATGGCGGATTCGGCCAGCCCCGGCCCGGCTTCGCCGCCCGCTCGCCGGGCTCCGCGCCGGCGGGGCCGCTCGGCTACCCTTGCCGGCAGCGCGACGCGGGGAGCGAGGGACGGCGATGGAACGCGAGATCATCCGGGCCAACGGTGTGGACCTGGCGGTCAGCCACTGGGGCGATCCCGGCGCGCCGCCGCTCGTGCTGCTCCACGGCATCGGCAGCCGCGCCGAATCGTGGCTGCCGGTGGCGGACGCCCTCGGGCAGCGTTTCCGGGCGTTCGCGCTGGACCTGCGCGGCCACGGCCTCTCCGCCCAACCCGATGCCGGCTACCTGCTGCCGGACTACGCGGCCGACCTCGACGCCGCGCTGGACGCGCTCGCCCTCGACCGGCCGCTGGTGATGGGCCACTCACTCGGCGCGCTGGTCGCGCTGACCTGGGCGGCGGACGCCCCGGGCCGCGCCAGCCGGATCGTGGCCGAGGACCCGCCGCTGCGGACCAGGCCCGAGATCGTGCCGGCGTTCGAGGGGTGGCAGCGGCTCAACGCCGCCCCGGTCCCGGACGTCGCCGCCTGGTACGCCTCCGAGTTCCCCTCGTGGACGCCCGAGGAGTGCCTGCGCCGGGCGGAAGCGATCTGCTCGGTCCACCCCGGCGTCTTCGCCGAATTGCGCGCCGAGGCCGAGCAGAATCTGGCCGCCGGGCGGGTGGAGCGGATCGATTCGCTGGCCGGGATCGCGGCCCCAACCCTCGTGCTGCGCGGAGATCCGGACCTGGGGAGCATGACCGCCGTTGACGACGCGGCGCGGCTGGCCGGGCTGGTGCCCGGCGCGCGGCTGGCCGAGGTGCGGGGCGCCGGCCACAACCTGCACCGCGAACAGCCCGAGCGGTTCGTCGAGGAAGTGGTCGCCTTTCTCACGAGCTGACGGCCGAAGCCCTCGAACCGCGTTTCACTGCCACGACGCCGGGGTACGACGGAATCCGCTCGATCGATACCGCACTCTGTTCGTCGTTCGTAGGGGAGGGCCCGGCGCCCT
>JAFAEX010000290.1 GCA_023423795.1 Chloroflexota bacterium | reverse complement strand
GGGGCGCGATTCATCGCGCCCGCCGCTGGGCCGGTAGCCGGATCAAATACGCAAACGCAATAAACCCCGGGCTACGCAAACGAAGTCCCTCCGGGACTGAGCACGAGGGCCGGTACGTCGTCCGTCGGCCTCAACCCCGGAGGGGTTTCGTTCCCGTAGCCCGGGCCATCAGCCCCGGGCGTCTCCCGGCGAAGACCGCATCAGCCAGACTCATGTCATCCCCCCCGCTTCCTCGGCGTCCCGCCCGGGCGCGGGGCGCGAGTCAGGAGCCGGTCCGGGGTGGCCTCCGGCGGGTGGAGCGTGAGGTCGAGCGCCATCCAGAAGGTGCGGGACCACGGGAACAGGAGCAGCGGGAAGCCGACGGCCAGCGCGACGGCGATCAGTTCCTGCTGGAGGAGCGGCAATTCGCGCAACTCGGTGCCGAACAGCAGCCAGATCGCCAGCCCGAGCGCGATGGACTCCGAGACGACGATGTTGATCGCGTAGCCGCCGAGGAAGTAGCCGTCCTCCCGCTCGAAGCGGACCTCGCAGGTCGGGCAGATCTCCTTGATCGCGAAGAAGTTGGAGAAGATGTTGCCACCGCCGCAGTACGGGCAGCGCCGCAGCACGGCGCGCTTGAGCAGGACCCGCGTGCGGGCCCAGCCGGGCGGCGGCAGGTTCGGCCAGGGCGCGTCCCCCGGCAGGCCGGGTTCCGGCGCGTCGTTCGGTTCGGCGTCCCGGCCGGGAACGGGGTCAGCCACGGGCCTTTTGCACCTCCGCGGTCAGGGCGGGCAGGACCTCGAAAAGGTCGCCGACGATGCCGAACTGGGCGAGCTTGAAGATCGGCGCGTCCGGGTCGCGGTTGATGGCGACCACCGTGCCGCTGCCCTGCATGCCGACGTTGTGCTGCACCGCGCCGCTGACGCCGACCGCGACGTAGAGTTTCGGCGAGACGACGCGGCCGGTCTGCCCGATCTGCTCCTCGTGCGGGCGCCAGCCGGCGTCCACGACGGCACGTGTCGCACCGACCGCGCCACCGAACGCGGCGGCGAGGTCTTCGACCAGCGTGAAGTTGCCCGGCTCCTTCAGGCCGCGGCCGCCGGCGACGACCACCTCGGCGGCGTCGAGGTTGGTCGCGCCGCCGCCCTTGGCCGCCGTCTCGACGACCGTCACCCGGAAATCGCCCGGGCCGAAGGCGACGTCGAGCGCCTCCACCGGGGCGGTCGCGCCGCTGGCCTCAGCCTTGGCGAAGGAGCCGCCGCGCACGGTGGCGAGCTGCACCGGCCCCTGCAACCGAACCTCGGTCTGGGCGCGCCCGCCGAGCACGGTACGGGTGGCGACCAGGTTGCCGTCCTCAACCGCCAGCGCGACGCAGTCCGCCGCCAGCGGCGCGCCGAGGCGGGCGGCGAGTTTCGGCGCGTAGTCCCGCCCGGCGGTGGTGCCGGGCATGAGGACGATGGACGCGTCGGCGGCGGCGATCGCGGCGGCGACCGCGCTGGCGGCCGCCTCGGCGTTGGCGTTGCCGAAGCGGTCGTCGTCCACCGTCAGCACGCGATCGACGCCGGAGCCGGCGAGCGCCCCGGCCTGCGCGGACGCGCCGTTGCCCATCAGCAGCGCGATCAGCGGGCCGCCGGTCGCGTCGGCCAGCGCGCGGCCCGCCGTCGCCAGTTCCAGCGAGGCTGGCCGCAGCGACCCGTTGCCGGCGACCTCGCCGACGATCAGCACGCCGTTCGCCATGGTGGTGTCCTGCTCCTTTGCCCGCCGGGATCGGTTTCCGGGTTCGGGCGGTGGTTGCGATGTTCGCGGCGGACCCGGCCCTAAAGGACCGGGCTAACGTGGAAAGCACCCTGAAGGGCGTTACGAACGGAGCCGCCGCCCTAGCGTCATCCCGAGCCTGTCGAGGAATCTCGTCGTTCCCTTGGTGCCAACATGAACGAGATCCCTCGACAGGCTCGGGATGACGTGGGAAATCCGCGCCCTAGATCGCCTTCTGCTCCTCCAGCCACGCGACGAGTTGGCGGGCGGCCTCGGCGGCGGGCACGTCCTGCAAGAGGACGCCGGTGACGGTCTTTTCCGGGGCTTGCGGGGCGCTCCAGGTCATGCGCGCCTCGCCGATTGCCGGCGCGGGAACCTTCTCGACCGGCTTTTTCTTGGCGGCCATGATCCCCTTCAGGGAAGGGAGCCGCGGCTGGTTGAGGCCGGTGCTGGCGAGCAAGGCCGCCGGCAGCGGCGCGGTCACCGTCTGGTGGCCGTCTTCCATGTCCCGCTTCAGCGTCAGCGCGCCGCCGGCGACCTCGATCTCGACGATGTTGGAGACGAGCGGCAGGTCGAGCAGTTCGGCCACCTGCGCGCCGACCTGCCCGGTTTCGTAGTCGTCGGCGGCCTGCCCGGCGATGACGAGATCGACGCCGAGCGGGCGCACCTGATCGGCCAGCATGCCGGCGATGGAGAGGGTGTCGAGCGCGTTGGGATCGGCGACCTCAATGTGGATGGCGCGGTCGATGCCCATCGCCAGCGCGCGGGTCAGCGCGTCCTTGGCGCCGGCCGGCCCGGCGGTGACGACGACCGTTTCGCCGCCGAAGCGCTCCTTCAGGGCGACCGCGGATTCGATCGCGTGCTCGTCGTAGGAACTGACCACCTGCTGGCCGCCGAAGACCGGCTTGCCGGTGGCGCGGTCGATCCGGACCGCGTTCATGTCCGGCGCCTGCTTGACCAGCACCGCGATCTTCAGCGGCGCGTTGCCCGACTCCATCGTGCCTCCACCGCGCGGACGGGCCGCGCCTCGGCGCCCGCCCCGCATGGCCGCGCCAATCCAACCGGGAATGATACCAGCGGCTGTGCGAGTGCCGAGTGCCGAGTGCCGAGTGCCGAGTGCCGAGTGCCGAGTGCCGAGTGCCGAGTGCCGAGTGCCGAGAATGGTAGGCCGGCTCGTGCGTCCCTGGTGCTTGCCGACTTGCCGGCTTGCCGACAACGTCCACCGAGCACCCGGCACTCGGCACTTCGCTCAGGCCCGCTCCTCGTCGGCCGGCGAGAGGGCGAGGTGGACGTGCAGCGCGAGGTGCAGGCGCAGGCGCAGGTTGGCGTCCTCGAGGTCGTAGCCTGTTATGTCGCGGACGCGGTCGAGGCGGTAGAGGACGGTGTTGCGGTGGACCTGGAGGCGTTCCGCCGCTTCCTTCGGGCTGCCGTTGGCGGCGAAGAAGGCCGCGAGGGTACGGATCAGGTCGGCGTTGTTGTCGCGGTCGTAGGCCATCAGCGGGCCGAGCGCTTCCTCGTAGAGGTCGCGCAGTTCGGGCAGGTTCTCGGCGGCAAAGATCAGGCGGTAGACCCCGAGGTCGTCGAAGCGGGTGAGGTGGCCGGGGCCGTGCAACCGGCGGCCGAGCGCCAGCGCCTGCCGCGATTCCTGGTGCGAGCGGCGGATGCCGGCGATGCCCTCGCGCGGCACGCCGACGCCCATCGAGACGACGGTCGCCGCCCCGTTGCGGTTGCCGGCCAGCAGGCCCAGTTCGTCGCGAACGGAGGCGGCGATGCGCGCGGCCTCGGCGGCGGTCGTCGCCGGCCAGACGATCTCGGCGGCGTTGTGGCGCACCCGCCAGAGCGGGCGCGCGCCACGCACCCCGGCGACGCGGGTGAGCGTTTCGCCCAGCACGTCCCAACGCTCGTCGCGGCCGCCGGCGCGCACCGGGCCGGAGCCGGTCGCCTGGTCGAAGCGGGCGACGAAGGCGACGTGGCGGGCCGTCAGGTCGTGGCCGAGGCGGCGCGCTTGCTGGAGCAGCGTGGCTTCCGAGCGGAGCGCGCCGTCCAGCACCTCGTCGAGGACGTGCAGTTCGACCTCGCGGCGGGCCGTCGCGGCGGCCTGCTCGCGGGCGAGGACGACGGCGCAGGCGGACGCGCCGCGGGCGGTGGCCTGCGCGTCCTCTGGCGACCCGGCGCCGCGCGGCACCAGCAGCGACAGGCAGCCGAGCAGGCCGTCCCGCCCGATGACCGGGGCCGCCACGCGGGACCAGGATGTATCGAGGTCATAGACGGCGGTGGGAGGATCGACCGGGCTGGATTCGGTGGTGGCGCGCAACCAGCGCAGCACCTCCGGGCGGTCGCGGGCCAGCAGCGGCTCCAGCACGTCGCGCGGCGGGCCCTGCCCGGCGGAGGACTGGTAAGCGAGCAAGCGGCCGTCGCGCCCTTCCAGCAGGACGGCCCGCTCGGCGACGTCGGCCAGCGCGCGGACGACGCCGGCCAGCGGTTCGCCGGTGATGGCCAGTTCCATCAGCCGGTTGAAGACTTCTTGCCCGCGCCGTTGCACCTCGCGGCGGCGGTCGGTGATGAGGCGGGCGGCTTCGCGCTCCATCGGGCCGAGGTCGGCGTCCGGCGGCAGCGCCAGCAGCGGCAGCCCGGTCTCCTCGGCGGCGGCGCGGGCGGCCTCGTCCGGCTGCCCGACGACGGCGACGGCGGCGACGTCGAAGCCGGCCAGCAGGCGCACCGCGGCGTCCAGCGTCAGGCGCTCGTCGAGTTGCTCCAGCACGCCGACCGGCAGCAGCACCAGTTCGCCGCCGGCGAGGTGGGCGAAGGCGGGCGGGGACGGCCGGATGCGGGTGGCCCACGTGACCTCGCCGGCCAGCCCCGCGCCGCCGGCGGCCACCGTGGTGCCGGCCGGCAGCGCCAGCGCGATCACGTCCGCGACCGAGATCATGGCCCTCCCCCACCCTCCCGCGTCGTCTAGACGCCGTAGCGCGCCTGTTCCCACGGGCTGACGTGGCGGCGGAACTCTTCCCATTCGGCCCGCTTGGCGAGGAGGAAGCCGTCGCAGACGTAGTCGCCGAGCGCGGCGCGGGGCATCGGGTCCTCGGCGAAGAGGTCGAGCGCCTGACCCATCGTCGCCGGCAGCCGGGCGATGCCGAGCCGCTCCAGTTCCTCGTCGTCGTAGCGGACGAGGTTTTCGTCCAGCGCCGGGGGCGGCTCCTCGCCGCGCTCGATGCCGTCGAGCATGCAGGCCAGCGCCAAGGCGAACGCGAGGTACGGGTTGGCCATGTTGTCCGGCGAACGCAGTTCGATTTCGACCACCGCGCCGGTCGAGGGGCCAGGCACGGGCACGCGGATCAGCGACGCCTGGCTGAGGCGGGCCCACGTCGCGTGGCGGGGCGCGCGGTGCCCCGCCGCCAACCGCTTGTAGGAATTGACCGAGGGCGACCAGACCGCGCTGGCCACGCCCGCCCGCTCGATGAGACCGGCGATCGCGTGCCGCCCGGTCGGAGACAACTCGTCCCCGGTGCCGCGCAGCGCGTCGCCGCCGTCCGCGATGCGCCGCAGCCGCTGGAAGACGTGCATGCCGGACCCCGGCGCGTCGGAGCGCGGTTTCGGCATGAAGTTGGCGCGCAACCCGTGGCTGGCCGCCGCCGAGCGGATCACCTGCCGCACCGTCAGCAACTGGTCGGCCATGCGGACCGCGCCGGTGGTGAGCAGGTCGAGTTCCTCCTGCCCGGGGCCGGTCTCGTGGTGCGCGCCGCCAACGGCCATGCCCATCCCGTGCAGCGTGGTCAGGATCTCGTCGCGGGTGGCGCTGCCGGGGCCGCCGCCGATGCCGAAGTAGCCCGGCGCGTCCAGCGGCACATCCTCGTCGCGGAACAGGTAATACTCGAGTTCGACCGCGACCCGGTATTCGAAGCCGAGGTCGCGGGCGCGCTCGACGGTGCGCTCGAGGATGGAGCGCGGATCGCCGGCGAAGGGCTGCCCGTCGCGGCGGCGCACCGAACAGGTCAGGCGGGCGCGCTGCCCGTCGCCCGGATCGGGGTAGATGATCAGCGTGGACGGATCGGGCACGAGGAAGAGGTCGAGTTCGACCTCGCGCAGGCCGCCCATCACCGCCGCGCCGTCGAAGCGGTAGCCGTGGTCGAAGATGGCCGGCAGCAGGGTGGCGGGCACCGTCATCCGGCGGCCGCCGCCGGCAATGTCGCTGAACTGGAGGTCGAGCAGCCGCGCCCCGGCCTCGCCCACCCGCCGCACGACCTCCTCGGCCGACGGAGCCCCGGCCGCCGGCACGGCGCCATCTGGCGTCATACGTTCTTCCCTCGTTGCGCCCGGTTTGGGCGTCCCGCCTAAAGCATGGCGGGAGGGTAGCCGGTTCCGCGCGGCGCGGCAACCGGCGTCCGCGCATTCCCCGTTCCCGCGCGACCACGCGGCCCATCGAGCCGAGCGGCACGCGAGCCGGTCGGGGCCGCGCGGCACGATCGGGTTCCCGAGCGCATCCCGCCGCGCCGGTGAGTGCCCTCTCTCGTGCGGGCGGCGACACGACGGGGGCGCATCTTGTACCTGTTGCCCAAGAATCGCCGCGAAGGTCTTGGCCCTCGGTACGTTCGTCCGTGGCGGTCCGCTCCCTAGACTCGTAGCAGCACGATGGAGTGCCTCGTCTTGCTTCGCCGAAGAGGCGTTTCGATTTTCGTATTGGGAGCGCTGCGGACGCGTTTTGCGTGCAGCCACGCGCGTCCCGCCAGCGCGGCGCCGCCATTCGGCCGGGGGAAGGAGAGCCCTCGCCCGCATTTGGGTGCCGCGCCCAAGCGCCCCGGGGCGCACAGGAGGAGGCCCGCATGACCGGACCGTCGCGCCGCGGCTACGCGCCGCTCTGGGATCGATCCTACGAGCACGACGCCTGCGGCGTCGGCCTCGTCGTGGACATCGCCGGCCGCCCCTCCCGCGCCATCGTGGAGCGCGCCCTCGCCGGGGTGGTCAACCTGACCCACCGCGGCGGCGTCGGCGCGGACGCCCGCACCGGCGACGGCGCGGGCCTGCTGACGCAGGTGCCGCACGCGCTGTTCGCGCCGGACCTCGCCCGCCTCGCGCGGGAGGGCGTCGCGCCGGGAACGCTCGGCGTGGCGATGACCTTCCTGCCGACCGATCCCGTAGCGGAGCACGCCTGCCGCGGCATGCTGGTCACGGCGATGCGGGATGCCGGGTTGGACGTGCTCGGCTGGCGCGAGGTCCCGACCGATCCCGAGGTGCTCGGCGACGTGGCGCGCTCCACCCTGCCGGTCATCGCCCAACTACTGGTCGCGCGGCCATCCGGGCTGGACGAGGACGGATTCGAGCGGGCGCTCTTCCTCGCCCGCCGGGCGGCGGAGCGGGCGGCGCGGGAAGCCGGGTTCGGGGAATCCGAATTCTTCGTGGTCTCCTGCTCGGCGCGCACCCTCATCTACAAGGGCTTCTGCTTGCCGCAGGACCTGCCTGCCTTCTACGCCGACCTGCGCGACCCGGCCTACGCCAGCGCGATCGCGCTCTTCCACCAGCGCTACTCGACCAACACGCTGCCGACCTGGGCGATGGCCCAGCCGTTCCGCTTCATCGCCCACAACGGCGAGATCAACACCATCACCGGGAACCGGATCTGGATGGAGGCGCGCGCGCCACGGCTCGGCCTCGACGGGATCGCGCCCGAGGCGCTGCGGCCGGTGGTCTCGACCGAAGGCAGCGACTCGCTGTCGCTGGACAACGCCGTTGAACTGCTGGCCCGCGCCGGGCGGTCGCTGCCGCACGCGCTCATGATGCTGGTCCCCGAGCCGTGGGAGCAGTTGCCCGACATGGACCCGGCGCGGCGGGCCTTCTACGACTACCACGCCGGGCTGGTCGAGCCGTGGGACGGCCCGGCCGCGCTCGGCTTCTCCGACGGCGTCATCGCCGGGGCGACGCTGGATCGCAACGGCCTGCGCCCGCTGCGCTACGCGATCACCGACGACGGGCTGTTCATCGCCGGTTCCGAAGCGGGCACCGTCGCGGTGGATCAGGCGAGCGTGGTCGAAAAAGGCCGGCTCGGCCCCGGGCAGATGATCCTCGTCGATACCCGCCGCGGCGTCGTGCTCCGCAACGACGACCTGAAGGCCGAGGTTTCGGCCGGCGCTCCCTACGCGCAATGGCTGGCCGAGGGCCGGGTCGCGCTCGAATTGCCGGACGCCGACGAGGAGATCGACGTCGCGGCCCCGGTCGCGGACGCGCCGGCCGCGCCGGTCCGCAAGCCGGCCGATACGGCGGCGGTCGCCGTCCAGCGTGCGTTCGGCTACTCGGCCGAGGATTTGCGGCTGATCGTGCAGCCGATGGCGACCGCCACCGAGCCGACCTGGTCGATGGGCGACGACGCGCCGCTGGCGGTCCTGTCAGACAAGCCGCGCCCGCTCCACGCCTACTTCCGGCAGCGGTTCGCGCAGGTGACGAACCCGGCCATCGACTCGCTTCGCGAGCGCTCGGTGATGGCGCTGGACTCGTTCGTCGGCCGGCGCGGCAACCTGCTGGCGGCGTGCCCGGCGCAGGCCAGGCTGCTGCACCTGCCGAGCGTCGCCCTCGACGGTGAGCAACTCGCGGCCATCGTTGAACTCGAAGCAGACGGCGTCCGCGCCGCGACGGTCTCGACCCTGTTCGCGCCGCCCGAGGACGGCGCGGAGGTCGGCACGACGCTGCTGGCCGCGCTGGACCGGGTGGTCGCCGAGGCCGAGGCGGCCGTTGCCGGCGGCGCGTCGATCGTCGTCCTGTCGGACCGGGGCATCGGGGCCGAGCAGGCGGCGCTGCCGATGCTGCTGGCGGTCGGCGCGGTGCACCACGCGCTGATCCGGGCCGGCATCCGGATGGACGCCGACCTGATCGCCGAGTCGGGCGAAACCTGCGACGTGCACGCCTTCGCCAGCCTGCTCGGGTACGGCGCGTCCGCCGTCTGCCCGTGGATGGCGCTGGAAGCCGCCGGCACGTACGCCGGCACCCGCGGCCACGAGGGATTGACCCCGGCCGACCTGCGCCACAACTACCTGAAGCAACTGGAAAAGGGCTTCCTCAAGGTCTCGGCGAAGATGGGCATCTCGACCGCGATGGGCTATCGCGGGGCGCAGGTCTTCGAAACGGTCGGGGTCGGGCCGGAGGTGATCGCGCGGGCGTTCCCCGGCACCCCGGCGCGGCTGGGCGGCATCGGCTGGGCCGAGATCGAGACCGACGTCGTGCGCCGCCACAACGAAGGCTACGGCGAGACGGCGGCCAAGCTGCCCGACCTCGGGTTCGTCCGCTACCGCAAGGACGGCGAACCGCACGGCTACGAACCGCCGATGGTCAAGGCGCTGCAGGCGGCGGTCGATTCCGGGGACCGCTCGCTGTACAAGGCGTACCGCGAACTGGTCGCCAGCCACCCGCTGACCACGGTGCGCGACCTGATGGAGATTCGGCCGCTTGGTCCGGCGGTGCCGGTCGAGGAGGTCGAATCGGTCGAGGCCATCGTCTCCCGCTTCGTCGTCACCGCGATGAGCCTCGGCTCGCTGTCGCCGGAGGCTTACCGGACGCTCGCCATCGCGATGAATCGGATCGGCGGGCGGTCCAACTCCGGCGAGGGCGGCGAGGACCCGCACTGGTACGACGAGGGAGGGCCGGACGTCGCCCACTCCAAGGTCAAGCAGGTGGCGTCGGGCCGCTTCGGCGTGACCGCGAAGTACCTGTCGATGGCGACCGAACTGGAGATCAAGATCGCGCAGGGCGCGAAGCCGGGCGAGGGCGGGCAACTGCCCGGCCACAAGGTGACGCCGTTCATCGCCCGGCTGCGCTACGCGGTGCCGGGGCTGCCGCTGATCTCGCCGCCGCCGCACCACGACATCTACTCGATCGAGGATCTGGCGCAACTCATCTTCGACCTGCGGCAGATCAACCCGCGGGCGAAGATCGGCGTCAAACTGGTGGCCGAAGCGGGCGTGGGCACCGTCGCCGCCGGCGTCGCCAAGGCGAAGGCCGACTACATCCTGATCTCCGGCCACTCCGGCGGCACCGGCGCGGCTCCGCTGGCGAGCATCAAGCACGCCGGGGTGTCGTGGGAACTGGGCATGGCCGAAACCCAGCAGACGCTTGTGATGAACGGCCTGCGCTCCCGGGTGCGGCTGCGGACGGACGGCGGCATCAAGACCGCCGAGGACGTGATCGTCGCCGCGATGCTCGGGGCCGAGGAGTACGGGTTCGGCACCTCGGTGCTGATCGCCATCGGCTGCGACATGGCCCGGCAGTGCCACCTCAACTCCTGCCCGACCGGCATCGCGACCCAGCGGGAGGATCTGCGGGCGAAGTTCGCCGGCAAGCCGGAGCAGATCGTCAACTACTTCGTCTACCTCGCCGAAGCGATCCGCGAGGTGCTGGCCGGACTCGGCGCGCGCTCGCTGACCGACCTCGTCGGCCGCTCCGACCTGCTGGCGCAGAAGGATCTGCCGGGCCGGGCCGGGCTGCTCGACCTGTCGGCCCTGTTCGCGCCGCCAGCGCCGGAGGGCGAGCGCCGCAAGACGACCGAGCGCCCGGCCGACGGCCCGACGCTGGACGATGCGCTGCTGCCGGACGTGGTCGCGGCGCTGGACGCGAACCGGCCCGTCTCGCTGGCGGCCCCGATCCGCACCGGGGACCGCACCGCCGGCGCGAAGATCGCCCACGCGATCACGACCCGGCCGGGGCTGGCGCTCGAACCGGGCGCGGTCACGCTCTCCTACACCGGCAGCGCCGGCCAGAGTTTCGGCGCGTTCATCGTACCGGGCGTGCGGCTGCTGCTGGAAGGCGAGGCCAACGACTACGCCGGCAAGGGCATGAGCGGCGGCGAGATCGCGATCCGGCCGCCGCGCGACGCCGGATTCTCCGGCCCGCAAACGATCGCCGGCAACACGCTGCTTTACGGCGCGACCGGCGGCGCGGCGTTCCTCGCCGGGGCGGCGGGCGAGCGGTTCGCGGTCCGCAACTCCGGCGCGACCGCCGTCGTCGAGGGCGTGGGCGACCACGGCTGCGAGTACATGACCGGCGGCGCGGTGGTGGTGCTTGGCCCAACCGGGCGCAACTTCGGCGCGGGCATGACCAACGGCACCGCCTGGGTGTGGGACCCCGAGGGCGCGTTCCCCGGCCGCATCAACGGCGAGTCGATCCTGATCGAGCCGAGCGTGGGCGATGCCGACGCCGCGACGCTGCGCGACCTGATCGAGCGCCACGCCGAGGCGACCGGCTCCATCCGCGCCCGCGCCATCCTCGACCGCTGGGACGAGGAGCGGACGCGCTTCTGGAGCGTCATCCCGCGCGCCGCCGTCGCGGCCCGCGCAGCCGAAGCCGAGGAAGCGGCGACCGCCGGCGCGGCGGACTGAGCGAAGGGCAGGGCGCATCCACGAAACACGCGAAAGCCGCCGCGCTCCCGCGCAGCGGCTTTCGTCGAATCGCAGGAATTGTGGATCGGACCCTCTGCCGACCGCTTCAGGCCGCGTCGGCGCCGGCCTCCTTCGGAGCACCCTCCGGCGACACGGCGACCGGGATCGCCCGCGGCTCGTCGTCGTCCGCGCCGAGGCGCCAGACCACCGAGCGATACCCGTTGCCGGCGAAGGTTCGTGCCCGCTCCATCTGCCGCCGGGCGTAGTCGGGGGCGTCCGGTGGGGCGACGAACACGGTCGCCTTGTCCGGCACCTGCTCGATGAGCGCGGGGTTGTCGAGCAACTCCCTGGTCATCGCGAAGGCAAGTTCGATGTTGCGCGAGATGAACGCGGCGGTCGCCTCGTCGATTTCCATAGGTTCGGTCATGAAGCCCCCTCCATGATCCTGCATCTCAACGAATCGCTTTTCGCTCAGCCGGTTGACGTGGCGCCTGATGTCGCGATGTCCTATCGACAACGGCGGAACAACAACAATGCAAGACACGCGCAGTAGGGCAAATCCGAAGTCGTCTCCCCACTCCCTTCTCGTTGAGCATCTCGATGAAAACAATCCGATTCGCCGATTCCGGTGTACTCCTCGTGCGGACCAGCAACGGCTTTCGCCGGGTCCGCACTGGAGGGGGTCATCGACGGGCACCGTTTCGACGCCATCGTTCGCCGCTTGGGCGGCCCGGTCGGGCGGCGCGCGCTGCTCGGCGCGCTGGCGGTCGCGCTTGCGCCGCGCGGAGCCAGGACGCAATCACCCAGACTCGCCTGCGGGCCATGCCAGTTCGAGGACGTCCTACCCGACGGCACCCCCATCTGCACGAGCTACGTCGAGGACTGCGATCCCTCGATCTGCTCCGGGTGCTGCGTACAGACGGCCTGCGGCAATCGCTGCGTGCTTGGCCGGGCGAACTCCGCCTGCGGCACGGGCGGCGAAGCCTGCCGCGATTGCGGCGCAAAGGGCGCGTGCCAGCGCAACGGCGTCTGTTCGCGGAAGAAGAGCAAGCGCAACAAGCGGAAGCGCTCCCGGCGGCGATAGGAACCAAACTCGGGATCGGTCCGGCGTCACATTCACCGTCACCCGAACGGCGTCCGCCGTCATCCCGAGCTCGTCGAGGGAACTGGCCGCTTCACGATGCCTCGCAGCGGCAGCGAGTTTCCTCGACGGGATCGGGATGACGGGGTGACGGGGTCGTTTGCTCAGCCGGGTTCCTGGGCGCGCTCCGAATCGGGGTCGCTACGAACCGCAACCGGCCTGGAAGGCGAGCGTCGCGCCGAGCGCCAGCGACATCACGATCGCCAGTTGGCCGACCGCCGCCAGCGCCATCCGCCGTCCCCGCTCGCTCGGCAGCAGGCTGCCGGCGGCCAGCGCGAGGTTGCCCAGCCCCATCGCCCCGAAGGCGATGACGTAGGCGATCCGGTGCAACCCCTCGTAGATGAAAAGGCCCATAGCGCCGAGACCCAGTACCAGCAGGGCGAGGACGACGAGCGCCTGTGCCCAACGCTTCGGCAGGCGATTCGGCCACTGGTTGTCGGCCGTCCAGATCCGTTCCATCGTGATGCTCCCCGGCGGCCACGCCGCTCGTTTCCGGCCCGGCCCGTCGCCGTCCCGATGCGACCATGGTCGTCGTCGCGCCGCGAGCGGGCTGTCGCCTGGAACACCGGCGCGGTGTCGTTTCGGCGACACGCGCCGGCGGCCCCAAACCCGTCATCCCGAGCCCGTCGAGGGATCACGTCCTCTTCTCGACTCCTCGACTCCCCGACTCCTCGACTCCTCGACTCGTCAACGAGATCCCTCGACGGGCTCGGGATGACGAAGAACACACGCTCGCGCGACGGGGGTTGCGCGGGGGCTTGACCCTGACGCAACGTCAGGCCCTAACGTCTGCGCCGGGAGGTGAGCCGTGGGGCGTATGCGGAAAGTCGGCGAGGTCGCGGCCAGCACCGGCGTCTCGGTGCGGACGCTGCACCACTACGACCGGATCGGGGTGCTGCGGCCCTCGGGGCGCAGCACCGGCGACTACCGGTTGTACGCGGACGAGGACCTGCTGCGGTTGCAGCAGATCCTGACGCTGCGCTTCCTCGGCTTCCCCCTGAAGCAGATCGGCGAGCTCCTGGACCGGCCGGAATTCGACCTCGTCGCCTCGCTCCGGATCCAGCAGCGCGCGCTCGACGACCGGATCGGGGAGCTGGAGCGCGCCCGGTACGCGATCGGCGCGTTGCTGGAGCGGCGGGTCGAAACCGGCGATTGGGACTGGGATCTCGTCGCCCGGGCGTCGGAGGCGGTGGCCGCGACGCCGATGGACGGAGGACATTCCATGGAGAAGTACTACACGCCAGACGAGATGCAGGCGTTCGCCGACCTGCGGGCGACCACCTCGGAGGAGGAGATCGCGGCAGTGCAGGACGGCTGGACCGCGCTGCTCGCCGACGTGCGCGCCAACCCCGGCCTCGACCCCGCCAGCCCGGAAGCGCGGGCGCTGGCCGACCGCTGGGACGAACTGACCGCGAAGGTCATCGCCAGTTTCCAGGGCAACCCGGCCCTCCTCGACAAGGTTCGCGAGAACTACAACAGCGGGGTTTTCGAGGGCGACCCGCAAACGCCGCAGGCGGCGGACTACGCGTTCATCGACCGCATCCGGGCGGCCCGCGACGGCTCCGGCCAAGCCGGCTAGCGGCACCGCGCCGGGCATCTCCCGCGCCGGGCATCCGGCGCGGGAGATGCCCGAAGTGCGACCAAGATCACGCCCGCCGCCGTTTCGCCCGCCCGGATTGCCTCGCGCACGGACGGTGGAGGGCGCCAGGCCCTCCACCATGAGCGGCGAACGGAATGCCGCATCCATCAATCGGATGGCGAAAGACCGCGAAACATGTGGTCTCGAACCACGTGCCGGGATCGCGCGCGACGGTCGGTGCGGGCGCTTCGGCGAGCGCCGACCGCCTCCCGAGGACGGAACCGCCAACTTCGCCGACCCTGTTGACACGTCCCACCGGCCTGCCTAGACTCGCCCAACTCTGCGAGCGTGTACACGATTTCAGCCCGGCGCGTCGCCGCGCCGGACCTCGGTTTCCGGGAATCGCCGGCCTCGGACAGGCCGTGGTTCCGTGCGCCCGCGCGCGGAAAGGGGACGCCGCGAACCGTTCGACACCGTTTTTCCCGGTCCGGCGCCGACATGCCGGACGGCACCGACGCCACGGGCAACAGCAGTCGAATACCGAACCGATGGAGGACACGTGATGGGCAACGACGCCACCAACGAGCGCCCGATGGGCGAGTTCGAGCGCCAGGCCTACGCCTTCGCCCGCACCTGGGCGACCAGCCTCAACCGGCGCGATCTCGTCAAGGCCTTCGGCGCGGCCGGCGCGGGCGCAATGCTCGCCACCACGGCCGGGCGCGCCACCGTCGGCGCGGCCCCGCTGACCGGCGAAGCGGCGCGGCGGCCGTTGTCGCAGGGCGGCACGACCCTGCGCATCGCCCGCGGCCAACTGACCGACACCCTCGACGCGCAGAAGACCACCGCCCTCGTCTCCCACGAAGTGATGTGGCAGATCTACGACTCGCTCATCTACCTCGACGAGGCCGGCACCGTCCACCCCGGCCTCGCCACCGAGTGGACCTTCTCCGAGGACAACCGGACCGTCACCTACAAACTGCGCGAAGGCGTCAACTTCCACGACGGCACGCCGTTCAACGCCGACGCGGTCAAGTTCACCGTCGAACGGCACATGGACCCGGCCATCGCCTCGCCGACCACCTACATGCTCGGCCCGCTCGACCGGGTCGAGGTGATCGACGAGATGACGGTCGCCTACATCTACACCGAGCCGTTCGTGCCGATGTTCGTCGGCATGGGCTATTCGTACTGCGCGCCGATCAGCCCCGCCGCCGTCGAGCAATTCGGCGACCAGTTCGGCCGCAACCCGGTCGGCACCGGCCCGTACAAGTTCGTCGAGTGGACCGCCGACGACACCATCGTGCTGGAAAAGAACCCGGAGCACGACTGGTCCACCTCGTTCTACGCCGTCCAGCAGCCGCCGCAGATCGACCGCGTCGAGTTCATCGTCATCCCCGAGGACGCCACCCGCCTCGCCGCCCTCGAAGCGGGCGAGATCGACATGGTGGCCGGGACCGACGCGGTGCCGGTGGACAAGATCCGCGGCTTGCAGGAGACGCCCGGCGTCCAGGTCGTGACCCGGCCGATGGTCGGCGTCTACTACAACTACATCAACATGCAGGTCGAGCCGCTCAACGACGTCCGCGTCCGCCAGGCGATGAACTACGCCATCGACAAGGACGCCCTGATCCAGCTCGTCGTCGATGGCCAGGGCACGGCGTCGTCGAGCCCGCTGGCCTCGGCGTTCGGGGACTACAACCCGAACCTGGAGCCCTACACCTACGACGTCGAAAAGGCGAAGGCGCTGATGGCCGAGGCCGGGCTGGCCGACGGCTTCGACCTGACGTACCTCGTCATCGCCTCGCCGATCTACCAGCGGGCGGCCGAGGTCATCCAGGAATTCCTCTCGGCGATCAACATCCGCGTCAACCTCGAGGTGTACCCGGTCGCCGACATCTTCGCCCGCGGCCCCGGCGGCGACTACGGGATGATGTTCTTCTACTACACGTTCAGCGACCCCGACGTGCTCTACCTCGTGTCCAGCACCGAGGGCGGAAGCCTCGCCTGGTCGTGGCACGAGGACGCCGAGCTGAACGGGTGGCTGGCCGAGCAGCGCGTCGAGTTCGACAAGGAGAAGCGGCGCGACCTGCTCTGGAAGGCGCAGGAGCGGATCAACGCCGAGGCCCACTGGATGTTCCTCTGGGAAGGCGTCTACGCCGCCGCGATGCGCGAAGGCATCCAGGGGCTGAACATCGACCTCGTCGGGTTCATCCACCTGCAGGAACTCTCCGTCGAAGGTTAGGAGCGCGTTCCGCGGCCTCTTCCGTCGTCATCCCTCGACATCGGGATGACGACGGGGGACCGCCGTCGTGGTGGTGAAACGCGCTCCAACCGTCCGAACGGGAATCCCCGGCCGTCCGGAGGAGAGACGTCAGCGTGGGGTCCTATCTCGTCAGCCGCCTGCTCCACATGGTGGCGGTGCTGCTCGCCGTCCTCGTCCTCGTCTCGACGTTGCTCCGCCTGGTGCCCGGCGACCCGGTGGACGCGATCATGGCCGGCAACCCCGGCATCACCGAAGCGGACAAGGCGCAACTCCGGGAACAACTCGGGCTCACCGCGCCGATCGCGGTCCAGATCGGCGACTACTCGCTCGGCCTGCTCCGGGGCGACATGGGCGATTCGCTGCGCTTCCGCGAGCCGGTGGCGCCGCTGATCTTCGAGAAGCTGCCGCCGACCATCGAGTTGTCAGTCTTCGCGCTGCTGGTGGCCGGAATCATCGCCTTGCCGCTCGGCATCATCACTGCGCTGCAACGGGGCAAACCGGGCGACTTCATCGGCTCGATCCTCGCGATCCTCGGGATCTCGGTGCCCAGCTTCCTGCTCGGCATCCTGCTGATCCTGCTGTTCGCGGTGCAGTTGCGCTGGCTTCCGGCATCCGGCTACGGCGGCCCGGTGCTGGACGCCGTGAAGATCCTCGTGACGCAGGGCGACCCGGAACCGCTGCTGACCAGCCTGAGATTCCTGCTGCTGCCGGGGGTCACCCTCGGCGTCGCGGTGGCGGCCTACAACGCCCGCATCCTGCGCTCCTCGATCCTCGAGGTCGTGCGGCTCGACTACGTGCGCGCGGCCCGCGCCAAGGGGCTGCCGGAGCGCAGGCTGTTCTGGCGCCACGTCTTCCGCAACGCGCTGATCCCGGTCGTCACCGTGCTCGGGTTGCAGATCGGCTACCTGCTCAGCGGCGCGTTCGTCATCGAGAACGTCTTCGCCTGGCCGGGCATCGGGCGCTTCTCGGTGCAGGCGCTCGGCTGGCGCGATTACCCGGTCGTGCAGGGCGTCGTGCTGGTCACGGCGGTCATCTTTCTGACCATCAACCTCCTGGTCGATCTCCTCTACGTGGCGATCGACCCGCGGATTCGGCTGCGTTAGGGAGGTATCCGTGTCCGACGCCTCGACCGCCACCATCGACCTGTCCCGCGCCGGGGCCGCGCCCATGGCCCGCCCGCGGCAGCAGCGCCGCTTCGGCCGCGCCCTGCTCCGCAGCGGCAAGGGCCTCGTCGGCGCGGCGCTGCTGCTGATCGCCATCGTGGCCACGCTGGCCGCCCCACTGATCGCGCCCTACGACCCGACCGACCAGTCGGTGCTGGCCAAGTTCGCCGAGCCGGTCTTCATCGACCCGGACTCCGGCCACATCTTCGGCGGCGACAACCTCGGGCGCGACATCTTCAGCCGCGTCCTCTACGGCGGGCGCGCCTCGCTGGCCATCGGCGCGCTGGCGACGCTCATCGCCGCCGTCGTCGGCTCGATCCTCGGCGGCATCGCCGGGTTCCGGGGCGGCGTCGTCGATACGATCATCATGCGGCTGGTCGATCTCCAGCTCTCGATCCCGTTCATCCTGCTGGCGCTGATCTTCCTCGCCGTGCTCGGCCCCGGCTTCTGGAGCGTCTTCGCCGCGCTGTCGGTCGCGCTCTGGGTGAACTACGCCCGCCTCATCCGCAGCGAAACGCTGAAGATCCGCGAGACCGAATACGTGCTCGCCGCTCAGACGACCGGGCTCACGCCGGCCCGCATCCTGTTCTCCCACATCCTGCCCAACGTGCTCCACTCGATCCTGATCCTGGCCACGTTGGACATGGCCTGGGTGATCATCTTCGAATCGTCGCTGACCTTCCTCGGGCTCGGCATCCAGCCGCCGACGCCGACGTGGGGCTACATGCTCAGCGAGGGCCGCAACTACCTGCGCGAGTGCCCGTGGATGTCGGTCTTCCCCGGCGGCGCGATCATCCTGACAGTGGTCGGCATCAACTTGTTCGGCGACTGGCTGCGCGACACGCTCGACCCGGGGCTGCGCTCCCGGTAGTCGAGGAGTCGAGGAGACGACAACTCGGCACTCGGCACTCGGCACCCAGCACCCAGCACCCAGCACCCAGCACCCAGGAGGATGGCATGGACCAATCCGCGGCGACCCGGCGGGCGCTCGTAGAGATCGATGCGATGCGGGACGAGATCGTCGCCACGCTGGCGGCGGTGGTGCGGGTGCCCAGCATCACGCCCAAGTACCCCGGCCTCGACTACGACGAAATCGTCGGCGGCGAGGGGCGCTGCAACGCCGCCCTGCGCCCGACCTTCGAGGCGGCCGGGGCCGAGATCGACGCCTGGGACGAGGAACCGGGGCGGACCAACCTGGTCGGCGTCGTCCGCGGCGCGGGCGACGGCCGCTCGCTGATCCTCAACGGGCACGTCGATACCGTCCCGCCCGGCGACCCGCGAACGTGGCGCTGGGGCGACCCGTGGAGCGGCAACGTCGAGGACGGCAAGCTCTACGGCCTCGGCTCCTGCGACATGAAGGCCGGGCTCGTCGCGGAAGGCATGGCCGCCGTCGCCCTGAAGCGCGCCGGCATCCGGTTGCGGGGCGACCTGATCCTCGAAAGCGTCGTCGGCGAGGAGTCGATGGACCACGAGCGGGGCGCATCCGCCACCGTCCGCCGCGGCTACGTGGCGGACGCGGCGATCGTCACCGAACCGACCGCGCTGACCCACCCGCCGGCGGTGTCGCCCTGCTCGGCGGGCGTCCTGCAACTCACCATCAACGTGCCGGGCAAGGCCACCCACGTCATGGTCCGCGGCGCGCTGATCTGGCCGGGCGGCGCGGGGGAAGCCTACGGCGTCAACGCCATCGACAAGGGCTACCAGGTCCACCAGGCGCTGCGCCGGCTGGAGGAGATCTGGGGGTTCTCCAAGCCGCACCCGCTCTTCGACCCCGGCCACTTCACCATCGGCGTCAACGTGATGGTCGGCCGCCCGCCCGGCCCGCCCGTCCCCTTCATCGTGCCCCACGAGTGCATCCTCGACGCCATCGTCATCTACCGCCCGAACGACGACCCGGAGGCGATCAAGCAGGAAGTCGAGGACTACCTCAACGGCGTCTTCGACCTCGATCCGTGGCTGCGCGAACACCGGCCGGCGATCTCGTGGCCCCACCACTGGCCAGCCTACGACACCCCGCCGGATCACCCGATCTGCGAAACCATCGAAACCGCCCACGCTGCCGCGCTCGGTCGTGAAGCGCCCGTCCGCGGCTTCCCGGCCGTGGACGACGCGGCCTGGCTGGAGCGCGGCGGCATCCCGTCGATCAGTTACGGCCCCGGCAACGTGATGCACGCCCACGCCGTCGATGAGCACGTCGAGATCCAGCAGGTGATCGACGCTTGCAAGGTCTACGCGGCAACGGCGATCGCGTGGTGCGGGGTCGCCGCCGTCGGAACAGGAGCGTGATGGGCGAATTTCCAACCCGGTAACTCGTTCGAACCACGTCCGCCCGGGGTGACGACGGTTGCGCAACAGGCGGACTCCGGGAGACGCCCGGGGATGATGACGGTCGCCCAAATGATGCGGACACCGGCCAACACCGCCCGGGGATGAATCCCCGGGCGACGGGAACGAAACCCCTCCGGGGTTGAGACCGACGGACGGAGTCTCGATCCCCGTTCTCAGTCCCGGAGGGACTTCGTTGGCGTAGCCCGGGGTTCCAACCCCGGGCGGACCACGAACGACGGATTAGACGCCAACCACGCTCTCCCAACGCCGCCGGAACCGCCTGCGGCATGCCATCGAACAGGAGGATCGAGCCGCGTGAACGAGGCCCACCCCTACATCCCGAACTCCGCGCCCGAATCGCGGGCCGAGATGCTGCGCGCCGTCGGCGTCTCCAGCGTCGAGGAGCTGTACGACGGCATCCCCGCCAACCTGAAACTGGACCGGCCGCTCGACCTGCCGCCGGCGATGCGCTCCGAGCGCGACCTGCGTCGCCACGTCGCCGGGCTGCTGGCGAAGAACACCAGCACCGCCGACGTCATCTCCTTCCTGGGCGGCGGCTGCTGGCAGCACGACGTCCCCGCCGTCTGCGACGAGATCAACGGCCGAGCCGAGTTCCTGACCGCCTACGGCGGCGACACCTACGCCGACCTCGGCAAGTACCAGGCGATCTTCGAGTTCCAGTCGCTGATGGGCGAACTGCTGGACATGGAGATGGTCAGCGCCCCGGTCTACGACTGGGCCTCGGCCACGACCAGCGCCCTGATGATGGCCGCCCGCATCACGGATCGCCGCACGGTCCTCGTCCCGGCGACGATGGCGCGGCAGCGGCGGCAGCACCTCGAAAACACGGCCCAGGCATGGATCGACCCGGTCGCGGTCGCCTACGACCCCGCCACCGGCCTGATGGACCTGGACGACCTGCGCGCCAAACTCTCGCCGGAGGTCGCCGCCGTCTACGTCGAAAACCCAACCTACCTCGGCGCCATCGAGGAGCAGGCCGCCGAAATCGCCGCGCTGGCCCACGAGGTCGGCGCGCTCAGCGTCGTCGGCGTCGATGCCGCCTCGCTCGGCGTGCTCGCCCCGCCGGCGGCCTACGGCGCGGACATCGTCGTCGGCGAGGCGCAGCCGCTCGGCGTGCGGATGCAGGCCAGCGGCGGCCTCTGCGGCTTCATCGCCTCCCGCGACGACCCCGCCTACGTCATGGAATACCCCTACCTGATGGTCAGCATCGCGCCGGGCCGGACGGAGGGCGAGGTCGGTTACGGCTGGTCCACGATGGCCCGCACCTCCTACGACAAGCGCGAATCGTCGCCCGACTACACCGGCACCACGCAATGGCTGTGGGGCATCACCGCCGCCGTCTACCTCTCGCTGCTCGGGCCAGAGGGGATGCGCGAACTGGGCGAAGGCATCGTCCAGCGCGCCGCCTACGCCGCCCGCCGCCTCGGCGAGATCCCCGGCGTCTCCGCGCCGCACCTCAGGTCGGCGAACTTCAAGGAGTTCGTCGTCAACTTCGACGGCACCGGCAAGACCGTCGCCGAGATCAACGCCGCCCTGCGCGAGCGCGGCATCTTCGGCGGCCACGATTTGAGCGGCGAATTCCCCGACCTGGGCCAGAGCGCCCTCTACTGCGTGACCGAGGTCCATTCGCAGGACGACATCGAGCGGCTGGCGGCGGCGCTGGCGGAGGTGGTGGCGTGACCGTGCCCCGACGATTCCACGAGGCCCGCTGGGACGAACCGATCGTCATGGACATGGGCAGCCCCGGCGAGCGCGGCTACGTGCCGCCCGCCGTCGAGCCGGCCATCGCCGAGGCGGTCGGCGACGCCGCCGCGCTGATCCCGTCGGCGATGCGCCGCGCGATCCCGCCGCGCCTGCCCGAACTGGCCCAGCCGACAGTGCTTCGCCACTTCCTGCGGCTGTCGCAGATGACGCTCGGCGCCCACGTCACGCCGGACGCCAGCCTCGGCACCTGCACCATGAAGTACAGCCCGCAACTCAACGAGCAGTTGTGCCGCCTGCCGGGCATGAGCGAACTGCACCCGTTGCAGGACGACGACACGATGCAGGGGCTGATCGAGATCGTCTACCGCTTCTCCGAAATGCTCTGCGAGATCTCCGGCATGGACGCCTTCACCTTCCAGCCCGGAGGCGGCGCGCAGGCGATCTTCGCCAACGCCTGCATCATCCGCGCCTACCACGCCGACCGCGGCGAGGCCGACCAGCGCACCGAGATCATCTCCACCGCCTTCTCGCACCCGGTCGATTGCGCCGCCCCTGCCGTCGCCGGCTTCCGCGTCATCACCCTGATGCCGGGACCGAACGGCTACGTCGAACTCGACGCGCTCAAGGCGGCAGTATCGGAGCGGACCGCCGGGCTGATGATGACCAACCCGGAAGACACCGGCATCTTCAACCCGCACGTCGCCGAGTTCACCCGCATCGTCCACGAGGCCGGCGGGCTGTGCGCCTACGACCAGGCCAACGCCAACGGCATCCTCGGCATCACCCGCGCCCGCGAAAACGGGTTCGACCTCTGCCAGTTCAACCTGCACAAGACCTTCTCCGTCCCCCACGGCTCGACCGGCCCGGCCTGCGGCGCGGCCGGCTGCACGGAAGAACTGGCGAAGTACCTGCCGTCGCCGATGGCCGCCTTCGACGGCGAGCGCTATTTCTGGGACTTCGACCGGCCGGATTCCATCGGCAAGGTGCGCTCCTTCCTCGGCAACCTGCAGGGCGTCGTCCGCGCCTACGCCTGGACGCTGGCGCACGGGGCCGAAGGGCTGCGGCAGGTGGCAGAGACCGCCGTCCTCAACAACAACTACCTGGCGTCCCAACTCGGCCAGATCGACGGCGTGACCATCCCCTACGGCGGCAACGGCCACCGCTTGCAGGAGGTGCGCTACTCCTGGCAGCAACTGCTGGAAGAAACGGGGGTCGGCACCGAGGACGTGCGCCGCCGCGTGGTCGATTACGGCCTGCAGGGCTACTTCACCAGCCACCACCCGATGCTGGTGCCCGAGCCGTTCACGCTCGAACCGAGCGAGAGTTGGTCGAAGGCCGACCTCGACGAGTACGCCGCCGTCTTCGCCCGCATCGCCGACGAGGCCCGCGAGGACCCGGAAATGGTCCGCAACTCCCCGCACAACGCGCCGATCCACCGCATCGACGAGGCCGCCATCGACGACCCCGAACGCTGGGCGATGACCTGGCGCGGCTACCGCCGCAAGCACTTCGGAGTCGGGGAGTCGAGAAGGCGAGAAGTCGAGGAGGCGACGAAGGGGTAGGGCGCGCGTCACCCCGCCGTCATCGCGGGCATCCCGAGCGCCACCCCACCGTCATCCCGAGCTTGTCGAGGGATCTCGTCGTTGC
>JAFAEX010000219.1 GCA_023423795.1 Chloroflexota bacterium | reverse complement strand
CGGTCGGAGGACGCGGCCGCATCGGGCGCACCGATCGACGGAGATCGGTGGAATGGCGCGCAGGCGCGAGGAGACGAACGATGAGCGAATCGCACGGTATCGACGCGCTCATGAAGATGGAGCCAGCCGAGGCGGCCCGCCGCTTCCGGGCCGGGCAGATCAGCCGCCGGGACATGGGCAAGCTCTTCGCCGCACTCGGCCTCACCACCGCGCTCGGCCCCTCCATCGGCCGCATGGGCGCGGCGGCCCAGTCCGACCTGACGATGATCATTTGGGAGGGGTACTCCGACGAATCGTGGGCGGCGCCGTTCGAGGAGGCTAACGACGCCACCGTCGAGGCCACCTTCGCCGGCACCGGCGACGAGATGTTCGCCGCCATGCAGGGCAGCGGCGGCTCGACCTACGACCTCGTGTCGGCCTCGTCCGATCTGCCGCGCCGCCTCTACGACGCCGACCTCCTGATGGAGATCGACCCGAGCCAGCTTTCCAACTTCGACAGCCTCTACCCGCAGTTCCAGAAGCCACCCTACATCACGTTCGAGGACAAGCTCTACGGCGTGAACTTCGCCTGGGGCCCGACGCTGCTGCTCTACAACCCGGACGAGGTCGCGTCCGGGCCGACCTCGTGGAACGTCCTGCTGGACGAGCAATACTCCGGCAAGATCGCCACCTGGAACTACCCGCTCCAGATTGGGCAGTACGCGCTGCTGCTCGACCCGAAGCCCGAGAACCCGTTCGAACTGAGCGACGAGCAGCTCGCGCAGGTGAAGGAGATGCTCGTCAAGCAGCGCCCGCTGATCCGCAAGTACTGGGACCTCGGCGGCGAAGTCGCCGAGCTGTACCTCAACGGCGAGATCGTCGTTTCCGACGGCTGGCCGTACATCACCCAGCAGGTCAAGGGCTCCGAAGGACCCATCGCCCAGACGACCCCGGAAGAGGGCGTCACCGGCTGGTCCGACTCCTGGTGCATCTCGAAGAATGCGGCCAACCCCGAACTGGCGCTGAAGTGGGCCGACTGGATGATCGGGCCGGAGGCGCAGAAGGGCATCACCGAGGTGATGAACTACTCGATCACGAACAAGACCGTGATCGAGGAACTGCCGGCCGACATCCGCGACACGCTGCGGATGTCCAACGTCGAGGAAGACTACGCGAAGATCCACATGTGGCAGTTCATCCCCGGCTACGACAAGTGGGTGCAGGTCTGGCAGGAAGCGACCGCCGGCTAAGGGCGCCGATGCCCGCCGGGGACGCGTGCGTTCGCGTCCCCGGCGGGCGAACCCCAATCAGGGAATGGCGGGGCATGGACGGATCGCGCCAGCATCTGTCCGTAGCGCATCTGACGGCCGCCCGCCATCCCGTCATCCCGAGCCTGTCGAGGGATCTCGTCGCCCGCACGATGCCGAGAGAACGCGCTCCCTCGACAGGCTCGGGATGACGAAGGGTCGGTGCCGGCGATCGTCCGCCCCTCGCATTCCCCCTCGCGCCCATCAACCAATCAGCACTTCGGGAGCAGCACCGCGATGGCGACCGCCGCCACCCAACCCACCACGGCGATCGCGGACGCGCGGCCGGCGCCGCCGAGGCCTCGCACCGGCGCGCTGCCGCTGCTGGCCGCGCCGGTCGGCTGGATGGTCTTTTTCTACCTGATCCCGCTCGGCATCCTGCTGCTGTACGCCTTCTGGTCGGTGGACTACCTGACGATCGACCGCACCTTCACCCTCGACAACATCCGCACCGTCGCCACCAACGCGCTCTACCCCACCGTGCTCGTGCGCACGTTCCTGATGGCGGTGGCGGTCACGCTGACCAGCATCGTCATCGCCTTCCCGATCGCGTGGTGGCTGGCGAAACGGGTGACGAACCACAAGGAACTCCTGTTGATGCTGGTGGTCTTCCCGCTCTGGAGTTCCTACCTCGTGCGGGCCTTCGCCTGGAAAACGATCCTCGGTTCCAACGGCATCCTCAACTCGTTCCTGATGTGGACAGGGCTCACCAGCGAGCCGATCACCGCGTTCCTCTATTCCAAGACGGGAATGTACATCACCTTCTGCCACGTCTGGCTGCCGTTCATGATCCTGCCGCTCTACACCATCCTCGACCGTTTGCCTAACCCGCTGCTGGAAGCGTCGGCCGACCTCGGCGCGACGGGGTGGCAGACGTTTCGCCGGGTCGTCCTGCCGCTGGCGCTGCCCGGCATCGTCGCCGGCAGCCTGAGCGTCTTCAGCCTCACCATGGGCGACTACATTACCCCGTCACTGATCGGCGGCAGCCCGGGCACGGAACTGATCGGCGGCATCGTGGCCGACCAGTTCGGCGTCGCCAACAACTGGCCGCTGGGCGCGGCGCTGATCCTGCCGGTGCTGGTGATCGTCATCGGGTTCCTGTTGCTGGCGAACCGGTTCGGCGCGCTGGGAAGGGCCGGGGCATGAACGTCGCCAATGCGCGCCCGATCCCGGTCAAGGGCACGCCCCGCCGCTCGCGCGGGTTCGGCCTGACGACGGCCGCGGTGCTGACCTACCTGTTCCTGTACCTGCCGCTGATCGTCGTCGTGCTCTACTCGTTCAGCGCCACCAAGGTGAACGCCTGGCCGATCAAGGGCTACACCTTCGACTGGTACCGAGACCTTGCGGCCGACGACCAGATCTGGGCGGCGATCCGCTTCTCCACCTTCGTCGGACTCATCGCGGCTGCCCTCGCGGTGGTCCTCGGCACGCTGACCGCCTACGCCCTCGACCGCTACCGGTTCCGCGGCAAACCCCTGATCCGCTTCGGCATCGGGATGCCGATCGTGCTGCCCGGCATCGTCACCGGCGTGGCGCTCCTGTCGTACTTCACGCTGCTCGGCTGGCCGCTCTCGCGGTGGACGATCATCATCGCCCACGCGACGTTTTGCATCACGCTGGTGGTCAACAACGTCGCCGCCCGCCTTTCGCAACTGCCCCGCTCGCTGGACGAAGCGTCGGCCGACCTCGGCGCGCCGCCGTGGCGCACGTTTCGCCGGATCACGTTTCCGCTGATCCGGCCGAGCATCATCGCCGGCGGGATCCTCGCCTTCACCCTCTCGTTCGACGAGGTCGTCGTCACCTTCTTCCTGACCGGCCGCGAGAAAACGCTGCCGCTGCTGATCTGGGGACGGTTGCGGCGCGGCATCTCGCCGGAGATCAACGCCGCGGCGACGGTTATCATCGTCGTGTCGCTGGTCCTCGTCTTCGTGGCCAACCGCATCCTGCGCCGCTCCGGCCAGGCCCTGTTCTAGCGCCAACCGTACTGGAGCCGCGCCGATGTCCGCTCCCGCCGCCACGACCCGCGTTCCTCCGGATGCCCGCGCGCCGCGCGCGGCCGACGCCCCGCCCAATATCGAACTGCGCGACGTCCGCAAGGCGTTCGGCTCGTTCGTCGCCGTCGATGGCATCTCGCTCACGGTGGCCAAGGGCGAGTTCCTGACCCTGCTCGGCCCCTCCGGGTGCGGCAAGACGACGACGCTGCGGATGATCGGCGGTTTCGAGTTCCCGACCGCGGGCGACATCCTGATCGAGGGCCGCCAGATGGGCGGGTTGCCGCCCTACAAGCGGCCGGTCAACACGGTGTTCCAGAACTACGCCCTCTTCCCGCACCTGAGCGTCGGCCAGAACGTCGCCTACGGACTGGAGATGGCCGGCGTGCCGAAGGGCGAACGCGACCGCCGGGTGGCCGAGGCGCTGGAACTGGTCCGCCTGCCGCACGTCGAGAAGCGGAAGCCGACCGAACTCTCCGGCGGCCAGCAGCAGCGGGTGGCGCTCGCCCGCGCCCTCGTCAACCGCCCGGCCGTGCTGCTGCTCGACGAGCCGCTGGGTGCGCTGGACCTCAAACTGCGCAAGGCGATGCAACTGGAACTCAAGCAACTCAACCGCGACGTCGGGGCGACGTTCGTCTACGTCACCCACGACCAGGAAGAAGCGCTCACGATGAGCGACCGGATCGCGGTGATGAACGAGGGGCGCATCCTCCAACTCGGCTCCCCGGAGGAGATCTACGAGCGCCCGCGTTCCCGCTTCGTCGCCGACTTCATCGGGCAGACCAACTTCGTCCCGGTCGAGATTGCCGGCATCGACAGCGGGTTCGCCACCGTCCGCACCGGCTCCGGCCGGTCGTTGCGCGCCCGCGCCGCCGAAGACGGGCCGCGCGCCGGTTCCGCGACGCTGGCGGTGCGCCCGGAAAAGGTCGCGCTGGAGGGCGACGTTCCCGAACCGCGGCGGGATGGCTGGAATCGGCTTGCCGGCACGCTGGCCGAGGTGATCTACCTCGGCACCCACACCCAGTACGTCCTCGCGCTGCCGGAGGGCGGCGACGTCGTCGTCCACCGCCAGAACCGCGCGCTCGGCGACCCGGAGCACCGCCTCGGCGAGCCCGTCGCCGTCGTCTTCGATCCCGCCAGCGCGGCGCTGCTTTCGGAGTAGGTTCGCGGTTCCCGCATCAACGCCGGTCGTCTCCGCCCGCGCCCGAACCGATAAGCGCCACCGGCGCACACTCCGGTACGATGACCGCCGATCTGGCATCGAATGCGCGGGAGGAATTGCTGGCGGTGGCACAGTCCGAATCGGTCGGCCTCGTCTTCGACGACCGCTACCTGACCCACAACACCGGGCTCTACCTGGTCGGGGACCGGGAGCCCTTCCCCTTCTCCGACGTCATCCCCCATCCGTCCTCGCCGGGCCTGGTCGGCCGCGCCAAGCACCTGATGGACCTCTACGGGTTCACCGACCGCATGGCCCGGATAGACCCGGTGGTCGCCACCGACGACGACCTGCTCATCTACCACACGCCGGAGTACCTGCAACGGGTGGCGGCGCTTTCGGCCGGCGCGGGCGGCGACACCGGCGAGGGCGCCCCGATCGGGCCGGGCGGCGACCGCGTGGCGCGGGTGGCCGCCGGCGGCACGATGGCGGCGGTCGATGCGGTGATGGCCGGGCGCGTGCGTTCGGCCTACGCGCTGGTCCGGCCGCCGGGCCACCACGCGATGGCGAACAAGGGGATGGGGTTCTGCGTCTACGCCAACGCGGTCGTCGCCGCGCGGCTGGCGCAGCGGCTCGGGGCGAAGAAGGTCCTCGTCCTCGACTGGGACGTCCACCACGGCAACGGCACCCAGGACGCGTTCTGGGGCGACGACTCGGTGCTGTTCGTCTCGCTGCACCAGGACGACCTGTTCCCGGCCGGCTGGGGCGCGTTCGACGCGGCCGGCGAGGGCGCGGGCGAGGGATTCACCGTCAACATCCCGTTGCCGGCGGGCACCGGCAACGCGGGATACCGCCTCGCTTATGAGCGGATCGTCGTCCCGGTCGTCCGCCAGTACCAGCCGGACCTGATCATCGTCTCGGCCGGGCAGGACGCCAGCGTGCTGGACCCGCTGGCGCGGATGGCGCTGACGCTGGACGGCTTCCGCTTCATGGCGCGCACGATGCGCGACCTCGCCGAGGAATGCTGCGACGGCCGCCTCGTCGTCACGCAGGAGGGCGGGTACGCCCAGCAGTACGCGCCGTATTGCTCGGCCGCCGTCGCCGAAACGCTGCTGGGCGGCGAATCCGTCGTTCCCGAAACCTACGGCGAGCGGGCCGATTCCCTGCCGCCCTCCCGCGAGGTCGGGCTCGATTGCCAGCGCGCGGTCGAGCAAATCGTCGCGTTCCAGCGGCGGTACTGGGACCTGGGGTAGCCCGTTCGCCGAAACGCTGTCGTTCGCTCATCGTCAGGGAGGACCGCGCCCTCTCGACCCGTCGTCGTAGGGGAGGGACCTGTGCCCTCCCTCGTCGGGACCGCCACTAGACGAGGGAGGGCACGGGGCCTTCCCCTAGCTAGGGAAATCAACCTCCAATTCCCGGCCGAGTTCGCGCAGTTCCGCCGCGACGCCGGCGTCCAGCGGGATGCCGGCGTCGCGGTTGGCGGCGGTGGCGGCCGCCTCCGGGTCTCCGGGGATGAGTACGCAGCCGGGACCGGATCCGGGCGCGGGCGGGCACGCGCGCAACTCGGCGAGCATGGCGCGGAGGTCGGCCGCGAACTCGTCCGGGTCGCGGAAGGCGTCGATGCGCCAGACCAGGAACGCGTGGCCGATGCCGGAACGGACGTCGGCCCGCTGCAGCGTTGCCAGGTGCGTGCCCCAGAGCGAACCGGCCAGCGGGCCGCACAGGATGTCCACCATCAGAGCGAGCCCGTAGCCCTTGTGGCCGCCGGTTTCGGCGTGCCCGCCCAACGGCAGGAGCCAGCGGGCGGCGAACGGGTCGGTGGTGACCGAGCCGGTTTCGTCCAGCGCCCAGCCGGCGGGGATGGCCGATCCTGCCCGGCGCGCCACTTCGATCTTGCCGAGGGCGACCGCCGAGGTCGCCATGTCCAGCACCAGCGGCGGCTCGCCCTCGCCGATCGGAACGGCGAAGGCGATCGGGTTGGTGCCCAGCATCGGTTGCGCGCCGCCGGTCGGGGCGACGTTCGGTCCGGCGTTGGTCATCGCGATCGCGCCGAGACCGGCGCGCGCCGCCTGCAATGCGTAGGCCCCGGCGATGCCGAAATGGCTGCTGTTGCGAACGGTGCAAAACGCCAGCCCGGTCTCGGACGCCTTGGCGATCGCGCGGTCCGTCGCCTCGGGCGCGAGGGCGAGGCCAAGGCCGTCGCCGGCGTCCAGCGCGAGGGTCGCCGGGGATTCGCGAACGACGGTCAGTTCGGCAGCCGGGTCGATCGTGCCGCATGCGATCCGCCGGGCGTACATCCCGAGCCGGGCCACGCCGTGTGAGGAAACGCCGCGCAGGTCGGCCAGCACGAGCGTTTCGGCGGCGCGCGCCGCCCGGTTCGCCGGCACGCCCAGCCGAACCAACAGTGCCGCGGCGAACGCCGTCAGGTCGTCCTCGCGCACGCGCATCGGCGAATCGATGGCAGTCATCCCTACCCCTTCCCCAGCGACGTCCCGGCAGGATAGCGCCGAATTGCGGGGCAAGGAACGACCCCCGGCCCGAATGGACCGGGGATCGCGGAGCGCGCCTCTTCTGGGTCTGACAGATCAGGATCGAGCGAGACGCGAATCTGGGGTGCGCGTGTTAGACGCCGGTGGCGGCTTCGGACGAAGAGCCCATCGAGCCGTGCATTCCAGCCATCATGCGGCCGGAATCCGAGGTCTCGCGCCAGGCGCGGTCGACCATCTTCTGGGTGTCCTGCGCCGCGCTGGAGCCGGTGATCTTGTGGTCGTCCTTGCGGAGTTCGGCGACCACCACCTCGCCGATGATGTGGTTGATCTTCTGCACCGCGCCGGCGTAGGCCTCCAGGCCCTGCTGCGCCATTCGCGCCGTGCGCTGGTCGCCGAGCGCGGTCGCGGTGGTGTAGAGCATCGTGTAGCCGATGGAGGCGTGGTTGAAGGCGGTGTAGTCGTCGCGCAGGGCCTTGGAGACGCCCTCGGCTCGGACCTTGTCGATCATGCCGGCGGCCTTGCCGAGCAGGTTCGAGCCGACCTCGGCGATCGGGTTGCCGGCGGTCGTGCCGACTTCCTCCTGGTAGGCCTTCAGCGCGTCGCGCTGGGCCTTCACCATGTCGTGGAAGCCCTGGATCGCGGTCTTGGCCACGGGGATGTCGTTGTCCATCGTCAACTGCCGGTCGAGCGCCTCCTCGATGTGGCTGTTGAGCGCGACCATGTCGCCAACGTAGTCGGCAATCGTCTTCTGGCTCTTGTCGTCCATCGGGTCTCCCATCTCCTCAATGCGGGTCTGCGGCGTGCTCCGCCGTCGCTTGCCTAGACGCAAGCCACGTACCACGCCGCGCCTGGCGGTCATCGCGGAGAACCTTCACCGGTGAGGGACGAGAACACGAAGACGCAGCCGGCGCTGGCGCCGGCCGCGTCCTCCTCGACTGCTCGACTCGTTACAGCGTGATTACCTGGTCCGGCGGGTTGCCGGAGAGCGCGGCGTAGAGGTCGGGGAAGCAACCGACCTGCACGCCTTCGACCGTGCCGACGCAGGAGACGCCGCTGGGCACCGTCCCCGGCTCTCCCTCGGCCAGCCCACGTTCGATCGCGCACTGGTCGCACATCATCAGCAGGATGCCCTGCTCCTTCGCGACCTTCGCCAGCCGCTCGCCGATCGGGTCGCCGGAGCGGAGGACGTAATTGTTGTCGTCGAAGAACATCATGCCGACGACCTCGGCCCCGTGGTTGCCGGCCTCCAGCTGCGGCAGGATCATCTTGCCCAGCTTGTAGGACGCCGTGTGGCCGGATGTGCTGAACACGTACGCGACCTTCATGCCTGCCTCGCTCCTCGCTGCGCGGCGGGAACCGCCGCCCCGCCGTCCGAATCCGGCTGCTGCGCGCCGTCAGGGAACGCGTCCCGTTCAGGATGCGGGAAATGGAGCCAGCGCGCCACGCGCGTCGTGAGCAGCCCGGTCTTCGGCGAGAACAGCAGCGCGAGGGCGAACAGCACGGTCGCCACCAGCACCACGCTCGCGCCGGAAGCGACGCCGGCATAGTAGGAGACGTAGAGCCCGGCCGCGCCGGAGAACGCGCCGATCAGCGCCGCCAGCCCGATCGTCGTCGGCAGCCGGTCGGTGAGCAGGCGGGCGGTCGCCGCCGGGGTTACCAGCATCGCCAGCACGAGGATGTTGCCGACCGTTTGCAGCGAGACCACGATCGCCAGCGAGAGCATCAGCAGGAACAGTTGGTCCCAGCCCCAGAGGTTCATCCCCAGCGAGCGGGCGAAGGTGCGGTCGAAGGCGACCGTCACCAGTTCGCGGCGGAACAGCAGCATCGCCAGCAGCACCAGCGCGCCGATTGCCGCCGACAGCAGCAGGTCGTCGCGGCTGACGCCGAGGATCGAACCGAACAGGAACGTCGTCACGTCGCGGGCGTAGGTGCGCTGGGCGGAAATGATCGCCACCCCGAGCGCGAACGCGCCGGCGAAGAGCACCCCGATCGCGGTGTCGTTCGACAGCCGGCCGCTTTGCGACACCAGCCCGATCCCGAGCGAGACGATCGTGGCCGCGATCAGCGCGCCGACGAGGTAGTTGCCGCCCAGCACGAAGGCGATGACCACGCCGGGGAAGATCGCGTGCGCGAGCGCATCGCCCATGAAGGCCAGCCCGCGCAGCGTCACGAAGGTGCCGATGACGCCGCAGATGACGCCGACGATCACGATCGCCAGCATCGCGTGCTGCATGAACCCGTGGCGCAGCGGTGCGACGAGGAACTCGACAGGGTTCACGCCGGCACCCCCACGCTCACGCCGGGATGCGCCGGGACGGGGATGACCGCCTGTCCGCCAAAGGTCGCCCGCAACGCCGCCTCGGTGAGGACGGCGCCGGGCGGGCCGTCGGCGACCAGCCGCCGGTTCAGCAGCAGCACCCGATCCGAGGAGGCAGCGGCGAGCGCGAGGTCGTGGGTGGCGTAAATGATGGTCTTGCCCTGCCGCTTCATCCGGTCGAAGAGTTCGACCAGCAGGTGCTGGGTCGGCACGTCCACCCCGGTGAACGGTTCGTCGAGCAGGTATGCATCGCCCTCCTGCAGGAGCGCGCGGGCGAGGAAGACGCGCTGCTGCTGGCCGCCGGACAACTGCCCGATCTGAACCCCGGCGAGCCGCCGCATGCCGACGTTATCCAGCGCGGCCAGTGCCGCGTGCTTGTCGGAGCCGCCCAACGGCCGCCAGCGGGAGCGGCGCAACCCGACGCCCATCAGCGTGACGTCCAGCACCGAGATCGGGAACGACCAGTCCACCGCCGACCGCTGCGGCACGTACACAACACGCGGGGTCGGGCCGTTGACCGGCTGGCCGTCGAGCAGCACCGCGCCGTGGGTGGGCGGCAGCATCCCGGCGAGGCAGCGCAACAGCGTGGATTTCCCGGCCCCGTTCGGCCCGAGGATGCTGGTCGTCTCACCGGCCGCGAACGCGACATCGACGGAATCGAGCGCCGAGCGGTCGCCGAAGTGGACGCTCAGCCCGTCGGTGCGCAGGCGCGCCGGCCCCGAACCGCCGCTCACCGCAGCGCCTCGACGACGATCGCGGTGTCGGTCCGGAGCAGCCCGGCGTAGGTGTCCGCGCCGGAGCCCGGTTCGCCGAGCGTGTCGGTGTAGAGGTCGTCGATCACGACGATCCCCGCCTCGGCGGCGAGCGACTCCGCCAGCCGGGGCGAGGTCGTCGTTTCGGCGAAGATCGCCGGCACGCCGCTGGCCGCGATCGCGTCGAGCAACGCCGCGACCTCGGCCGCCGAGGGCTCCGCCGTCGTCGCCAAGCCGGGGATGACGGTGCCGACGACCTCCAACCCGTAGCGGTCGGCGTAGTAGCCGAGCGCGTCGTGGTTGGTGACGATGCGCCGCCGCTCCGGCGGGATCGTGGCGATGGCGGCCGCGATGGCCGCGTCCATCTCCAGCAGGAAGGCGGCATAGGCATCGGCCCGCGCCCGGTAGGTCGCTTCCCCGGCCGGGTCTGCCGCGGTGAGACCGGCGGTGATGGTCTGCACGGCCGTCGCGGCGCGGGTCGGGTCGAACCACCAGTGCGGGTCGTCCTCGCCCTCGTGGTCGTGGCCGTGCCCGTCGTCCTCGTGGTCCTCGTCGGCGTGGGCGTGGGCGTGCCGCAACTCGACGCCGTCGGACGCGGTGATCAGCGGCGTGCCTGGGGAGGCGGCGATGAGTTGCCCCGCCCAGCTGTCCAGCCCGAGTCCGTGCTCGACCAGCAGGTCGGCCTCGCCGATGGCGGCGACGTCCTGCGGGGTCGGTTCGAAATCGTGGGGGTCGGCGTTCGCCGGCAGCACCGAATGGGCGTCCACCCGCTGCCCGCCCACCTGCCGGACGAGATCGGCGAGGATGCCGGTGGTGGCGATGACCCGCAGCGGCCCCTCGGCGCGCGGTTCGCCGGCCGGCAGGTCGGGATCGGGCGGCAGCATCGCCAGCGGATCTCCCGCGGGAGACGCCTCCTGCGCGTGGGCGGCGGTGCCAAACAGCAGGGCGACCCCGGAGGCGGCCACGCCCGCCAGCAGGGCGCGGCGGGAAGACGACCGGGCTGCGAGGGGAACGGATCGAGGCATTTGGCGGCATCCTGTGTGCGCGGGACAGGAGCACGCGATCCTCCCCGGCCGGTTGAGCGCGGTCAGCCTATCGCTATTGAGACAACGTGTCAATCCGTCGGAGCCTACCGTCGTCATCCCGATACGGCTGGGGGTCTCGAAAACGAGTCGAGCGTCGAGGAATGGAGGAGATCCCTCGCCAAGCTCGGCATGACGGGATGGCTGCGTTCGCAGGGACCCCGAACACGCCCTCATGCGTGCGTTCGCCGGTTCGGCGAAATCGTCCGCATCCTCGCATGATCGCCGGTGCTTCGCCGTGAACGCGCCAGTTCAATCGGGAGAACGGCGTACCTCGGTCCCTTTACGTCCGGGACGATGCCTGTAGTATGGATCGCCAGGTCAAAACGACGGCGCCGGTCACGGCTCGCCCAACGCGAAGGAGCGTGTCTTGTCCCAGAAACACCCCAATCCCATCGCCGGCCAGCGTCTCTCGCGGCGTGGCGCGATCGTGGCCGGCGGCGTCGGCGCGGCATCCCTCGTCGGCGGCCAATCGCGGGCCTCAGCACAGGACGCCACGCCCGTAGCACGGGGGGAGGGTACCGAATTGCGGCCGCTCCTGAGCGAGAACCCGATGTGGGACGCGTTCGGCAACCGCGCCCTCGACTACATCCGCAGCGGCGGCGCGGACTTCGGCGAGTGCATGGTCACCATCCAGCGGGTCGGCGGCGACGGCACGCTGGAGGACTGGCACCGGGAGTGGACGGCGACCGCCGATCGGGTGATGGCCATCGCCGACGAGTGCGCCGCCAAGGGGCGCCGGGTCAGCGCCCGCGAAGCCTACTACCGCGCTTCCAACTACTACCGCGTCTCCTACTTCCCCCTCTATGGCGAGCCGACCGACCCGCGGCTGGTGGCGGCTTACGAGGCCGAAACGGCAACCTTCCGCAACGGCGCCGCCCTCAGCGACTTCCCGGTCGAGCCCATCGAGATTCCGTTCGAGGGCGCTTCGATGCCGGGGTATCTCGTCATGGTTGACGATTCGGGCGCGCCGAGGCCGACGCTCATCAGCGTCAACGGCTACGACTCCACCATCCATGAGGGGTACTTCGCCCACGCCGAAGCCGGCATCCGGCGCGGCTACAACGTGCTGCTCTTCGACGGCCCCGGGCAGGGCCGCAACCTCTTCATCGACGGCCTGCACCTCCGCCCGGACTGGGAGACCGTCGTCACCCCGGTCGTGGATTACGCCCTGACCCGATCGGAAATCGACCCGGAGAAGATCGTCCTCTCCGGCTGGAGTCTTGGCGGGTACCTCGCGCCGCGGGCGGCGGCGTTCGAGCACCGGATCGCCGCGCTGGTGGCCGACCCCGGGCAGTGGGACGAGCGCGACGCGGTGCTCGCCGCGCTCGACCTGACCGCGGAGCAAAAGGCAGCCTTCCCCGACGTCGATCCTGCCATCTTCGAACCGATGGAAGCGTGGCTAAAGGGCCCCGACGCGCCGCCGATGATGCGCTGGTCGATCATCCAGCGCGGGTTCTGGGTCAACGGCGTGGACAACCTGTACGACTTCGCCGTCGAGTTTTCGACGTTCGAACTTTCGCCGTACGCGAAGAACATCGCCTGCCCGACGTTCATCTCCCACCCGGAGGCCGACCCGATCGCCGCCGGCGCGCCTTTGCTCTACGAGGCGACCACTGCGCCGAAGGTCCTCGTACCCTTCACGATGGCGGAAGGCGCGGGCATGCATTGCGAAACGATGGCCCGCTCACTGTACCACCAGCGGCTTTACGACTGGCTGGACGAAACACTGGGGGTAGGCGCGTAGGGAACGGGAACACGTCCGTTGCGAAGATCCCGGGCGCGGGCGATGGCCAGATCGGTTTTGGCAACCGCGATCGTCGCGCCCATACGACCCGCGAC
>JAFAEX010000205.1 GCA_023423795.1 Chloroflexota bacterium | reverse complement strand
GCCTTCGCCGACGGCGTGCGCTGGGTCGGCCTCGCCGCCGTCACCGACCCGGCGCTGGTCGCGGCGACCATCGCGCACGCCCTCGGCGTCCGCGAAGGCGGCGGCGACGCCCTCGCGGCCCGGCTGGAAGCGGCCCTCCACGACCTCGACCTGCTGCTGGTGCTCGACAACTTCGAACAGGTCATCGACGCCGCGCCGCTCGTCGCCGGGCTGCTGGCCGCCTGCCCGAACCTCACCGTGCTGGTCACCAGCCGCGTCCGCCTGCGCGTCTCCGGCGAGCGCGAAGTGGCCGTGCAGCCGCTCGGGTTCGCCACGCCGTCCGGGGATGCGTCGTCCAATGCCGCGGACTCCGCCGCCGTCCGCCTCTTCGCCGAGCGGGCGCACGCGGCGCAGGATGCCTTCCACCTCACCCCGGAGAACGCGGCCACGGTCGCCGACATCTGCCGCCACCTCGACGGCCTGCCGCTCGCCATCGAACTGGCGGCGGCGCGGGTGAAGGTGCTGTCGCCGGCCGCCTTGCTCGCCCGCCTCGACCGGCGGCTACCCCTGCTCGTCGATGGCCCGCGCGACGTCCCCGCACGCCTCCGCACCATGCGCGACGCGATCGCCTGGTCCTACGACCTGCTCACCGACGACGAACGCGCCCTCTTCCGCCGCCTCGCCGTCTTCGTCGGCGGTTTTTCGCTGCGCGCAGTCGAGGAGTCGTCGGGAGTCGAGGAGTCGATCGCCTCCCTGATCGACCACAGCCTCGTCCGCGCCGAAACCGTCGAGGACGGCGAGACGCGCTACGTGATGCTGGAGACGATCCGCGAGTTCGGGCTGGAAGAACTGGCGGCCAGCGGCGAGGAGGAAAACGCGCGCCGGCAACACGCCGAGTGGGCGCTCGCCTTCGCCGAGGACGCCGGGCCGCGCGCCAAGCAGCCGGGCGCCGCCCCCTGGGTCGCGCTGCTGGAACGGGAGCACCCGAACCTGCGCGCCGCGCTCTCGTGGTTCGCCGCGCGCAACGACGGTCGCCGCCTCCTGCGGATGGCCGGCTCGCTCTGGCCGTTCTGGCAGGAACACAACTACACCGACGAGGGCCACCGCTGGCTGGAACTCGCCCTCGACCTCGGCCGCGACGCCCCGGCGGCGGACCGCATCCGGGCGCTCCTCGGCGCGGGCACGCTGGCCTGGTACCTCACCCGGATCGAGCGGGCTCTCGCCTGGCACGAAGAAGGGCTGGCGCTGGCGCGGGAAGTCGGCGACCGGACGGCGGAAGCCTATTCGCTCATCAACCTCTCGGCCCAACTGGTCGAACTGGGCGACTTCGACCGCGGGATCGCCAGCCTGGAAGCCGGCCTCGACGCCGCGCGCGCCGTCGGCGAAACCGAGGCGATGGTGCTGGCCATGCACAACCGGGCCTGCATCTCCTGGATCCAGGGCGACCACGCGGCCGCCATGCGCCAGGCCGCCGAGGTCTTGCCGCTGGCGCGGGAGTACGGCTGGGACTGGCTCGTGCCGATGATCCTGATCAACGACGGCCTGGCGACCGCCGATTCCGGCGACCTCGCCGGCGCGGCGGCCCGGCTGCGCGAAGGGCTCCACCTCGGCCACGCCCGCGGCAACCTCGGCGACGTCGCCATCGGGGTGGAGGGCCTGGCGCGCGTCGCCGCCGCCGCCGGCGACCCGGATGCCGCGGTCCGCTTGTTCGCCGCGATGGCGGCCCTGCGCGACGAGATGGGCTTCCCCCTCCCCCCGAGCGAACGGGCCTACTTCGCCCCGATCGTGGCCGCGCTCCGGCACGACCTCGGCGACGCCGCCTTCGCCGCACGCTGGGCCACCGGGCAAGCGACGCCCTGGCCGGACGCCATGGCCGAGGCCCTCGCCCTCGCCCTCGCCCTTCCGGCCGGCACGGCGCACGCGACGCCCGGCGCGGAACCGGCGCCCGGCCACCACGCCCTGACCCCGCGCGAACGCGAGGTGCTGCGCCTGCTCGCCGCCGGCGAAAACAACCGGTCCATCGCCGAGCGGCTGTTCATCAGCCCGACCACGGTGGCCAGCCACGTCGCCCACATCTACGCCAAGATCGGCGTCGATTCCCGCGCGAAGGCGGCCGCCTACGCCCACCGCCACCGGCTCGCCTAGCGCCGGCGAGTCGAGAAGTCGAGGAGTCGAGCCGAGATCCCTCAGCCGGCTCGGGATGACGGGGCTCCGACCACTCGGCACTCGGCACTCGCCACTCGCCACTCGGCACGATCGCCGCCGCGCCGGTGTCCGCTGTCCGGTGTCCACCCGATCTCCATGCGAAACATCGTCGGTTCGGAGGATGGCCGCGGCGCTGCCAGCCGCCATGCTGTGTCCGCCGGCCGGGGAGTCTTCCCAACGCAGCACGGGCCGGCATCAGGTGGCCACCTGTTCGACCCGACGCCGGGGCGCCCCGACGCGCCCCCATTCCACCGCCGCCCGACGGCGCGCGGACACAGGACCACGACTGGATACGGAGACGACGATGACGACCACGATGGCGACGACGGCCGCGGCCCTCGTCGCCGACGCCAAGCAACGCGTCGAGAACCTCTCCGCCGACCAGGTCGCCGCCGACGTCGCGGCGGGCGCGCTCCTGGTCGATCTGCGCGAACCGGCCGAGCTGGCGCAGCACGGCACGATCGCCGGGGCGATCCACGCCCCGCGCGGCATGATCGAGTTCTACGCCGACCCGACCAGCCCCTACCACCGGGCCGAGTTCGACCCGGCCCGCCGCATCATCCTCCACTGCGCCTCCGGCGGCCGCTCGGCGCTCGCCGCCGACACCCTCCGCCGGATGGGCTACGACAACGTCGCCCACCTCGACGGCGGCCTCAACGCCTGGAAGGCGGCCGGGCGCGGCATCGTCGCCCCGCCGATGTCCTAGGCGCCGAACCCACGGCGGCGGGCGAGCGCCCGCCGTCCACCCGACAACACGACACGACCCCACGATTCGCGGTCCGGATGCACCGGTCCCGACAACCATACGAGGAGCCTGTTCCCGTGGAGAATTCCCAGTTCGACCGGTTGACCCGGACCCTTGCCGCCGGCGCGAGCCGCCGCGGCGTGATTCGCGGCCTCGCCGCCGGCCTCGTCGCCACGGCGGCGGGTGGCGCGGCCATCGCCGACATCGCGGCGAAGAAAAAGAAGCGGCCGAACAAGCCGAACAAGCCCAACAAGCCCAACAAGACGTGCAAGCCCGGCACGGTGGTCGCCCAGGTCTCCGTGCCCGCCACCGGCGGCACGGCCACCACCCCGAACCTCAAGAGCGGACAGCGCTACCGGCTCGTCGCCTCCGGGTTCTGGGCCACCAACGCCGAGTTCGGCAACGACGCCGTCGCGTCGTTCCCCTTCAATGACCCGACCAAGCCCGTGCTCGAGTTCGAGGGCGTGCGCCTCGGCCTGACGGTGGACGGCGGCAGCCCGAACCTGTGGGGCTCCTACACCACCGGCCATACCTACGAACAGATCGTCACCGGCCAGGGACGCTCGCTGCAACTCCGGTACGCCGACAAGGTGTACTCTGACAACAGCGGCACGCTGACCGTCGAAGTCAGTTGCGCCTGATCCCTTCGATCATCTCCCGAGGGCGCTGAGCCGACAGCCATCGCCGGCGCCCTCGCTCCGCATTCCTCTGCCGAAGGCCGGCCGCGAATCGTTCGCGACCGGCCCTCGGCGCGTCAGGCCGCTTGCGCGTCCGCCCGCCGCAGCGCCTCGGTCGCCGCCTCGATCCGCGCCGCGCAACGCTCTCTGCCGATCACCCGCATCGTCGCGAACAACCCCGGCGACTGCGTGCGCCCGGTGACCGCCACCCGGATCGGCATGAACAGGTTGCCGGCCTTGACGCCCAGTTCGTCGGCCAACGCCCGGAACCGCGCCTCGGCCGCCGCCTCGTCGGCGAGATCGACCTCCGGCAGCACCCGTGCCACCGCTTCCAGCATCGCCAGCGCCTCGGCCGGCGTCGTCTTCTTCGGGACCAGCAGGGCCGGGTCGTAGGGTTCCAGATCGTCGCGCAGGAAGTAGCCGAGCAGGTCCGGGGCCTCGGCCAGCGTTTCCAGCCGGTCCTTCAGCAGCGCGACCGCCGGTTGCACGCGGGCGCGGTCCGGGTGGTTCGGGTCGTCCGCCGCCTCCGGCGCGACCAGCCCGGCCGCGGCGAGGAACGGCATCACCCGCCCGGTCAGGTCCTCCAGCGTCAGGATGTGGTTGATGTAGTGTTGGTTGAACCAGCGCAGCTTGGCGTAGTCGAACGTGCCCGGCGACGGGTTGACCCGCTCCAGCGTGAAGTGGGCCAGCAGGTCCTCCCTGGAAAAGACCTCGGTCGTGCCGTCGAGGCTCCAGCCCAACAGCGCGAGGTAGTTCATCAGCGCCTCGGGCAGGTAGCCGTCCTTGCGGAACTCCTCCATCGCGGTGGAGCCGTGCCGCTTGGAGAGCTTGCCGCCGCCCGGCGCGAGGATCAGCGGCATGTGCGCCAGCTTCGGCGGCTCCCAGCCGAACGCCTTGTACAACTGCAAATGGACCGGCGCCGTCGGAATCCACTCCTCCCCGCGCAGGATGTGGGTGATCTCCATGTCGTGGTCGTCCACCACGTTGGCGAGGTGGTAGGTCGGGAAGCCGTCCGACTTCAGCAGCACGAGGTCTTCGAGGTTCGCGTTCTGGTAGGTGATGTCGCCCCGCAGCAGATCGTGGACGACCGTCTCCCCCTCGCGCGGCATCGCGAACCGGATCACGTGCGGCATCCCCGCCGCCAGATTCGCCGCGATCGCGTCCTCCGGCAGATTTCGGCAGTGGCGGTCGTAACCCGGCGCTTCCTTGCGGGCGGCCTGCGCCTCGCGCACCTGCTGCAACCGCTCCGGGGTGCAGAAGCAGCGGTAGGCCGCGCCCTCCGCCACCAGCCGCTCGGCGGCCTCGCGGTAGAGCGCGGACCGCTCCGACTGCCGGTAGGGCGCGTGCGGCCCGCCCACGTCCGGCCCTTCGTCCCACTCCAGCCCGAACCAGCGCAGCACGTCGAAGATGCCCTGCTCGGCCCCTTCGACCAGCCGGTTGCGGTCGGTATCCTCGATCCGCAGCAGGAACGCGCCGGTCCCGCCCAGCCGCCGCGCCTGCCCGTGGGCCAGCAGCCAGTTGAACAGGGCCGTCCGCCCGCCGCCGACGTGCAGCAGCCCGGTCGGGCTCGGCGCGAAGCGGACGCGGACGTTCGCGGGGACGGGATCGGACATGCCTGCTCTCTCCGTGGCGCTGCGAGTGAAAAGTGCCGAGTGCCGGGTGCCGGGGAGACGAGCGGCGCACGGACAACCCGGCGAGTATAGTCCCGCCCGCATCCGCCGGGTTCGGCCAACGGCAGCGCCCGCCCATCGCTCGCCACTCGGCACTCGCTACTCGCCACGTCGCCGGAGGTTCCATGCCCGACCGCCCGTTGCGCCCGGATACCGTCGCCGTCCGCGGCGGCGTCGAACACGAACCGGGGGACGAGGTCGCCCCGCCGATCCACGTCTCCAGCACCTTCGTCCAACCGGGGGAGATCGCGCCCGGCGCGTTCTCGTACGCGCGCGGCGGCAGCCCCGCCTTCGGGCCGCTGGAGCGGGCGCTGGCCGGCCTCGAAGGCGGGGCCGACGCCGTCGCCTTCAACGCCGGCATCGCGGCCGCCGTCGCCCTGCTCGACGAGGCCAAGCCCGGCACCGCCGTCGTGATGCCGCCGGACACCTACTACGGCATCCGCCGCTTTGCCGAGGAGCACCTTCCCCGCTACGGCATCGAGTTGCGCCTCGCGGACCCGACCGACCTCGGGAGCATGGCGCAGGCGCTGGAGGGCGCGTCGCTGCTCTGGACCGAAACGCCGACCAATCCGCTGATCGCCGTCGCCGACCTCGCCGCGCTCGGGAATCTGGCCGCCGGGCGCGGCGTGCCGTGGGTCTGCGACAACACCTTCGCCTCCCCCATCCTGCAACAGCCGCTGCGCTTCGGCGCGCTCGCCTCCATGCACTCGGCCACCAAGTACATCGGCGGCCACAGCGACCTCCTGCTGGGCGCGGTGATCTGCGCGAACGCCGGTCTCGCGGCCCGCCTGCGCGCCCGCCGCAATTCGTACGGCACCCAGCCGGACGGCTTTTCCTGCTGGCTGGCCCGGCGCGGCCTGCAAACGCTGCCGCTGCGCGTCCGCCGCCAATCGGAAAGCGCGCTGGAGATCGCCCGGCGGCTGGCCGCCCACCCGCAGGTCGTCCGCGTCCACTACCCCGGCCTGCCGGACGATCCCGGCCACGCCGCGGCGATGCGCCAAATGACCGGCGGCTTCGGCGGCATGCTCTCGGTCGTGGTCGCCGGCGGGGCCGACGCCGCGTCGGCCGTCCCGCCCGCCTGCCGCGTCTGGGTGCCCGCCACCAGCCTCGGCGGCGTCGAATCGCTGATCGAGCGGCGCGCCCGCTGGGCCGGCGAGATGGCGGACCCCGCCCTGCTGCGCCTCTCCGTCGGCCTCGAAGACGTCGAGGACCTGTGGGACGACCTGGAGCGGGCGCTGGGGTAGGCAGGCCCCGTCATCCCGAGCCTGATGACCAGCCCGTCATCCCGAGCCTGTCGAGGGA
>JAFAEX010000216.1 GCA_023423795.1 Chloroflexota bacterium | reverse complement strand
GCCGGGCCGCGTGGCGAACAGGGCGCGGCCGGAGCCACCGGGGCGCAGGGTGCCACCGGGCCGCGCGGGTTGTCCGGCGCCGATGGCACGATCGGCCCGGCGGGTCCGCAGGGGCCGAAGGGCGATGCTGGGCCGCAGGGCCAGCCAGGTCAAAAGGGCGAAGTCGGGCCGCAGGGCCAGAAGGGCGAACAGGGCGCGCAGGGGCCGAAGGGCGAGCGCGGGGAGCAGGGTCCCGCCGGCCCGCAAGGGCAGCCCGGCCCGCAAGGCCAACCCGGACCGGAGGGCCAGCCAGGCCAGCCGGGGCAGAAGGGGGAACAGGGACCCCAGGGACCGCAGGGACCGAAGGGAGAGCAAGGACCGCAAGGCCAGCGCGGCGAGCAAGGCCAGCGCGGCGAGCAGGGTCCGGCCGGACCGCAAGGCCAGCCGGGGCCGCAGGGCCAGCCGGGGCAGGCTGGCCAAGCGGGGCAGCAAGGCGAACGCGGCGAACGGGGGGAGCGCGGCGAACAGGGTCCCCAAGGTCCGCAGGGACCGCAAGGGCCGCAGGGGCAACCGGGGCAGGCTGGGCAGCAGGGCCCGGCCGGGCCGTCCGGCGCGACCGGCCCCACCGGTCCCGCGGGCGTCGGCCCGACCGGTCCGCAGGGCCCGCCCGGCCCCGCCGGTGGCGGCGGTGGCGGTGGCGGCAACACCATCCGTGTCACCACCAGCCAGCAGCAGGTCCACAGCGCCAACGCCTCGATGTGGTTCGAGCAGTCCTGCCCCGACGGGTACCGCGTCGTCTCGGGCGGGGTGGAGGCTAGCGGCATCGTTGCCATCCTCGCCAGTTACCCGGTCAGCGATGTCCGCTGGAAGCTCGGGATTGAGTCGATGCGCGGCGGCACGACCAACGCCAAGTTGCACATCATCTGCATCGGGGAATAGCGGTCGCGGGAGGGCCGGCCACGGACCTCCCGCCCATTCGTCCGGTTCAACCGGACAGGCACACGACGAGGCCCGGCGGGTTTTCCCGCCGGGCCTCGTCGTTGCCGTGAATTGGGTCGAGCGTTATTCGGCGCGCACCCAGTTCGCGATGTTCCAGTAGTCGGTGTCGAACGGGCCGACCGCGACGTTGTCGTTGACCAGCGTGGTGGAGATGGCGTAGGTGTCGGCCGACCGGTTGACGATCGGGACCACCGCCACCTCTTCGATGATGATGTCGTTGAGGCGGATGAACATTTCGGCGGCGGCTTCGAGGTCGGTCTCCAGCCGGACCTGGTCGAACAGTTCGTCGAACTCGGCGTTGACGAACCGGCTGTAGTTCTGGCCGTTCCAGGAGTTCGCCTTCTGGGCGACGTTCTCGTTGTCCGGGCCGGCGTACCAGCCGATCATGTAGGCGACCGGGAACGGCGTGGTCGCGTTGTTGGTGTACATCTGCAGGTCGTTGTAGAAGTGGTTGATGTTCTGCTCGTTGCCCGGCGAGCCGTCGAAGAAGATGCCGGAATCGACCTGGCGCAGCTCGACGCTGAAGCCCATCTGCTCCAGCGCCTGCTTGACGATCGCCTGCGTCTTCTGGCGCACCGAGTTGATCGAGGTCGTGTAGGTGATCTTGAGTTCGACGCCGTCCTTGGCGCGCACCGGGCTGCCGGTCCAGCCGGCGTCCTCCAGGATCTGCTTGCCCTGCTCGATGTTGAACTCCCACGAGGTGTTTGGGGACTCCATCGAGGGGATGCCGGCCAGGATGTTCGCCGTCGGCGGCTCGAACTCCTCGCCCGCGTAGAGCTGGTTGGAGATCACGTCGCGCTGGACGGCGAGGTTGATCGCCTGCCGCACCGCGAGGTCGCCGATGACCGGGTTGACGGTGTTGACCTCGGCCCGCTGCCCATCGACCTCGGTGTTCGGGTCGGCGAACTGCATTTCGATGCGCTCGACCGAGGTGCCGCGGGCGACGACCAGCGTGCCCTTGCCGCCCTGTTCGAGTTCGGCCAGGATCTGCGGCTCGACCTGCAGGTTCCAGGCAAAGTCGTAGTCCCCGGTCTGGAGCACGGCGCGCGCCGCCGAGGCCGCGTCGCCGCCGCCCTTGAGGTTGACGCTGGAGAAGTAGGGCTTGGTCGGCTCGCGGTAGTTCTCGTTGACCACGTAGGTGACCTGGTCGTTCGGGGTGAAGCTTTCGACCACGAACGGCCCGGTGGCGACCGGCTTCTGGAGGAACGCGTCGTGGGCGGCCTTGGCGTCCTCGACGTCGAGGACGTGCTTCGGGTAGACGAAGCCCCAGGTGACGCCGGTGTGCGGCTCGAACCAGTTGGCGTTCGGCTGGGTGAAGGTGATCTGGACGGTCAGCGGATCGACGGCGACCGCATCGGCGATGACCGAGTAGACGCCGGAGGAGACGGACGCGTTGTCCGGGTTCATGATCCACTGCCAGGTGAAGACCACGTCGTCGGCCGTGAACGGCTCGCCGTCGCTCCAGACCACGCCTTCCTGCAGCTTGTAGGTGACGCCGGAGAGGTCCTCGGCCAGCAGGCCGTTTGCGACCGACGGCACCTCGGTGACGAGGTTGGGGACCAGCGTGCCGTCCGGCAGGTAGTTCATCAGCGGCTCGAGGGTGATCGAGGCCGCGAGGTAGTCCTTGGTGCCGGTGGCGACGTGCGGCGAGAGGATCGTCGGCGCCTGCCACTGGATCAGCTTGAGTTCGCCGCCTTCGCCGCGGGTCTTGCCGTCGGTGCCGACGGACGGGCGCGCCGCCGCGCCGCCCTGGGCGGCGAGGCCCCAGCCGCGGTGGCGGATGCCGCGCGCGGAGGCGTCCTGCGCCCGCAGCACGAACGAGATGATCGGCATGCCGACGCCGAGCGCCAGCGCGCGCATGGTGAACTGGCGGCGGTCGATCTTGCCCGCCTTGAGCCGGGAGTAGAGGTCGGAAAACTGCCCGCGGTGGGTGGTGTCCGCCATCGAGGTGTGCTCCTTTGCCATCGGCCGCCATCCGGCGCGACCGGTCATGCGGGGAGGCGGCCCCGTTGCCGCCGTCCACCAGTTCCCTGAAATGGAACCCTGCGTCAGTGTACGGCGAACCGGCCCGTTTCGGTTCGCCGCGTGCTTCCGAACCCGCGGGGCGGCGGTTGGGCGTCGTGCCCGAACCGCCGCCCCGCCCGGAGCCTGGTTACTCGGCCGGCGGGATGACCGCCATGGTGGCCGCCGATCCTTCGACGGCCGGATCGACGACCGCGTAGGAGCCGACCGGCAGTTCGACGAGGGCCAGTTCTTCGCGGTCGCCCGGGGCCACCGCGACCACGCCGATGACCGTGCCGTCGGCGAGCAGGTCGCCCGGCACCGGGGTGCCCTCGCCGCCCGGCAGCGCGACGACGTAGAAGACGTGCCGCTCGGCGCCGTTGTTGATGGCGGTGAGCATCAGCACCGGCGGGGACGCCACCTCGGTGGACTGGTCGAAGGCCAACGGCGTGGCGTCGTCGGCCACCGAGAAGGAGATGAACGCCTTGTCGCCCTCGACGTCCAGCAGGCGCAACTGCTCCTCGTCGATCAGGAGCTGGCCGTCGCGATCGACGAGGAGCCAGCGGGCATCGACGTGCTGGTGGTCGCCGCGGGCGTAGCCGACGTCGATGCTGACGCGGCCGTCGTCCCAGGTCGAAACGTCGCCGACCTCGAGCAGGGTGATCGGGCCGAGGTCGAGCTGCGGCAGGGCGGCTTCGGCGGCCATGGCGTCGGCGAGGCCGAAGCTGGTTTGCAGCAGATTGGGGGTGACCAGCCCGAGGGTGGCCCCGAGGTCGCCGCTGTTCCAGCAGGCGATGAAGTTCTCGGCGGCGGCCTGGGCGGCGGCGGCGACCTCCTCCGAGGCGGGGGTGGCGGCGCCGGTCTCGGCTGCGGCGTCGGAGGCCGGCGAGGCCTCGGCGGCGATCATTTCGGTGGCGGCGGGCGGCGTGCAGGCGGCGGCCATCGCGTCGGGCGTGGCCTCCTGCGCGGCGACGCCGCCGATGGTCGCGGCGCCGAGCATCCCGGCGAGCGCCAGCCCGCGCACCGACAGCACGGCGCGGCGGATCGTCGGTTCGGCTCCTGGCATCGACAACGACACGTTCGACCTCCTCGATCTGTGAGCGGCCGCGCCGGCCGGATCGGCAACCCCGCCGGCCCGGCCCGCGCTTCCCGCGGGAGTGTACCCACGGCGTAACGGATTGGCATAGATGTACGGACGCCTACGGGCGCTGCCGGGGAGCACGGGGGGCCTCCGTGCTCCCCGGCGAGCCTGGCTCGATGCCGTTCGCCGATGGCGTCCGCTGGTTCCCGTGCCGTACCGGCCGCCTGGCGGTATTGGACGCGCCGGGCAGAAAAGACAACCGCCGCCCGGATCACGATCCGGGCGGCGGTTCACCGTATTGGTCTTGGCCCCGCCGCGGCAGGGCGGCGCGTCAGGCGCGGCGGCCCTGGATCGCGCCGACGATCAGCAGCAGCACGACCGCGCCGATGACCGCGACGATGAAGGCGCCGATGTTCCAGTCGAAGTTGACCGAGCCGCCGATCAGCGAGAACAGGAAGCCGCCGATCAGCGCGCCCACGATGCCGACGATGATATTGCCGAGCCAGTTCTGCCGGGCGTTGTTGCCCGTGATCATGCTGGCGACCCAGCCCGCCAGCGCCCCGAAGATCAGCCAGGAGATGATGCCCACGGCGTGCTCCTCCTTTTCGCCGACCCGGCCGGTTGCCGGGTCCCCATCATATGCCTTTCCCGAGGTGTTCGTACCCCCCTTCGTGCGATCCCGCATCCCCGTCGCCGCGGGGTTCGTGCTATCCCATTCGCACCTCGAAGGCCACGGGTTGCAGCACGGTCCCGTCCGGGAGGGCGGCCGGGTGCTGGTTGAAGTTCATCCAGCAGGCGCTGGCGCCGCGGCGGGCGACGCGCACGCCCTCCGGCAGGTCCAGCACAGGGAGGCCGATTTCGGACAGGGCATCCGCCAGTAGGGCGCGCACCAGCCCGGGACTCCATGCGCCGATGGCGATGGCGTTGGCGTGGCGCGTTGCCGCCGCTTCGCCGGCGAGCGGACCGTCGTCGTAGCGGGCCAGCGCGTCCGCGCCGTGCGGCCGGTAGGCTTCGGCCCAGGTCTCGACCGGGTGGCCGCCGGCGGAGCAGGAGAGGCCGGGGCGCATGCCGTCGAAGTTCAGCAGGCTCATGCCCAGCAGGTCGCGCAACGGTCCTGGCTGGCCGTCCTCGTGGACCCGGCCGGTTTCGGTACGGTAGGCGAAGCGCGGGCCTGCCACCAGCAGCGCGCCGTTTGCGACCGCCTCCGACAGGTAGGCCGCCCGCCGTGCCGACATCAACTGGATCGCCGGGGCGACCAGCAGCCGGTAGCCGGACAGGTCCTGCTCCGGGTGGCGCACGTCCACGTCCGCCCCGAGCGAGCGCAGCGCGCGGTAGAAGAGCAGCACCTGCTCCCACGCCTTTGCCGCTTCGGCGTGCGGCTGCTCGTCCTGGATCCAGAGGCTTTCGTAGTCGAACAGCAGCGCGACCGGGGTGCGTACGTTGTCGTTCGGGCGGCCCGGCAGCTCCAGCCCTGCCACTTCGAGGCCGCCGCGGTCCAGCGTCTCGTCGTGGCGCAGCAGGCCGGAGTGCATCAGTTCCTGCGCCATCGTGGCCGCGCGGTCCCGGAAGTAGGAGACGGCGTCGCAGCCGTGCGCCCACGCTTGCGCGGTCCAGAGCGCGACCGCGCCCGGGGCAGGCAGCGGGTTGTTGGCGGCCCAGTTGATCTGGCCGACCTGCTGCTCCATCACCCAGCAACCGCGTTTGTCGCCCTTCAGTCCTCGGTAGATGTCGTGGTTGAGCGAGACGAGGTCGGGGTCGCCGGTGCGCGCCCGGCGGGCTTTCTCGTCAGGCGAGAGGGCGGAAAGTTCGACGCCGCCGGTGGGGTAGGAATCCCACGAGGCGAAGTCGAGGCATTCGGCGGCGCGGTAGTGGTCGAACTCGTCGAAGAAGCGCATGAAGTTGTGCGTGACCCAGCGGCCCGGCGACAGGTCGCGCAGGATGGCGACCTGCTCTTCCTGGAACGTCGCGACGGCGTCCGAGGCGAAGCGGTAGAAGTCGAGCACGTGGGAAGGGTTGCGGAAATCGCAGGTGAGGGTCGGCGGGTCGATTTGTCCGAAGTCGCCGTACTCCTGGCTCCAGAAGACGTTGCCCCATGCCTCGTTGAGCGCGTCGACGTCGCCCGCGTATTTTCCTGCCAGCCACTCCCGGAACGCGATCGCGCTGGCGCCGCCCCACGAGCGGCCGGTTTCGGCGCAGCCGAACTCGTTGTCGGTTTGCCAGCCGACGACGGCGGGATGCTGGCCGTATCGCCCGGCCAGTTCGCGGGTGATGCGGCGGGAATGCTCGCGGTAGACGGGGCTGGCGTGGTCGTAGTGCTTGCGCCCGCCGTGGTTGCGGCGGCGGCCCTGCTCGTCGAACGGCAGGATGTCGGGGTGGGCGCGGATGAGCCACGCGGGCGGGGTGGCGGTGGGCGTGCAGAGGATGACCTTCAGCCCGGCGGCGTGCAGCACCTCGATGGCGTCGTCCAGCCAGCCCCAGTCGAATTCGCCGGGTCGCGGTTCCATCCGGCTCCAGGCGAACTCGGCGATGCGGGCGTAGCCGATGCCGAGGTCGCGGAACTGGCGGGCATAGGCCTCCCAGCGGTCGCGGGGCCAGTGCTCGGGGTAGTGGCAGACGCCGAGTTGGAACGAATCGCGGGGGTCGAGGAGCGGGGGAGGAGTGGACACGGCGGGCGGGGTCCTTTCCGGCGATCGAGCCCGGTCGCGCGGGACCGGCCTCACGAGGAGCGGACGCTATAGCGGCCGGGGCGCGGCGTCAATCGCGGGGCGGGGCGGGAGGTCCGGGGTTGATGGCGGTTGCCTATTTGATGCGGGTACCGGCGACGCCGGCCCGGGGTTGATGGCGGTTGCCCAATTGATCCGGCCACCGGCCGCGCCCGCCCGGGGTTGAAACCCCTGGCTACGGGAACGAAACCCCTCCGGGGCTGGGCACGGACGGGGTCCGACGCGCATCGGCAGCACGACAAGAGCGGGTTTCGTCCATCATTCGGCCGTCATCAGCGGGTTGCCGCGGAGGACGAGATTCCTCGACAGGCTCGGGATGACGGGGCGGGTCGGGTCGTGCCGGCGGGTTGGGCTGCGCCGTCGGGTTGGGCTGCGCCGTCGGGTCGGGTCGCACCGACGGATTGGGTTGCGCCGGTTGCTTGGACTGCGCCGACGGGCCGGGGCTGGGCTGCGGGGTTCCGGAACAGGCGCCACTTCGCGGGCGGTCGAGGTCGGCGGCTGATCCGATTTGGCAACCGCCGCCGACTCGCGGGCGGGCCCGCTGGGCAGGGCGAAGCGCTCGCCGATCACGGACCGAACCCCCGACTGGTTTCTGCCATCGACGAATTGTGCAAACGGTTCCCGGCGCATTCCGGGGTTTCGCGGCGGCGCGATCCGGTCTACCATGACTCTTCGCCCGGCGGGGCTGGTCTCGCATCCCGCTCCGGGCTCCATTTCGCGGCATCCTCGTTGGAGAAGGTGCCGGGGCGTTCCTGCCCGAACGATCGCCGGCCCCGCCGCCGGTGAGGGGGTCTACCGAGATGGACAGACGACGCTTGCTCGGCGCCGCGATGGGACTGGCGCTGATGCTCCCGTTGGCGCCGCTGGCCAGCGAGGGCCGCGCGCTGGCGCAGGACGGCGACCGCCCGGTCCTGCGGTTCGGGGTGAACGCCGCCGACCTGGCCACGCTCGACCCGCACAGCGCCTCCGGCACGCAGGACCGCACCGTGGTGGACATGGTCTTCAACGGGCTGGTCCGCTACGTCCCGGGCAACAGCGCCGAGATGGAACCCGACCTCGCGGTCGCCATCCCCGAACCGGAAGAGGTGGACGGCAAGCAGGTCTGGACCTTCGAGCTGCGCGACGACGTGATGTGCCACCCGGGGCCGGACTCCGAGGCCGCCCCGCTGACGGCGGACGACGTGGTCGCCTCCCTGCAGCGCTCCGCCGACAGCGAGCGCTCGGCCTTCGCCGGCGATTACGCCGGGATGACGGTCGAGAAGGTCGATGACCGCACGGTCGCGATCACCATGGACACCCCGCTGTCGCCGACGCTGTTCCTGCCCAAGGTCGCCAACTACTCCGGCGGCTTCATCGTCTGCAACGCGGCGCTGGAGGCGATGGGCGAGGACGCCTTCAAGACCCACCCGGTCGGCACCGGCCCGTTCATGTTCCAGAGCTACACGCCGCAGAACAGCGTGGTGCTGACCGCCAACGACGACTACTTCCGCGGCGCGCCGAAGCTGGGCGGGGTCGAAGTCCGCTACATGCCCGACCCGTCGAGCCGCGAACTCGGCCTGCAGTCCGGCGAGATCGACGCGGCCGCCGGCCTCCAGGAAGCGCAGTGGGTCGAGCGGATCAACGCCGAGGGCAACCTGATCGCCGACGTTTTCGGGGTCGGCGAGGCCGCCTTCGTCAACTTCAACGTGACGCAGGCGCCGCTGGACAACCCGCTGGTGCGGCAGGCGATCGCCTACGCGATCGACCGCGACGAGCACCTCGCGCTGTACGGCGAGCCGGTCGCGGAGAACATCTACTCGGTGGTTCCGGCGTCGTTGATGCCGGGCGGGCTGACGCAGGATGAGGCCGCCGAGGCCGGGGTCGAGTACGCCTACGACCCCGAACGGGCGAAGGAACTGCTGGCCGAGGCCGGCTACCCCGACGGGTTCGAGATCAACCTGATCACCTCCGAGATGGCCGCCTACCGCGCCAACTACGAGGTGCTGCAGGCGGAACTGGCCGACATCGGGATCACGGTCAACGTGACGGTGGTCGATCACGCGACGATGCACGCCCAGATCCGCGAGAACGTCAACCCGATCGTCATCTACGTCGCCTACCGGCCGAACGCCGATGTCTACCTGACCAACTTCTTCCTGTCCGACTCGATCGTCGGCACCGGTTCGGCGCCGATCACCAACTTCTCGCACTACGCCGAGATCGATGACCTGATCCGGCAGGCGCGGGCCGAGACCGACCCCGCCGCGCAGGAGGAGCTCTGGAAGCAGGCCAACATCCGGATCCTGGAGGACATGGCGGCGATGCCGCTGCACTTCCAGAACCAGGTGTACGCCCGCTCGCAGGGCGTCGATTACGGGCACGAGCTGATTTCCAGCCTCGCGCTCTACCCGCAGATCACGGAACTGACGACGGTCGAGCGATAACGCGTTCGGTGGGGAGCGCTAGGCACGGGCGCCCGGCGCTTCTCAGCCCCGTCATCCCGAGCCTGCCGAGGGATCTCGTCCGCGTCCATCTCGGGCCAGCACGAGATCCCTCGACGGACACGGGATGACGGGCAGATCGTGCCGCAGGCCCGCCGTCCCGAGCTTGTCGAGGGGCTCGCCTCCGCACGTCGGGGGTTCGCAATGAGTTCCCTCGGCATGTTCGGGACGGCGGGGCTGGCCACGCCGACGTGATGCGCGCACCCAACCCTTACCGGCGCCGCGGCGCTCGTTGGCCGCTCTGCGCGGTGGTCTGGAGATCCTTGCCGTAGGCGACCCGAGGAGGCGCCATGCTCCGCCACGTTGGCCGGCGGCTGCTGCTCGCCATCCCGACGCTGCTGGCCGTGTTCACCATCATCTTTATCATCGTCCGCGTCGCGCCCGGCGACCCGGCCGTGGCGGCGCTGGGCGACTACGCCTCGGCCGACGCGGTGGCTTCGCTGCGCGAGCGGATGGGGCTGAACGAGCCGCTCTGGAAGCAGTACCTGACGTTCCTCGGGGACCTCGCCCGCGGCGACCTCGGGCGCTCGCTGATCTCGCAGACGCCGGTCAGCGAGCAGATCGCGTTCGTGCTGCCCTACACGCTGGAACTGACGCTGGCGGCGATCCTGATCGGGCTGGTGCTCGGCATCCCGGCCGGGGTGATCACCGCGGTGCGGCGCAACACCGGGGTGGACTACATCGGGCGGTTCCTGTCGCTGCTGGGGCTGTCGTTCCCGTCGTTCTACCTCGGCATCCTGCTGATGTTCTTCTTCGCGGTCCAACTGGACCTGTTCCCGGCGGTCGGCGCGGCGCCGTTCTCCGAGCCGCTGGCGAACCTGCACTACCTCGTGCTGCCGGCCCTCACGCTGGGACTGATCGAGACCGCGTACATCGCCCGCATGACCCGCTCGGTGATGCTGGCGATCCTGAGCGACGACTACATCCGGACCGCCCGCGCCAAGGGGCTGGAGGAGTGGATCGTCCTCGTGAAGCACGCGCTGCGGGCGGCGCTGATCCCGATCGTGTCGCTGGTGGGCATCTTCGCCATCAGCCTGATCGGCAGTTCGGTGCTGGTGGAAGAGGTCTTCGCGCGGCCGGGGCTGGGCAAGTTGATGGTCGGCGCGACCAAGCAGAAGGACTACACGACGCTGCAGTCGATCATGGTGGTCTACGCGCTGATCATCGTGATCATCAACATCGTGACCGACCTCGTTTACACCTGGGTCGATCCTCGCGTCAGGTACGGCTGATGAGCAGTGCGACCGTGACCGCGCCCACGACCGTCGATGCGGCGGACGGGCCGCAACTCGTCTCGCAGCGGCGGCGGGCGTTGCGCACCTTCGCCAGCAACCGGCTGGCGGTGCTCGGGTTCGTCATGATCCTCGCCATCGTCTTCGTGGCGGTGGCCGCGCCGTGGATCGCCCCGCACGATCCGCTGGACCAGAGCGTGCGCGACCGGCTGGCCCCGCCGAGTTGGGACTACCCGCTCGGGCGCGACGACAAGGGGCGCGACATCCTGTCCCGCGTCATCTACGGCACGCGGATCGCCCTGCTGGTGGGCCTGTTCTCGGTCCTGATCGGGGGGGCGCTCGGGACCGCGATGGGCGTGGTCGCGGGCTACGTCGGCGGCAAGGTCGATGCCGCGCTGATGCGGCTGACCGACGTGCTGCTGGCCTTCCCGGATCTGATCACCGGCTTGCTGGTGCTGGCGGTGCTGGGGCCGGGCTTGTGGACGATGATCTTCGCGATCGGGCTGACGATCGCGCCGCGCTTCGCCCGCATCGCCTACGGCCCGACGCTCGCGATCAAGGGCAAGGAGTACGTCGAAGCGGCGCGCTCCGTCGGGAGCCGCGACGGCCGCATCCTGCGCGCCCACATCCTGCCGAACGTGGGCGGCGACCTGCTGGTGTTCGCCAGCCTGTGGACGGCGTCGGCGATCCGGCTGGAGGCCAGCTTGAGTTTCGTCGGGCTCGGCGTGCAGCCGCCGACACCGACGTGGGGCCAGATGATCCGCGAGGGAACGGTCCACCTGACGACGGTGCCGCTCTACTCCCTGGGACCGGGCCTGGCGCTGCTGGTGACGGTGTTCGCGTTCAACCTCGTCGGCGACGGCCTGCGCGACGTGCTGGACCCGAAGGCGCGGGCGTAACGGCGGATGCCGGGGAATCCTCATCGACGCGGATGCCGGCCACTGCCGCCCGGGGTTGATGGCGGTTGCCAGAATAGCCCGGCCACCGAGACGCCCGGGGCTGAAGGCCCGGGCTACGGGAACGAAACCCCTCCGGGGTTGAGCACGACGGCCGCTGCGACGCCCGTGGTCAGTCCCGGTGGGACTTCGTTGGCGTAGCCCGGGCCTTCAGCCCCGGGCGGCCGTGGCCGGTACACGGATTTCCAACGCGGCCGTCAGCAGCCGCATCGCCCCGAGCCCGTCGGGGAGTCTCGTTCCGGTGGGAGAGCGGCGACGACCTAACGAGCGTGCCGGGAACGAGACCCCTCGACGGGCCCCGGGCGATGGGCGCTTACGCTACGCCCCGGGCATCCCGCCAGGCGACGAGGTCGCGCAGGACGGAGAGGTCGTAGTCCGGGCCGCCGACGCGGCAGATCAGGTGGGTGATGCCGTGGCGGACGTAGTCGTCCGCCAGCGCCGCCAGGCCGGGTTCGGCGGAGACGACCGAGCGCTCGATGGCGGCCGGATCGCGGCCCTCGCGGGCGCACCAGCCGTCGAGGACGCGGCCGAGGCGGCCGGCTTCCACCGAGTCGCCGAAGCAGTTCCACATGTCGGCATGCCGGGCGGCCAGCCGCAGGGTGACCTTTTCGCCGGAGCCGCCGACCAGGATCGGGAGCGTGCCGTTGACCGGGCCGGGGTTGAGCCGGGCCAGCCGGTCCTCGATGACCGGCAGCGCGGCGGCGAGGTCGCGCAACCGGTCCCGGGCGGTTTTGAAGTCGTAGCCGTACTCCGCGTAGTCCCGCTCGACCCAGCCCGCGCCGAGGCCGAGGATGAAGCGCCCGCCGGAGAGATGGTCGATGGTGCGGGCCATGTCGGCCAGCAAGTTCGGGTTGCGGTAGGAATTGCAGGCCACCAGCGGGCCGAAGCGCGCGCGCTCGGTGACCTCGGCCATCGCGGCCAGCAGCGCGAAACACTCGAAGTGCGCGCCGTCGTGGTCGCCGTAGCGCGGGAAGAAGTGGTCCCAGATCCAGAGCGTGTCGGCGCCTATCGCGTCGGCCCGCCGCCAGGCATCGCGCATCTGGGCGACGGTGGCGTGCTGCGGGTGGAATTGCGCGCCGACCCTGACGGCGGTCATCGTGGGTGGACTCCTTCGGAAGCGGGCGGCACGATGCTGGCGATTGGCTGACCGGTGTCACGGTCCGCGTACGGGTTGCAGTCGGCATCGAGTCCCGCCGCGTCGTCATCCCGCGCCCGTCGAGAAGTCGAGGAGTCGAGGAGGGACGAGATCCCTCGACGGGCTCGGGATGATGGGCGGAGGCGCGGGATGACGATGGGTCCGGTGGCCGCTAGCGAGCCAGCGCCGGGGAGCGGAAGCCGACCGGGGTGCGCCATGCGGGGTGGAGATCGCTGGTTCCGCGCGCAACGTCGTGCAGCAGCCCGGCAAGTTGCCGGGTGACGGGGCCGGGGATGGCGTCGCCGATGGCGTGGCCGTCGATGGTCACGATCGGGGTGATCTCGACGGCGTTGCCGACGAAAAAGACCTCGTCGGCGACGTAGAGTTCCGTGCGGTCCACCGGACGTTCCCGAACCTCCATCCCCAGCGAATCGCGGGCGAGGGTCAGGGCGGCGTCGCGGGTCACGCTTTCGAGGATGCCGCTGGTCAGGTCCGGGGTGATTACGACGCCGTCGCGGACGAGGATGACGCATGCGCCCGGGCCTTCGGCCACCTGGCCGGCGGCGTTGAGCAGGATGGCGGTGTCGCAGCCGTGGCGGCGGGCCTCGCGGTGGGCGAGGCGGCTGTTGCGGTAGTTGGAGAGGTTCTTGACCCGCGGCGGCATCGCGTCCTCCCCGATGCGGCGGTAGGAGGAGACGCAGGCGGTCTCGGCACGGTCGTCGAGGAGGTGCGACGGCGCGGGCCACCAGTCGATGTAGATGCCGTACTCGGTGCTCTCGAAGAACCGCCCGCCGCCCGCGCCGGGAACGTAAGCGAGCGGCTGGAGGTAGACGTCCTGCCGGCAGGCGTTCTCCCGCAGCGTTTGCAGGCATGCCTCGGCCAGCTCATCACGGCCCCAGCGCGAGGACAGGCCCATCAGTTTGACCGAGCGGATAAAGCGGTCGAGGTGCTCGCGCAGCCGGAAGACGAACACTTCGTCGTGGTTGGAGTCGTGGTAGCCGCGCATCCCCTCGAAGACGCCCTCGACGCCCGACCAGCCGACCGCGGTGACGGGCACGAGCGCGTCCGCCTCGGGGACCATCTCGCCGTTCCACCAGATGCGTTTGGGTTGGGTCTCCACCGTCGTCCTCCCCGTTGCCGCCGCGCCGCCGATCGCGTTCCGGGGATCGGCGGCTTGCGTGTCCTCGACGGTAGCGGGGTGGTCCGGCGGAGTCTTGAACGATCGTGCGCGGCGACCGGGAACGCTGGCCCGGTCATGGTCGCGAGCATGGGCATGTCAAGGCGCTTCGCCACCTGCCGTCATCCCGAGCCTGTCGAGGGATCTCGTCGT
>JAFAEX010000081.1 GCA_023423795.1 Chloroflexota bacterium | reverse complement strand
TGGAGCGGAAGACGGGATTCGAACCCGCGACCTTCTCCTTGGCAAGGAGATGCTCTACCACTGAGCCACTTCCGCGCACGGACCCGTTTCGTACGGGCGGGAGTATAGTCACGGACTCAGCAGGCTGTCAAGGATCGTTCGACAGAAGGGGAGGGCAACCCGGCATGGGCGATGGGGACGGGCACGGCGGGAGCATCCTGCCCGGCTCGCTGGTTTCGACCGAGTGGCTGGAGCACCACCTCAACGATCCTCGGCTGCGGGTCGTCGATATCCGTGGCTACGTGAAGACCACCGACCTCGGCGGCGGCAGGCAGCGCGCGGAGTACCTCGGCGCCGGCGACGAATATGCGGCCGCGCACATTCCCGGCGCGGTCTTCGTGGACTGGACGGCCGACATCACCGACCCGGACGACCCGGTGCCCGCGCAGGTCGCGCCGCCGGAGCGGTTCGCCGCCGCGATGGCGGAGCGCGGCATCGGCGACGATACCGACGTGGTCGTGGTCGATCATGTCGGCGGCCACTTCGCGACCCGGCTCTGGTGGGCCTTGCGCCACCACGGGCACGACCGCGTCGCGGTGCTGGACGGCGGCTTCGCTCGCTGGACCGCCGAGAACCGGCCCGTGACGGACCAACCGGCCAGCATCGAGCCGGCGTCGTTCACGCCCCGGCTGCGCCCGGAACTGCGCGTGACCGCCGCGGACGTGCACGAACACTCCCGAACCGGGAAGGCGCTCATCGTCGATGCCCGCGATCCGGGACAGTACAGCGGCGCGGTCGTGCGCGGCAGCCGGGGCGGGCACGTGCCCGGCGCGGTCAACATCCCGATCAAGGGCTTCGTCGCCGAGAATGGTTCCTGGAAGGCTCCGGAGGAATTGCGGGCCGTGCTCGCTGTGGGTGGCGTCGATGGCGAGCGCCCGGTCGTCGCCTACTGCAACGGCGGCGTCACCGCGACCGCCGTGCTCTTCGCGCTGGACCGCGCCGGGTTCGGTCGCTGGGCCAACTACGACGGCTCGTGGAACGAATGGGGCGAGCGGCCGGACCTGCCGGTCGAGGGCTGGACCCCGGAGGAGCATGGATGAGCGAGCGGACGCGGATCGACCTGAGCCACCGCATCGAAGCCGGGATGGAAACCTATCCGGGCCTGCCCGGACCCGTCGTCTGCGATTTCCTCTCCCGCGAGCGCTCGCGCGAGCTCTACCAGGGGCAGGCCGAGTTCGAGATCGAGAAGATCGAACTGGTCGGCAACACCGGCACCTACATCGACTCGCCATTCCACCGCTTCGCCGACGGCATCGACATCAGCGAGTTGCCGCTGGAGCGGATCGCCAGCGTTCCCGGCATTGTCGTCCGCGCGCGCGGCCGGACGGAGCGGGGGATCGGACCCGATTTGCTGGCCGGTCTGGACGTCGCCGGGCGCGCCGTCCTGCTGGACACCGGCTGGAGCGCCCATTGGCGGACCCCGGACTACTTCAGCGGTTTCCCGTTCCTGACCCGCGCCGGCGCGGAGTTCCTGCGCGATGCCGGGGCGGCGCTGGTCGGCATCGAGTCGCTGAATATGGACGACATGGGCGACCTCTCGCGCCCGGCGCACACGATCCTGCTCGGGGCGGGCATCCCTGTGGTGGAGCACCTGCGCGGGCTGGAGGCGCTGCCCGATGCCGGGTTCCGCTTCTTCGCGGTTCCCGCGCCGATCAAGGCAGTAGGCACGTTCCCGGTTCGTGCATTCGCCGAATTGCACTGAGTGTCGTCTCCGTCATCCTGAGCCTGTCGAGGGATCTCGTCGCTGCTCGACTCCTCGAGTCGTGGACGAGATCCCTCGACAGGCTCGGGATGACGGTACGAAGGCCGGGTGCGAAACCAACGAAAAGCGCCCCGGCTGTATAGCCGGGGCGCGGTGCCAAGGCCCGGACTCGAACCGGGGACCGCACGATTTTCAGTCGTGAGCTCTACCAACTGAGCTACCTTGGCAAGGTTGCCGGGAACCTGGAGCCCTGCAACGCGGTGGGCGATAGAGGGCTCGAACCTCTGACATCCACGGTGTAAACGTGGCGCTCTTCCAGCTGAGCTAATCGCCCGCTGTGGATCGGGAACGGTACACGGTGCCCAGGAAAGGATTTGAACCTTCACGCCCTTGCGGGCACTAGCCCCTCAAGCTAGCGCGTCTGCCGATTCCGCCACCTGGGCAAAAACTCCCTCACCGGCCGCGAAAGTATAGAGACGCCGACGTGCGCCGTCAACCGGTTGGTGCGCCGATTTGCCGCCGCTCCACGATGGGCAGGGTCAGCAGCGCGTGCGGCACGACCAGCGCCGTCGCCGGCACTCCGACCCGCTCCGACGCCAGCGCGAGCGCTTGGTCGAGGTCGCGGGCCGGGATGAACCCGACCGCCCGCGCCGTCTCATGATCCTCGACCCCGGCGACGATCACCGACACGTCTTCCAACACCCGGGCCATCACGTAGGCGCGCTGCTCGCCGGGCTTGATGCCGTCGCGGCGGGCCCGCTCGATGACCCCGGCGACCCCTCCCGGCGCGCTCATCGCCTGGAGGTACCGCTGCTCGCCGACTCCTTCGCCCGCGCCCTCGGGGCACGCCGCCGGGATTACGATGACCCCGCCCCGGCGCACGACCGGCGTCGGCGCGAACTGGAGGTAGCTCGCCGCCCGGCTCGCCTGGTAGAGGTTGGCGTCCTTCGGATAGCCGACCCCGGCGACCGCGATGTCCACCTGCTCCGGGATCGGCACCGTGAAGAGCGGCCGGGCGAAGTTCGCCAGGTGGTCCTGCACCGCCTCCGGCGCGCCGTAGGCGAGGAAGACGACCCGGCCGTCGTCGTCGAGCACGGCGTTGCCGACGAACGCGAGCCCTGCCGCCTGCGCGACGGCGCGTACGGCGTCCTGGAACGGATTGCCGGCCAATTGCGCCAGCCGCACGCCCTCCCGGTCCAGCATCGCGGGGCCGTGCGTCCAGGCGATCGTGCCCTCGTCGCCGCAGCCGATGGCGACCGTCTTGCCGCCGCCGCTGAACCCGGCGTACTGGTGCGGCTCGACCACCCCGGTCGAAAGCAGGAGGTCGGCCTCCGTAGCCAGCCGCGAGACGCGGAAGGGGACGCCGTTCGGGCCATCCATCACGGAAACGAGGTTCGCGTCGTCGGCCCCGTCGTGGTCCAGCACCCGGTAGCGATCGACGATCGCGTCGCCCAGCTTTTCGCGCTTTTCGGCCTCGGTGCTGGCCCGGTGGGCGCCGACCGCGACCAGCAGGGTGATCGCGTCGTCGGGCACCCCGGCGGCCGCCAGTTCTTCCAGCATCGGCGGAACGAGCAGGTGGTCCGGGCAGGCGCGGGTGGCGTCCGTCACCGCGATGACAACGTTGCGCTTCCCGCGCGCCAAGTCCCGCAGCGGCGCCGACCCGAGGGGATTTCGCACGGCTTCGCGCGCCGCGCCCGGCGGGTCCGCGAGCGGCTCCGCCGGGCGGGTGCCGACGACGCTGGCGGTGATGCCCGGCGGGAACGAAAAGGAGACGTGGCCCCGTCCGAACGGAACGGTGAACGTCTGGCTGGCGTCGCCGGGCATCGTGAGCACGCCTCCTGAATGCGGGGTGGATGGGGCCGCGGCGCGGCCCGGATCGCTGGAACCCCATGCTATCATCCGGCCGCGCCCGGCCGGGTGAGGCTGCGGCGCGGGGTGCGCGCTCGCGCGCCCGTTGCACGTGCGGTTGCGGAGCTGATGACGATGGCGTGGCAGGGACGACCGAAGGTCACGGTGGTCGGCGCGGGGATGGTCGGCGGGGCGGTCGCGCAGGTGCTGGCGACCCGCGACTACGCGGACATCGTGCTCGTCGATATCGTCGAGGGGCTGCCGCAGGGCAAGGCGCTGGACCTGATGCAGTCGGGCCCGGTGCTCGGCTTCGACACCAGCGTCGTCGGGAGCAACGGCTACGATGAGACCGCGGGTTCGGATGTCGTCGTCATCACCTCCGGCATCGCCCGCAAGCCGGGCATGAGCCGGGACGACCTGCTCAAGACCAACATGGGCATCGTCCGTTCGGTGACGAAGCAGGTGGCCGAGAAGTCCCCGAACGCGGTCATCGTCGTCGTCTCCAACCCGCTGGACGCGATGTGCCACGCCGCCTTCGACGCGGCCGGGTTCCCGCGCGAGCGCGTCATCGGCATGGCCGGCGTGCTGGACTCCGCCCGCTTCCGCACCTTCATCGCGATGGAGCTGGACGTCTCGGTCGAGGACGTGACCGCCTTCGTGCTGGGCGGCCACGGCGACACGATGGTGCCGCTTTCCCGCTACTCCACCGTGGCCGGGGTGCCGCTGCCGGAGTTGCTGCCGGCCGACCGCGTCAAGGCACTGGAAGAGCGCACCGCTAACGGCGGGGCCGAGATCGTCGGCCTGCTCAAGACCGGCAGCGCCTACCAGGCCCCGGGCGCGTCGGTCGTCGCGATGGTGGACTCGATCCTGCTGGGCAAGAAGCGCATCCTGCCCTGCTCGGTCCTGCTTCAAGGCGAGTTCGGGATCGACGGGCTGTACGTCGGCGTGCCGGCCAAACTGGGCGTGGGCGGCCTGCTCGGCGTGCTCGACCTCAAACTGACCGACGAGGAATCCGCCGCGCTGAACAAGTCGGCCGGCGCGGTGCGCGAACTGGTCGAGGCGATGGCGCGGCTCGATTCCGAGGCCGCTGGCTAGCGCCCGATCGCGCGCCGGAGGATTGCCGGTGCCGGAACCGGATACCCCACTCAGCGAGCGCCCATGGGAAGACGTCGAGCGGCTGGTGCCGGTCGAGGTCGCCCTCGGGCGCGTCCTGTCGTCCGTCTCCCCGCTGCCGGCGGTCGCGCTGCCGCTGCTCGACGCCGCCGGCCTCGTGCTTGCCCAGAACGTGGTCGCCCCGGAGGACGTGCCGCCCTTCCGCAACTCGGCGATGGACGGTTACGCCGTGCGCTGCGACGACACCGCCGGCGCCAGCGAAGCATCGCCACGCCGGCTGCGGGTGTTGGCGACCGCGCCGGCCGGCTCGGGCGGCGGGCTGGCGGTCGAACCCGGCGCGGCGGTACGGATCATGACTGGCGCGCCGATGCCGGACGGGGCCGACGCCGTCGTCCGCTTCGAGGAAACCGACGAGGGACGGGGCGGCGAACCCGGTTTCGTGGGCGTCGTCCGTGCCGCCCGGCCGATGGACAACGTGCGCCCGGCCGGGGAGGACATCGCCCGCGGCAGCGTCGTCCTGCCCGCCGGGCAGCCGCTGGGCGCGGCCGACCTCGGGATGCTCGCCGCCCTCGGGTTCGCCGTGATCCCGGTACGGCGACGGCCACGGGTGGCGATCCTATCCACCGGCGACGAGGTGGTCGAACCGGGGGAGCCGCTCCCGTTCGGCAAGATCCGCAACTCCAACACGACGACGCTGGCGGTGCTGGCGCGGGCGTGGGGCGCGCAGGTCGAGACGCTGGGCATCGCCCGCGACCGGCTCTCCGACCTCACCGGCAAACTGGAACGCGCGGCCGGTTGCGACCTGATCGTGACCTCCGGCGGCGTCTCGCTGGGGGACTACGACTTTGTCAAGGACGCCCTGCGCCGCACCGGCGAGGTCTCCATCTGGCAGGTGCGGATGAAGCCCGGCAAACCGCTCGCGTTCGGCCGCGTCGGCGGGGTGCCGCTGCTCGGGTTGCCCGGCAACCCGGTCGCCGCCGCCGTGTCGTTCGTCGTCTTCGGGCAGCCCGCCATCCGCCGGATGCTCGGACATGAAGACGTCGCGCCGCGCACCGTCGAGGTCACCCTCGCAGAGGCGCTGGACAACCGCGGCATGCGGCGGCATTACGTCCGGGCGCGGGTCGAAGCGGGGCCGGATGGCGCGCCGATCGCCCGAACCGCCGGGGCGCAAGGGGCAGGCGTGCTTTCCTCGCTGGCCCGGGCGAACGCGCTGCTGGTGCTGCCGGAATCGGTCGAACGCGCCGAACCGGGGATGCGCTTCCCGGCGATCCTGCTGGACGAGCGGGTATGACCGCACGGGTCGGATGGCGCATCGCCACGCCGAACGGGTAGCCTAGCGCCGACGCGGCGCCTCCCACCCGGCGCGCGGCTGGAGGTTCGCCCGATGGTGCAGCAAATCGGCGTTGCCAACAACCTCAAGAACATGGTCACCGTGCTGCGCGAGGTCTCGCTCGACGAGATCCGCGAAGACGCGATGCGCGCCCCGCGGCTGCTGGTCTTCGGCCCAACGGCATTCGACGCCCGCTGGCTGGCCGATGCCCTGCTCGGCGACGAGAGCGGCGACGCCGTCTCGACGCGGGAACTCACCGGCACGCTGGACGACCTCGACCGCTACGACGCGGTGATCGTCTTCGATCCGAACGGGGAAGCCGAACCACTCGGCCTCAACGACCGGTTGCGGTCCCGCGCTTCCGCCCCTGCCATCTTCCGCCTCGGCGGCCTCGGCGCGCACGACGAAGCGCGGATCGAGGAACTGCGGCTGGAGATCGTTCGCCGCCTGCCGAACCGCGCGCTAGCGATCGCCCGGCGCTTTCCCGCCATGCGCGCCTGCGCCGCCAAGGCGGAAATCGACCAGGTGTCGATGGCCAACGCCCAGTTCGCGCTGGTCTCGAACATCCCGTCGCTGATCCCGTTCGTCGGTGGACTGGCTGCGGTCGGCGCGGACTTCATCGTGCTGACCAAGAACCAGGTCCTGCTGATGTACAAACTGGCCGCCATCCACGGCCGCGACCTCGACGACCAGGTCGGCATCCTGCAGGAGATCGTGCCGGTCGTCGGCACCGGCTTCATCTGGCGGTCGCTCGCCCGCAGCGCGGCCACCTTGCTGCCGTTCGCCGCCGGCACCATCCCCAAGGTCGCCATCGCCTTCGCCGGCACCATGGCGATCGGCCGCTCCGCCGATTTCTACTACCGGACCAACATGCGCCCCAGCCGCGAACAACTCGAGCAGTACATCCGGCAGGCGCAGGACCTCGCGAAGCGCCTCCCGCTGCCGCTCCCGGACAAGGACAAGAAGGACGGCGACAAGGCGTAGCGAACCGGCCGCGCTCGGCACGGCTTCCACCGAGCGCGCCGACTGCCCGCCCTCGATCGCCGTGCCCGGACGGTGACTCCTGACGGTTCGCATCGTCAACCCGAGCCCGCCGGGGGATCTCGTTCCTTGACCCAACGAGATCCCTTGGGAGACTCGGGTTGCTAGGGCAGTTGGCGCTCGCTGGCTTCTGAGGCGACACGCTCCGCGTCATGCCACCTTCGGCCCGACAGGCGCTAGCCGCGGCGACCTTTTTCGCAAGTGCTTTGGCATGGATTCGGCATTTTTCCGGGCTGAGACGAAATCCGGCCGATCGGACTGGAGCCGCCGTCGCCGGTGGGCGGGCCGGCGGCGCGACCAGTCCGGTTTGTTCGGTGTTTATTCGGCGTTTATTCGGCGGCGGTTTTCCCATGATGGTGCGGAAACCGGGTTTCTTCGCTCGCCCTCCCAGCCACGCGGGCGCAAGCGTGGCGGACGCGTGCGGCCCGGGGGCTCCGGGCGCCGAGGGTGGGAGGGGGCGCCGAAGAAACCCGGATTCGATCAGTTTGTCGCGTACGTACGGGGGTGGTGCGACCGAAAAAATGCCGAATAAACGCCGAATAAATACCGAAAAAAGTAACGTTCTGGAACCGGGGCGCGTGGTTGCCAGCGGCCGGCGGCATCCGGGGCAACCAGCCGGATTTCGTATCGTTTTCCTATAGCCATGCGGATTCTAGTTTTTCCCCGCAGGGTCCCGCCGTCACGGGGAGAAACCCCCGACGCGTGATCCGCGACGTCGGTCTTCCCGCCCGTTGGACGACCAGACGACACGACGTGGCAGGGAAAATGAGATATCTCGCCGGCATGTTGGCAGGTGTGGCGCCGTCGCCGGATGGGCGGCAACGCCGCCCATATCGTCCCCGTTACTCCGTCCAGTTGCAGGCACGCTCCACCGCGCGCGTCCAGGTCGCATGGCGGGTGTTGCGCTCGTCGGCCGAGATCGAGGGCTCGAAGACCCTGTCTGCCCGCCAGGTCGCGGCGAATGCATCGGGCGTGGCGTAGACCCCGGCGGCGAGCCCGGCCAGCGCCGCCGCGCCCAGCGCGGTCGTTTCGCTGTTGGCCGCTCGCACCACCAGTACACCCAGCAGGTCGGCCTGTAGTTGCATCAACAGGTCGTTCCGGGAACCGCCGCCATCGACGCGCAATTCCTGGAGCGGCACTCCGGCGTCGGCCACCATCGCGTCGGCGACGTCGCGGGTCTGGAACGCGATCGCCTCCAGCGTCGCCCGGGCGATGTGGGCCGCCGTCGCGCCGCGGGTGATGCCGATGATGGTCCCGCGCGCGCCCGCATCCCACCACGGCGCGCCGAGCCCGGTCAGGGCCGGAACGAAAGCGACGCCGCCGTTGTCCGGCACGGACGCTGCCAGCCCCTCGACCGACGGCGCGTCGGGAATGATGCCGAGTCCGTCGCGCAGCCACTGGACGGCCGACCCGGTGACGAAGATCGCCCCTTCGAGCGCGTAGGTGGTCTGGTCGCCGACTCGCCAGCCCACCGTCGAGAGCAACCGGTGCCGCGACGGACGGGGTTCGCTCCCGGCGTTCATCAGCAGGAACGACCCCGTACCGTAGGTGTTCTTCGCCTGCCCCGGCGCGAGGCAGGCCTGCCCGAACAGCGCCGCCTGCTGATCGCCGGCGGACGCGAGGACCGGCAGCCGGACCCCGATCGTCGCCGGGTCGGTGTCGGCCAGGTGTTCCGCATTGCCGGCGATGCGCGGCAGCATCGCGCGGGGAATCGCGAGGTCCGCCAGCAGTTCGTCCGACCAGTCGAGCGTCTGGAGGTCGAGCAGCATCGTGCGCGACGCATTGGCGACGTCGGTGACGTGCGCCGCGCCGCCCGAGAACGTCCACAGAAGCCAGGTTTCGACGGTGCCGAACAGGATCTCGCCGGCCTCGGCGCGGCGGCGCAACTCCGGGTCGCGCTCCAGCAGCCAGGCGATCTTGGTCCCGGAGAAGTACGCGTCCGGGACGAGCCCGGTGACCTGCTGGTAGCGCCCCGTCATCCCGCGGGCGGCGATCGCCTCGACCTGCGGCACGCTCTGGCGGCTCTGCCAGACGACGGCCGGCGCCACCGGTTCGCCCGTGGCGCGGTCCCAGAGGATCGTCGTTTCGCGCTGGTTCGTGATGCCGACGGCGGCGATCCGGTTGGCGCGGATGCCCGGCGCAGCGAGGACGTCGCGGGCGCAGGCGAGGATCGTGGCCGCGATCTCGTCGGCGTCCTGGTTCACCCATCCGGGATGCGGATAAGTCGATTCGACCGGGCGCTGGGCCACGGCCCGCACCGCGCCGGCGCGATCGAACAGGATCGCGCGCGACGACGTCGTTCCCTGGTCGAGAGCAAGGATCAAGCGGTCGTCCATGCCGGGATTGTCGCACGGGAACGCGGCGGCGGGGCCGGTGTACCCTGCCGCCGGGCTGCGCTGGAACGCCGGACGTTCCCGGAATCCTACAGGTTGAAGGCCGCCATCCGGGCCTGAAAATCGGCGACATCGATACCGAGCAGCGACGCGGCGGCCACGCGATCGCCGTCGGTCTGGGTCAGCGATTCCGACAGGGCCTGCCGTTCGACATCGCCGAGGAGATCCTGCAAGGTGGTTCCCTTGCGGACCAGTTGGCCAACGTCGATGAACCGCCGGTTGTCCGCGCCGGATAGGTCGATGTGGTCCTCGGTGATGATCCCGCCCTGCGAGAGCACCGACGCGCGTTCGATCACGTTCTCGAGCTGGCGGACGTTGCCCGGCCAGTCGTACTCCATCAGCGCCCGCATCGCCGGCTGGCTGATGCGCGACGGCCCGGAGCCCGTGCCGTAGCGGTGCTTGTCGAGGAAGTGCTCGACCAGCAGCGGGATGTCGTCGATGCGGTCGCGCAGCGGTGGCAGGTAGATGGCGATCACGTTGAGCCGGTAGTACAGATCCTCGCGGAAGCGCCCGTTCTCGATCTCCTGCGGCAGGATCTTGTTGGTTGCCGAAATCATCCGGGTGTCGATCTTGACCGAAACGCTCCCGCCCACCCGCTCGAACTCGCGCTCCTGGAGCACGCGCAGCAGTTTCTTCTGGGTCGAAAGGGTCATCTCCCCGACCTCGTCGAGGAAGATCGTCCCCTTGTTGGCCATCTCGAAGCGGCCCTTGCGCTGGTTGATCGCGCCGGTGAACGCGCCCTTCTCGTGGCCGAACAGTTCGCTTTCCAGCAGCGTCTCCGGCAGCGCCGCGCAGTTCACCTTGACCAGCGGTCCGCCCCGGTACGACGACGTGCGGTGGAGGACGGTGGCAACCAGTTCCTTGCCGGTCCCCGTTTCCCCGGTGATCAGCACCGTGGCATCCGAGCGGGCGACGCGGCCGATGGTCTTGTAGACCTCCTGCATCGCCGTGCTGTTGCCGATGATGATCTCGTTCGGGTCCTTCTCGCCCAGCCGCGTGGAAAGCTGCTGCACCTGCTGGGACAGCGCCTGCCGGTCGAAGAAGCGCTGGATGGTGACCAGCACCTCGTCGAGGTTGAACGGCTTGGTGATGTAGTCGTACGCCCCGAGCTGCATCGCCTCGATGGCGGTGCTGGAGGTGCCGAAGGCGGTCATCATGATGATCGGGAGCTGGCCGACGCCCTGCTTCTTGCCGGCCGCCAGTTCCCGGAGCACGTCGAGTCCGCCCTTGTCGGGCATCCTGATGTCCATCAGGACGAGGTCGGGAATGTTCCCGTCCTTCTTGCCGAGCGCCGCGAGCACGCCGGCGCCGGACTCGGTCTCCTCAACGTCGTAGCCTTCGTCTTCCAGGAAGTCGCGAAGGATGGATCGGATCGCGGCGTCGTCGTCGGCCACGAGCATGCGTTGCATGGCGGTCTGGACCCTTTGTCGGCGGACGCATCAATCCGCTGGCATTTCCGAACGTGGCATGGGCGGCGCATTGTCCCGCTTCGAGTATACCCCGGTTCCAAACCGTCACAGTCCTCGTTCGTCGCTATACTCGGGCGGCGGTTCGATGCGATGGAGGCGGCGGTGGGCGCGGTCCGGCGACTTGTGCTGGCGGGAATGAGCGGGGTCGGCAAATCGACCTCCGGGAGGCTGGCGGCGGAGCGCCTCGGCTGGCAGCTGGTCGATACCGACGCGGCGCTGGAAGCCGACGCCGGCATCACCGTCCCCGAATGGTTCCGCACCCGCGGGGAAGCGACGTTCCGGCAGGCCGAGCGGGCGCTGCTGGCGCGGGCGCTCGCCGGCGACGGGGTGGTCGTCGCCACCGGCGGCGGTGCGGTCGTCGATGAAGCGGCGTGGGGCGAAGACCTGCTGCGCTCGCCGGGCACGCTCGTCGTCGCGCTCGACGCGGAGCCGGAGACCAGCATCGGACGGCTGCGGGCGCAACTGGACGCGGAAGGCGGCGCGGCCGAACGCCCCTTGCTGGCCGGCGACGACCCGCTGGCGCGCTTCCGCGCCCTGAAAGCCTCCCGCCTGACGGCCTACGACCGCGCCGCCCTGACGCTCATCGTCGATGGCTCGACGCCCGAGCAGGTCGCGGCCGACCTCGCCTGGCTGGCCGCCGCCAACGACGGACCCGATGTGTCGCTGCGAACCGAGACCGCCGAATCGGCGATCCACGTCCGTCCGGGATTGCTGGCGCGGCTGGGAGCGCTGGTCCGCGCGCGGTGGCCAACGGCGCGCACGGTCTGGGTCGTCAGCGACGAGAACGTGGCCGCCCTGCACGGGACCGCCGCGACCGCCGCGCTGGAGGCCGCCGGGCTTGCCGTCAGATTGCGCGCCGTACCGACCGGGGAGGGGAGCAAGAGCGTTGCCGGCGTTTCCGGCTTGTGGGACTGGATGCTCGGTGGCGGCGCCGAACGATCCGATGTCGTGATCGCGCTCGGCGGCGGCGTCGTGGGCGACCTCGCCGGGTTCGCGGCGGCAACGACGTTGCGCGGAATCGGCTTGGTGCAGGTCCCGACGAGCCTGCTAGCGACAGTCGATTCCTCCGTCGGCGGCAAGACCGGCATCAACCACCCGGCCGGGAAGAACCTGATCGGCGCGTTCCTGCAACCACCGCTGGTCATTATCGACACCACGTTGCTGACGACCGCCCCGCCGCGGGAATTGCGGAGCGGCTGGGCCGAGATCGTCAAGCACGGCGTCATCCAGCGCTCGACCCCCGGCGGCGAGCGCAACGATCTTGGCCGCTTCCTCGCCCGCAACGCCGAGCGGCTGTCGCGTCTGGACGAACCGGCGCTGTCGTACCTGATCCGGCGCAACGTCGCGCTCAAGGCGGCCGTCGTCGAAGCCGACGAGCGCGAAACCGGCATCCGCGCCTACCTCAACTTCGGCCACACGCTCGGCCACGCGATCGAGGCCTCGGACTATTCCCTGCTTCACGGCGAGGCCGTCGCGCTCGGGATGCGGGCGGCGGCCCGGATCGGCGTCGAGATAGGAACCTGCGACGAGGCGACCGCCGCCGGGATCGGGGAGGGGCTGGACCGGTTCGGCCTACCCGCCACGCACGCGGTCGATCCGGCGCGGGTGCTGCCGCTGCTCGGGAGCGACAAGAAGCGCGCGCACGGGCGCCAGCGCTGGGTGCTACCGCTGACCGGCGGCGGCGTCGAAATCCGCGACGACGTGTCGCCCGAAATCGTCGCGGCCGGCCTGGAGGCGGTTCGCGGCTAACGGGCCGGTTTCCCCGACGCGACGGCACGGGCGTGCTATCCTCCTGCGGCGGCGCGAAGGCGCTTGCCTTGGCGTGTCCAGCGGGAACGCCGGACCGGATAGGAGACGAGAGCGCGCCGATGAGTACCGACCGGGCAGCATCCGCCAGCGCCGCCAACGTGGTGCTCAGCGGATCGCTCGCCTTCGATTACATCCTGACCTTTCCCGGATCGTTCAAGGACCACATCCTGCCCGACAAGGTGCACGTCCTGTCGGTCAGTTTCCTGTTCGATTCGCTGAAGCGGCTGCGCGGCGGCATCGCCGGCAACATCGCCTGGAACCTCGCGCTGCTCGGGGAACGGCCGGCGGTTGTCGGCGCGGGCGGCGCGGATTTCGCCGAGTACCGGGCGGCGCTGGATTCTGCCGGAGTGGACACCTCCGGCATCGTGGAAACGACCGATTACCTCACCGGGTCCTCCTTCATGATGGGGGACCACGGCGGCAACCAGATCGCCGGGTTCTACCCCGGCGCGTCCGCGATCGCCGCTGGGGAGTCGGTTGCCGAGCGCGCGCGGTCGGCCCGGTTCGGCGTCGTCAGCGCGACCACGCTGGAGGCGATGCGCCGGCACGCGCAGGAGATCGCCGACGTCGGCTGCCGGCTCGTCTACGACCCGTCGCAGCAGGTCGTGGCGCTGCCGCCGGAGGACATCACCGCCGGGCTCGACCTGGCCTGGGCCGTGATCGGCAGCGACTACGAGTTCGCGATGATGGAGCGCAAGACCGGGCTGTCGGTCGAGGCGATTGCCGCGAAAGTCCCGCTGACGGTGGTGACGCTGGCCGGCGAAGGGTCGGTCATTCACTGCGAGGGAACCGAGACCCGCATCCCGGCGGCGCCGCCCGAGAAACTGGAAGACGCCACCGGCGGGGGCGACGCCTACCGGGCCGGCTTGCTCAAGGGGCTGCTGCTCGGCCTCGACCTGGCGGTCTGCGGCCGGATGGGGTCGGTCGCCGCCACCTACGCGATCGAGAAGTACGGCACACAGGAACATTGCTACGACGCCGACGGGTTCGTGGCGCGGTTCGACGAGGCGTTCCCGGATTTCGCCGGGGCGGTTGCGGCGGACGCGCTGCGGCGACCGGCGCCGGCTTCGGCGCGGTCCTGAGAGGGGAATAGGATGTCTGCAACCGCCGGCGCGGGTTCGCGCGCCTTCGACATCAAGGATCCGTCGCTGGCCCCGGACGGGCGGCGCCGGATCGAGTGGGCGGCCCGGGAAATGCCGGTGCTGCGCCAGATCCGCGACAAGTTCGCGGCGGAGCGCCCTCTGGCCGGACTGAAGATGACGGTCTGCGCGCACGTCACCACCGAAACCGCCAACCTGGCGCTGACGTTCCAGGCCGGCGGCGCCGACGCGGTCATCTGCGCCTCCAACCCGCTCTCGACGCAGGACGACGTCGCGGCGGCGCTGGTCGAGGACGGCATCCCTGTCTTCGCCATCAAGGGCGAGGACAACGAGACGTACTACCGCCACGTCCGGGCGGCGATCGAGCACGGCCCGAACATCGTCATCGACGACGGCGCGGACGTGGTCACGCTGCTGCACTCCGAGTACAAGCACCTGCTCGGCGACATCATCGGCGGCACCGAGGAGACGACCACCGGCGTCATCCGGCACCGCGCGCTGGAGCGGGACGGCCTGCTGGCCTTCCCGATCGTGGCGGTCAACGACGCCGAGACCAAGCACTTCTTCGACAACCGCTACGGCACCGGCCAAAGCACCGTCGATGGCATCCTGCGGGCGACCAACATCCTGCTCGCGGGCAAAGTCGCCGTGGTCGCCGGCTACGGCTGGTGCGGCAAGGGTATCGCGATGCGGCTGCGCGGGCTCGGCGCCCGCGTGATCGTCACCGAGATCGAGCCGGTCCGGGCGCTGGAAGCGGTCATGGACGGTTTCGACGTGATGACGATGGACCGTGCCGCCGCCCGTGGCGACTTCTTCGTCACCGCCACCGGCAACGTCAACGTGATCGACCGCGTCCACTTCGCCCAGATGAAGGACGGCGCGATCCTCGCCAACTCCGGGCACTTCAACAGCGAGATCAACCTCAAGGCGCTCGAGGAGATGTCCGGCGAAGGACGGCGCACGCTGCGCCCGTTCGTCGAGGAGTTCGTGGTCGGGCAGGACCAGCGGCTGATCGTGCTGGGCGAGGGCCGGTTGATCAACCTCGCCGCGGCCGAAGGCCACCCGGCGAGCGTGATGGACATGAGCTTCGCAAACCAGGCGCTGGCTGCCGGCTACCTCGCCGAGCACGGCCGCGAACTGGAGCCGAAGGTCTACCCGATGCCGCTCGAGATCGACCGCGAGATCGCCCGCCTCAAGCTGGCGGCGATGGGGATCGAGATCGACCAGCTCACCGCCGAGCAGGAGAAATACCTGACCTCCTGGGAGGGCGGCACGTAGTCATCGCAGTGCGGCCCCGGACCACCTTGGCCGGGGCCGCCGGCGCGTTCCGAACGGGAGAGCGAACGAGGGCGGGGCGACGATGGGCCACGAGCAGGCGGCGGATACGTTCGCGACGGCGAACCGGACCTTTTTCACGTCGGAGTCGGTCACCGAAGGGCACCCGGACAAGGTGTGCGACCAGATCTCCGATGCGGTGCTGGACGCGATCCTGAAGGAAGACTCGGACGCGCGCGTCGCCTGCGAGACGGCCACGACGACCGGGCTGATCCTCGTCTTCGGCGAGATCACGACCGATATCTACGTGGACATCCCGAAGATCGTCCGCTCGGTCGTGCAGTCGATCGGCTACACCGGCTCCGACACCGGGTTCGACGCCAACACCTGCGGCGTGCTCGTCTCCATCAAGGAGCAGAGCCACGAGATCGGCAGCGGCGTGAAGACGTCGCTGGAAACGCGGGGCGCCGAAGCCGCCGCGAACTTCGACAGCATCGGGGCCGGCGACCAGGGGATGATGATCGGCTTCGCCTGCAACGAGACGCCGGAACTGATGCCGCTGCCGATCTCGCTGGCGCACCGCATCTGCCGCCGGCTGGCGGAAGCACGCCGGTCCAGCGAGATTCCGTATCTGTTGCCGGACGGCAAGAGCCAGGTGACCGTCGAGTACCACAACGGCAAGCCGCTGCGGGTGGACGCCATCGTCGTGTCCACCCAACACCGTGGATTGTTCGGCGGCAACGAAGTCACCAACGACGAGATCCGGCGCGACATCATCGAGAAGGTGATCCGGCCGGTCGTGCCCGCCGAATTGCTGGACGACGAGACCAAGTACTTCATCAACCCGAGCGGGCGCTTCGAGATCGGCGGGCCGATGGCCGACGCCGGGCTGACCGGGCGCAAGATCATCGTCGATACCTACGGCGGCATGGCCCGCCACGGCGGCGGCGCGTTCTCCGGCAAGGACGCCACCAAGGTGGACCGCTCGGCGGCCTACGCGGCGCGCTACGTGGCGAAGAACGTGGTGGCGGCCGGGCTTGCCGAGCGGTTCGAGATCCAGATCTCCTACGCCATCGGCGTCGCCCACCCGGTCTCGCTGATGGTCGAGACGTTCGGCACCGGCCGGGTGTCCGACGACACGATTCGGGCGCTGGTGGAGGAGCATTTCGACCTGCGGCCGGCGGCGATCATCGAAACGCTGGGGCTGAACAAGCCGATCTTCCGCCAGACGGCCGCCTACGGCCACTTTGGGCGCGACGACCTCGACGTGCCGTGGGAGCGCACCGACAAGGCGGACCTGCTGGCGGCCGCGGCCGGCGTCACCTCCGGCGCGGCGACCGCGTAGCGGTTCGTCCGAAACATGGCGAAAAACCGGCGACGGCCGGGGCGGACGCAAACCGCCCCGGCCGTCGCGATCCGGTGCTTGTCGGATTCACGACTGGATCGCGACGGTCCCGTCGTCGTCGATCGCGATGACCGCGCCTGCCGGGATCGCGGCGCGCGCGTGCTCGGCGATGACGACCACGGGCACGGTGCGCCCGTACAACTCCTCTCCGAGGATCGCGCCCAGCCCGATGATCGGGTCCGGACGCGACAGCACGATCGCCGCCGGGGCGACCCCGTGCCGGATCGCTTCCAGCAGGACGCCGCTGGCGGTGCAGGAACCACGCCCGGCCGGCATCACCAGCACGCGGCCGGAGACGGTCTCGCCGCTCAGGGGATGCCGCCGGTCGATCACCTCGCCGGTGTCCGGGTCGAGGCCGCCCCAGAAACTGAGCGGGGTATCGGTCACGAGCGCTTCGCCGCTCGCGGCTCCGGGCACGAGTGCGGCTCCGGCGTAGCGGGTCATGCCGTCCACGGCGCATCGTCCACGATGACCCTGCCGGCTACGGCCGACGCGACGCACTCCTCGGTCGAGCCGATGACGGCATCGACGCCGAGCAGGCCCGGCCCGTAGTGGGCGTATTTCCCGGAGTTGGTCATCAGCACGCGGGACCCGGCCGGAACGATCGGGGCGACGACGATGCAGGTGTCGGCGATGACCGTCGCGCCGAACGCTTCGAGCCGGGCGAGGTCGCCGGTGCGCGCCAGCACGTCGCGGACGGCGCGGCTGGTGGTGACGTAGACCCGCACGCCGTCGGCCGCGCGCCGCCCGTCCGCGAGGGTGGCGATGGTGCGGCATTCGGCGAGGCTGCAATGCGGGCTGCCGAAGGCCACGAGGTCAAGGGCGTCTCCCGGCGCGGTCCGCAACGCCGCGCGGGCGGCGAGGAGATCGGCCCGCGTGATGCCGACGACGCGCATCGGTTCCCGGCCGCCGAGCGCATCGGCGACGGTCGACGCTTCCGGGGTGATCCCGGCGAGGTGCAGCATCGCGACCGAACCGGACGAGGCCGCCGCTGCCAGCAGCGCCTTCAGCGCATCTTCGCCGGGGTTGCGTTCCAGTCCGTCGATGACCGCGACCTCGTCGTCCACCAGCGTGCCGGCGAGGTAGCCGAGCACCGGCCAGAGGTCGTCGCGGGCCAGCAGCGCATCCGGCAGCGGGTCGAGCCGGAGGACGACGGTCGCCAACCGCGGTTCGTCGAGGTGCAGCCCGGCGGCGGGTACGCGCCCGGTGATGGCGCAGGCGATATCGAGGAAATCTCCGTAGCGGTTGGTTCGTGCGCCGACGACCGAATTGGCGAAGGCGACCGCGTTCGATTCGGACCAGGCGATCTGCTCCCCGAACCGAGGCCGGGCCGCCGTCTGGTACGGGGCGCAGGTGAAGGTCGGTTGCGCGCCCATGGCGACGTAGGCCTCGGCGATGCGGCGGGCGTTGCCGGCGTACGCGGCCGGGATGCCGATCTCCCGCCAGGCGGTGCGGTCGAGGGAGACGACGTTGAGCGTGGTGGGAACGGCAACGCGCGCGCCGAGTCCGGCGAGCCGTTCCGCGTACTCCAGGCCGGCGTCCCCGGAGTAGATGCAGCCGTCGATGTGGGCGCGTTCGACCGGCAGGAGGCGGGTTGCGCCGTACATCGGGGCGAGGCGATAAAGCACGCGCATGGCGAACCGGGCGGCCTCGCCGGCTTCCCCGGCGAGCATCGCCCGTTCGTCGTCGTCGAGGTGAATGGCGGCGGTCGCGTTCATGGTCGTTGCGTCAGACAGGCGGAGGGGGTGTCCGGTCATCGTAGCCGACCGGACACCCCCGGTGTTCGCGCTCCCGAAATTGGGGCACGGCGCTGACTGGGGCGCTTCCTAGCCCGCCATCGCGGCGACGGGGCGTGCTTCGTCGGCATCGGTCGCGAAGCGGGAATCACTCGGGAGCATGGCGGAGAGCATGTGCTGGAGCGCCATGATGTGGGCGCAGGTGCCGACCATGTGCGAAGCGTACGTGTGGCACGAACACTCCCAATGGCCGTCGGCAAGACGGATGGCGTAATCGTCGTGGCCGCCGTGGAAGGACGCCTGGATACCGGTGATGCGCACGCGATCCGGTTCCTGGGCGTAGCGGTGCGCCTTCTCGATCTTGCCGATCATGCTGGAATTCATGCCGCGGCTCCTTTGCTCCGACGTATCGCTGTCGGCCGCGCCAGCGCGGCGCGGTCGGACGCCTCCCCGTGAATCCTCCTTTCGCGACGATGCCGATGGCCTAAACGACGCGCACCTGACGCGAGGGCGTCAGGTGCGGGCCTGGATACCTGGGTTGTCTTCGAGTGGATGCGTTTTCATGCCGGACCCCCTCACGTCCACCCGGATCGGCGTCGTCGGGCTCGTCCCGTGATTAAGGCGAGGTTATACCCTACCTGCCGAGGAAACGCCACCAGCGGATGCGAGAGGAGATGGGCATGGATGACGCCGGCGGTTCCGGGCGGACGTGGCCGCCGCTGAGCGCGGCGGTGCTGGCGGGCGGCCGCTCGACCCGGATGGGCCGCGACAAGGCGCTGCTGCCGCTGGTCCCCGGCGGGCCGCCGATGATCCGGTTGGTCCTCGACCGGGTGCGGGCGGTGGCGGACGACGTCACCATCGTTTCCGAGTCCCGCCCCGGCTATGATGCGTTCGGCGCGCGGGTCGTTCCGGACGATTTTCCCGGAACGGGAGCGCTCGGCGGCATCGCGACCGGGTTGCGCCATGCCGCCCATGCGCATTGCCTCGTCGTGGCCTGCGACATGCCGTTCCTGTCGCTGCCGCTCCTGCGGCGGATGGCGGAGGAGCCGCGAGATTACGATGTTCTCGTGCCCCGGTTGCCGGGCCAGAGCCGGCAGGGCGGGGGGATGGTGTTCCAAACCCTGCACGCAATCTACGGGCGGGGCTGCCTCGAACCGATCGCGGCCCAACTGGCGACGGGCAATCCGCAGGTCATCGGGTTCTTCCCGGCGGTCGCCGTGGGCGAACTGGGCGAGGCGGAGGTGCGGCGGTTCGACCCGGACTTGCTGAGTTTCTTCAACGCGAACACGCCCGAAGCGGCGGAGTGCGCGCGGGCCCTGCTCGAAGGGCGAAGTACGGACGGCGGCGAGACGGCTCCGCCACCGGGGTAGCGACCGCCTATACTTCGGGCACGGCAAGGAGACGCCAATGGCGAGCACCCAGGCACGATCTCCCCTCAGCGGCGCCGAGCGCCTGGCCGAACCCGGCGCAATCGACCAGGCGCGGTTGGCGTGGCGGCTGATGCGCGATTCCCGCGTGTCGGCCGTGAAGTACGCGCTGCCGTTCCTGGCCGCGTTGTACTTCTTCTCGCCGATCGACCCGATCCCCGACTTCCTGCTCGGCATCGGGCAGATGGACGATCTCGGCGTCATCGTGGCGCTGGCGCTGGCTACCATGCGGTTGTTGCCGAAAGTGGCGCCCGGCTACGTCGTCGCCGAACACCGGGCCGACCTCGGCGGTCAGGCGACGGCATACGACGCGCCGCCGCCCTCCGGCCGGGAGAACGGCCCCGTGTACGACGGCACGTATCGCGTTCGCGACTAGGCGGCCGGCGAGGCCGCGCCCCAGGGGCATGACGTGACGAACAAGACCAACCAGGGGCGCGGCGGCCCGCGATCGCCCAAGCAGGGCCGAAGCGCCACCGCGCGCCCGACCCGGTCGCAGGTCAAGGCGATGGAAGCGCGCGCGGCATCGGCCGCCGCTCCCGTCCAGCCAAACGAGCCGGTCGTCGAGCCGGTCGAACTGGACTTCGCCGCGATCGAGGTCGAGAGCGCACCGCCGGCCCGGGGCGCGTTGCCGGCCCGGCCCCGCAAGCGGGCAACGCCAAAGGTCATCCCGCTCACGCGGGAGCAGGAGTACGCCTACATCCGCAGCGACATGCAGCGGCTGCTGACGATCTCCGGCGGATTGCTCGTGCTGATGATCGCGCTGCTATTCGTGATCGAACTGTAGGGAACAAGCGCGCACTCGCGAGAAACGGCGGCGGGGGGGGGCGAAACCAACCCCCCCCCCCGTTGT
>JAFAEX010000209.1 GCA_023423795.1 Chloroflexota bacterium | reverse complement strand
ACGACGAGATCCCTCGACAGGCTCGGGATGACGGGGAGGTGCTCACCCCAACCGAAACAACTCCACCCGGTACGTGTAGGCATCGGGCCGGTAGGTGTCCGCCTCGAACGCGACCGGCCTATCCCGGTCGTCGTAGACCACGCGGCGAACCCGCTGCACCAGCGACCCTGGCTCCAGGTCGAGGTGGCGCGCCTCCTCGCCGGCGAGCGCCGGTTCCAGCCACTCCTCGGCGCGGTGCAGCCGGACGCCGGCCGCTTCGATCGCCGAGTAGAGCGACCCGTGCGCCAGCGCCGGCGGGCTCAGCGCGGCGGGCGGCGCTTGCCGCTCCAGCCACGGCGGCAGCCACGAGGCGTGCATGCCCACCGGCGAGCCGTTGGCCAGCAGCACCCGCTCGACGACAAAGGCGCGGGGATCGTCAAGCGCCAGCCGGTCGGCGACCTCGTCTGGCGCGGTGGCCGCCTCGGCCCGCAGCACGAGGTAGCCCGCCTGCACGCCGGCGGCGCGGGCGTTCTCGCTGAAGCCGGAGAGGCGGGCGAGACCCTCGATCGGCCGCTGGTGCGCGCGGACGAAGGTGCCCTTGCCGGGGGCGCGCACCAGCAACCCGGCGCGCTCGAGTTCGGAGAGAGCCTGCCGCACGGTGATGCGGCTGACCCCGTAGGTCTCGCCGAGTTGCGCCTCGGAGGGCAGGCGGTCGCCGTCGGCGATGACCTCATCCTCGATCTGGCGGCGCAGCAGGTCGGCCAACTGGCGGTACATCGGCACGACCGAGTTGGCGTTGATCGGCATAGCGCACCCCATCCCTACCTGTCATGACAGGTGCTGCCGCATCATACAGCAAGGGGGTGCCGCGTGCCACCAATCCCGGCCCGCCTATTCATACGGAAGCCGGCTGTCCACCCGCCCACAACCCCGTGCGGTCGTCGGGGAGGGCTCGGCGCCCTCCGCGTTCGTACGCGGTTTCAGGCACGGGAAGGGTCACGAATGCAGATTGGTGCTTCGTGCCGATCGATCGCGGTTCGTACGAGCGCACCTTGCATGCAGGTTTGGCCGGGCCGGCTCGCGCCACGCGGACCCGCCCGCGACCGCTGGAAACGAGCACGCCAAACAGGGCGGATTCGGACCGGGGCAGGCAACATGCTCGCGCAGGAACCCTCTTCGGTCGCTACGAATCCGCCCAGCCGTACCAGCGCAGCACGCGCAGGGCGCGCAACGTGATCCAGCGGTTCGGGTGGCCCACGCCTTCGTCGATTTCCACGGGCATCACGCCGGGGTAGCGGGCATCGAGCAGCCACCGCCCGTCGCCGTTCCGCTTCGCGGCGACCAGCCCAACCGCCTCGGCCGCGCGCTCGTCGGGCACGGTCCCGGCGTCGCGCAGGTAGTCGAGGCCGCGCAGGATGTCGTAACGCCACCACGCCGGGAAAGCGAACTGCGTCCAGTCGGCGCCGCCCTTGCGGTCCCGCAGAATCGCCTCGCCGGTCGAGCGCCGCCGGAAGAGCCGCCGTTCGAGCAGGTACTCCTGCCCGCGCAGGCGGGCCGCCGTCACCTCCGGGGTCGCTGCGCCCGCCCGCTCGTACGCCAGCAGCGCCTCCAGCACGCAGATCGTCGTGTTGAACGACGAGCGCGTCGAACCGTTCTCCGCTTCGCAGTTCCAGCCGCCGTCGGACAGTTGCTCGGCCAGCAGCCGGCCGATGATGCCGCCGACGTCCTGCGCGAAGTACGCGCCCGCCGCCGCCACCTGCCCGTTGATGCAGGGTTCCACCTCGCCGGCGAAAAACGGATTGTCGTCGCACTCTGCCGGCCCGCAGCCACGCCACGTCACCCGGTCGCGCACCAGACCGACCGCCCGCCGGGCCTCCGGGCTTTCGGCATCGAGCCCCAGCAGGCGCAGCAGCCACAAGACGTGCATCGTGGAGTCCCAACCGCGGTTCCACGCCGCCCCGCCCCACCGCCCATCCGCTGCCTGAAGGGACAGTAGCCGCTCGCCGACCCCCTCGGTCGCCACCCGCGCCCGCTCCGCCGCGACCTCGTCCGCCGGCGCGTCGGTCAGGTCGCGCAGCACCTGCCAGCGGATCGCCGGGTCACCCTCGAGCAGCCAATCGACGACGGTCACGCGCTTTCTCCAATCGGCGCAACGGCGCGCCAACGGCCTGAAGCCGACACGGATCGCCGTCCATCTTCAGTCGGAAGGGGTTTCGTTCCCGTTACCCGAGATCATGGCCGTTGCGTCGTCGATCCGGCCATGGGAACGCCCGGAGTTCATTGCGTGTGCGCAAAGGACCAGGTCGCCGGGACAGCCCGGAGCTGAAGGCCCTGGCTACGAAAACGAACTCCCTCCGGGACTGAACGCGGGCGTCGGAGTGCCGCCGTCTTGCTCAACCCCGGAGGGATTTCGTTCCCGTAGCCAGGGGTTTCAACCCCGGGCGGGGGTGGGCGATGGCCGCATTGTATCGGCAACCGCGATCGACCTCGGGCGCCTCACCGGCGCGACCGCGGCCTTCCGCGTCCATGCATGTAGTCCGGCCGGCCACGGCGCCGGAAATCCTCGGCGTCGATGAAGACGTCCGTCGTCAGCCCGCGGTCGAGCAGCCGGGACACCACCCGCTCGTCCATCCGCGTGTGGTCCTGGTTGGAGGTGATGATGGTCGGCAACCGCTCGTTGTAGCGGTGGTTGATGATCTGGTAGAGCTTCTCGCGCGCCCAGGGCGTCGTGTTCTCGGTGCCGAGGTCGTCCAGCACCAGCAGGAACGCGCCGCGGATCATCGTGAAGCGCTCGTCGTACCCCGCGCCGCTGCCGGGGTCGAAGGTGGCGCGCAGGTGGTCGAGCAGGTCCGGCACGACGGCGAAGATGACGTTGCCGTTGAGTTTGCGGATCTCCTGCGCCGCCGCCACCGCGAGGTGGGTCTTGCCGACGCCGCAACCGCCGTGCAGGAACAGCCAGCCGTCCGGCTCCTGCGCGAAGGCGAGCGCGGCGGCGAATGCGCCCTCCGTGCCCGGCAAGACGTCGAACTCCTCGAACGTGTGGCGGGTGAAGGCGTCGAGATTGGAGATCCGGCGCTTTTCCTCGTCCAGCCGCCCTTCGCGCTTCTTCAGCGTGCAGTCGCACGGCCACAGCTTGCCGAAGTGCGGGTGGCCGACCGGCACGTCCATCCGCACCCAGCCGGCATCCTTGCAGACCGGGCAGGCCCAGCGCCGCTCCGGCGCGGGCCCGCCGGCATGGCCATTCCCCTGGCCGTTGCCGTTCGGCCCGGCCCCGATCGGGATCGACAGGTTGGTCAACACGTCCCCGATGCGCTTCATCCGCGTTTCCCACATGCCGAGTGCCGAGTGCCGAGTGCCGAGTGCCGAGTGCCGAGTGCCGAGTGCCGAGTGCCGAGTGCCGAGAATGGTAGGCCGCTGCGGCGCAGTGTGCTTGCCGACTCGCCGAGTGCCGACTGCGTCCACTCGGCACTCGGCGCTACGCACTCCGCCCGTTCGCCGCCCACTGCTCGAGGATGCGCTGCGCGTACCGCCACGAGCGGCGGTTGTAGGCGACCGCCTCGGCGATCGCGTCCTCGATCCACTCCTGCGGGTAGCGTTCCAGCGCGTCCACCAGGTGCTCGGCGATCAGCGGGGTCAGCAGCCCGATGTTCTGCTCGTAGAGCCGGAACACGTTGGGCCGCTCCGGCACCACCGCCGGCGGCTCCTCGCCGCTCCAGACCGCCGGCGGCGGCGCGAGCGCGCCGCGGGCCATCGCCGCCACGGTGGCCGCGTTGACGGGCGTGTTGACATAGTACCAGAGCCGCCGCTCCCTCCCCTGCTCCGCCCCGAAGCACAGCAGCGTCCCCCGGCCGACCGCCAGGTCCAGCCCCTGCTCGATCCGGCGGTCCGGTTCCCGCGGGCTGCCGGTGGCGCGCAACGCCGAACGCAGCGCCCGGTCGCGCAGGATCGTCCGGTGCGCGACCGGCGCTTCCATCCCACCCGCCTCGTCCACCAGCCGGAAGACGGCCAGCGTGGCCTGCGCCTCGGCCATCTCGGTGATCTGCGGCAGCACGTCGGTGAAGAACGCCCGCGGCACCGGCACGGCGGGTTCGGCTTCGACCAGGAAGCCGCCGAATGGCCGCGTCATCGCTGCACGAAGTCGAGGAGTCGAGGAGTCGAGGAGTCGAGACGACGGATTCTCGCCGCCCTCGTCGTATCTCCTTCTCGACTCCTCGGCTCCTTGACTCCTCGACTCGCCACACTCACAATCCGCCCTCCCCGTACGTTTCGAGGTCGGCGAAGCGGGCGGTTTGCTCGAAGAAACGGAGGTTGACCGACCCCACCGGGCCGTTACGGTGCTTGGCGATGATGATCTCCGCGATGCCTTTCTTCTCCGACTCTTCTTCGTACTTATCCTCACGGTAAATGAACAAGACGATGTCGGCGTCCTGCTCGATTGAGCCCGATTCTCTAAGGTCGCTTAGCATTGGACGGTGGTCTGCCCGGCTCTCCACCGCACGGGAAAGCTGGGACAGCGCCAGCACCGGCACGTTCAGTTCGCGGGCCAGCCCCTTCAGGCCGCGGGAGATTTCGGCGATCTCCTGCACGCGGTTCTCGGTGCGGCGGCCGCTCATCAGTTGCAGGTAGTCGATGACGATGAAATCCAGCCCGTGCTCGGCTTGCAGGCGGCGCGCCTTGGAGCGCACGTCCATGATCGAGGCGCCGGCCTGGTCGTCGATGAAGATGTTGGCCTCGGCCAACCGCCCGAACGCGCGCGAGATGCGGTCCCACTCGCCGTCGTTGATCTGCCCCAGCCGCAGCCGGTGGGCGTCCACCCCCGTCTCCATCGAGAGCAGGCGCTGCACGAGCTGCTCCGCCGACATCTCCAGGCTGAAGATGCCTACGGTCTTGCTGTTGCGGACCGCGGCTCCGTACGCCATCCCCAGCGCAAGGCTGGTCTTCCCCATCGCGGGCCGCGCCGCGAGGATGACGAGGTCGGATTTCTGCAACCCGCCGGTCATCGCGTCGAAGTCGGTGTAGCCGGTGCCGACGCCGACCAGCGCGTCCCGGTTCTGCTGCAAGGTGTCGATGCGGTTGAAAAGCTCGTCGAGCACCTCGCCGATGGAGACGAAGTCCTTGGTCTGCCGCTTCTGCGACACCTCAAAGATGGCGCGCTCCGCCGAATCGAGCGCGTCCTCGGTGTCGATTCCGTCCTGGAACCCGATCGCCACGATCCGGCCGCCGGCGTCGATCAGCCGGCGCAGCGTCGAGGTCCGCTCCACGATGCGGCCGTAGTACTCGACGTGGACGGCGGTCGGCACCGCGTTGAGCAGGTTCGTCAGGTAGGCCGCGCCGCCGACGACGTCGAGTTGCTCCCGCCGCGCCAGTTCGTCGGACAGCGTGATCAGGTCGGTCGGCTCGCGCCGGTTGTACAACTCGACCACGGCGCGGTAGATCGTGCCGTTGGCCTGCAGGTAGAAGTCTTCCGGCTTCAGCCACGCCGCCACCCGGATGATGGCGTCGCGGTCCAGCAGCAGGCTGCCGAGCACGCCCTGCTCGGCTTCGAGGTTGTGCGGCGGAAGCCTGTCCAGCGACGGCTGGGCCGTGCGTTCGTCCTGCGTGACCATCCGGCGTGCCTCGGCGGGCCGCGGCCGGCGGGATCGGCGCGGAGGGAGCGGGCAATGCGGGTTGAAGCGGCATGATACACCGCCGGGACACCCCGGAATCGCTCCCGCCGCCCGTGCCGCACCGGCGCGAACCAGACCGCCGCGTTTGCCGCCGATCGACACCGCCGAACCAGCGGAAATGCGTACGATTCGCACCCGTAGCGGAGGAAACGGCGATGGGAGGCGGCATGGCCGGCGACGGCGACGAACGAATCCGGGTGCGCCGGGTCGAAGTGCTGGCCGACGACTGGGGCGTGCTCGAGCGCACCACGCTCGACTACCGCCGCCGCGACGGCACGTGGCAGGAGCAGCGCCGCGAGACCTACGACCGCGGCGACGGAGCCGTCATGCTCCCCTACGACCGGCGACAGCGCACCGTCGTCCTCGTCCGCCAGTTCCGCTTTCCCGCGTGGGCGAGCGGCCACCCCGGTTTCCTGATCGAGGCCCCGGCCGGCTTGCTCGACGCGGCCAGCCCGGAAGCGCGCATCGCCGCCGAGGCGGAGGAAGAAACGGGCGTCCGCCTGCGCGCCCCGCGCAAGGTGTTCGACCTGTTCATGAGCCCCGGTTAGGTGACGGAGCGGCTCCACTTCTTCGTCGCCGAAGTCGAACCGGGGTCCGGCCCCGGCGGCGGCAACGCCGACGAGGGCGAGGACATCGAGGTGCTGGAACTGCCCTTCGCCGAGGCGCTGGCGATGGCCGAGCGCGGAGAGATAGCCGACGCCAAGACGGTCATCTTGCTCCAGTACGCCCGGCTCCACCTGTTCCCCGACGACGCGGACCCGCCCGCCTGAATCCCGCGCCCGGCCGCCGGCTCGTCCGCCGGTCGCGATGCCGGACCCGCCGATCCTGCGAGGCCGGCCGGCGCCGGCGCGGACGAACGGCGGGACGGGGCAACGCAACCGGGCCCAATCCGTGGTCCCGGCCTTGCAATCATGCAGGATCAGCCGTCGCCGCCCGGCGCCGGTATTCGGGAGATGCATACCGGGGACCGCCCGTGACCGAACCGCGCTCGCCTCGCCAGACCGTCCTCGTCGTCGATGACGAACCGCTCATCGCCGACCTCGTCGCCCACGCGCTGCGCGACGAAGGCTACGCCGTGCGCGTCGCCGCCGACGGCGTCTGGGCGCTCGCCGCCGCCGAAGACGCCCCGCCCGACCTGCTGCTGTCCGACGTGCGCATGCCGCGGATGGACGGCGTCAGCCTCGCCCGCGAACTGCGCGAGCGCCACCCCAACCTGCCGATCGTCCTGTTCTCCGCCCAGTACGACGGGATCGACTTCCCCTCGCTGGGCGTCCGTTTCCTGCCCAAACCGTTCGACCTCAACGCCCTGCTCTCCGCGGTCGCCGAGGAACTCGACGGCGCGGGATGACCGCTCGCCTTGCGCGATTCCCGCCGATCCCGGACGATCGCCGGACGGAACCCCGCCGGCAGCGGCGAGGCAGGCGGCATCACCACGAGGATGGCATGGACCAGATCAGGCTCGGCATCATCGGCACCGGCCTCGCCGTCGAAAAACTCCACTGGCCCGCCCTCCGGCAGATGCCGGACCGGTTCCGCGTCGTCGCCTTCGCCGACACCGACCGGGAGAACGCGGAGCGCTTCGCCGGCTACAGCGGCACGCCGATGGACGCCTGGACGCCCGACTACCGGGAGGTGTTGGCCCGCGACGACGTCGATGCCGTGCTGGTTTCCCTGCCGATCCCCCTCAACGAGCCGGTCACGCGCGACGTGCTGGCCGCCGGCAAGCACGTTTGCTGCGAGAAGCCGGCCGGCAAGAACGACGCCGAGGGCCGCGCCTTCGTCGATCTCGCCGCCGCCCACCCGGACCGGGTGGTGATGGTCGCCGAGAACTGGTTCTACCGCGACGACCTGCGGCTGGCCCGCGCGCTGCTCGACGAGGACCGCATCGGCCGCGTCCATTTCGTCGCCTGGCGCACCGTTTCCCAACTGGTGCCCACCCCCGGCGATTTCTCGATCACCCCATGGCGGCACGAGGCCGACTACGAGGGCGGGCCGCACCTCGACGCCGGCGTCCACTACGCCGCCGAACTGCGCCTCCTCTGCGGCGACGTCGAACGCGTCTCCGGCGAGATCCAGGACGCGAACTCGATCTTCGGCGGTCCGTCCGACCTCGTGCTGAACCTGCGCTTCGTCTCCGGCGCGGCCGGCTCCTACGCCGCCTCGTGGCCGGAACTCGCCGTCCCCGCCGAACCCAACGACCTGCGCCTCTACGGAACCAACGCCGTGATGGTCCTCGGCCGCCACGACATCCGCATCCACCGGCCGGACGGGTCCGCCGAATCGTTCCGGATCGAGGGCGCCGACGGCGGCTACTTCAACGAATTCCTCGACTTCCACCGCGCCGTCACCGAGGGCGCGCCGCTAACGGTCGGCACGGCGGCCCAGAGTTACCGCAACATGGAGATCATCCTCGGCGGGCTGGAATCGGCGCGCACCGGCCAGTCCGTCCGGCCCGATGCGTGGCCGGCGCCGCTTTCGGCATCGCCGGTTCCGCTCTGGCGCCCGTCCGAATCGGACGACCTGTTCGCCGGGTTGCCGACGCGGGTGGTGCGCGAAACCATCCCGGCGGGGTAGCCCGGCCGGGAGTGATGGCGGTTGCGAAACAATGCGGACACCGGCCGCGCCCGCCCGGGGTTGATGGCGGTTGCCCCAATAGGGTGGGCGGGCGCGATGATGGCGGTTGCCGAACTGCGCCGGGCACGCCTGCCGTCAGTCCCGGAGGGACTTCGTTCCTGTAGCCCGGGACTTCCAGTCCCGGGCGCGCACCGCCAGTGGCCGATCCATCTCGGCAACCGCCATCGACCTCGGGCGTCTCGGACGGGCGCAGACAGCCGAACCCCGCCCGCCCGATTTTCAGTGCTCGTGGCCCGGCCCGGCGGGGTGGAGCGGCGCGTGGCGGTGGAAGACGCCCTGCGCGTGCAGCCGCTGGTGGAGTTGGCGGTGGGCCGCTTCCAGCGTTGCCCGCAGTTTCTTGAAGCGCTGCGCTTCCGGGCGCGGCGCGAGCGTATCCACGTAGGCGATCGCCCCTTCGATCTGGTCGAGCACGGCCACCGCGTCGGTTTCCACGAAGGGGTCGCGGTCGGCCACCCGCACCTGCACCGCGCTGGTGTGCGCAGCGATCTCGCCGTGCCGCCCGCGCAGGCTGCCGCGCACGCGCAACGCGATCCAGTTCGATTCCTCGACCCGGACCGAGGCGGAACCCGACGTTTCCAGCGCCCGGCCGGCATCCGCATCGGCGGCGGCAAGCCCGCCGACGACCACCTCGACGCGCTCGATCGGGACCGAAACGGAAGCCACGCGCCAGGTCACGTCCAGCGTGCCGCCGCCGGCCGGCAGGTCGATGACGGAACCGGCGGGTTTGCCGTCCACCGCGAACTCGACGAGCGGGCCAACGGTGACGAAGGTGTTACCGGCGCGGACGGCGTCCATCCAGTCCTCGTAGCCGAACCGGCGCTCGCCGAGGTGGGCGTAGGTGCGGATGCCGCCCAGCAGCGATGCCGCCGTCATCTTGTCCGACCCGGCCACCAGCGGGATGCGCCGGCCGATGTTGAGGTAGCGGTACCAGTCGGCCAGCCCGTAGGGGTTCACCTGCGCGTCGTAGGGGTTGAAGGTCATCATCTCGACGGCGTGCACGAGGCCGAGGACGATGTCGGCCGCCCGCTCGGCCTGCGGGTTCGGGGCGTGGGGCATGACGACCAGCCCGCCCTGCGCGGCGCAGCGTTCGGCCCACTCCGCCATCGTGACCTCCTGCGGATCGCCGATCGCCGCTTCGTCCGGCCCGCCGGTGCTGAGCGGGCCGATCATCGGGCCGGCATAGCCGAGCAGCGACACGTGGCCGAGCACCTGCATCCGGTTCTCGGTGCCGACGCGGACGAGGAACTCGCCGTCGCCGCCGAACTCCTTCGCGCCGATGGTCGTCCGCCCGTCGAAGTCGCCGACGTTGGTGAACAGTTCGCCCCACTGCGCCGCCAGCAGGTTCACCACGTTGACGCCCTCCGCCGCGCCCTCCAGCAGCGCGGTCTGCGGGCTGAGGAAGTGGACGTGGGTGTCGGCCGTCACCCAGCCGCGCTCGCGCCAGTCGAGAGCCCGCTCCAGTTCGAACGCGAGTTCGTCCGTGTCCGGCCCGACTTCGACGACGGCGCGGACCGGGCTGACCTCGAAGCCGCGGCTGATCTGGACGAAGACGCGTCCCAGCGGCAGGTCGGCCACGCACTCGCCGGGCACGTAGGCGTACTGGTTCAGCCCATTGACGAACTCGCCGGCGGTGTCCTCCCACCAGAACGGGTTGACCTTGCGGTGGTGCCCGCGCGGCGGCAGGTACTCCCCCGCTTCGCCGTGCATGTGCAGCCGCACGGGGACCGGTTGCCCGCTGGCGGCGTCGGTGACGCGGACCCGCACTGGGCGCGTGGCCGCGGCGACCGGGGCAAGGCGCAGGCCGGACGCTGCCGCCGCCTCGGCCCCGCCGTCCTCGCGCGGCAGGTCGGCCGAAACGACGGCATCCGGGCCAGCGGCGACGTGAATCCGCGCGGCCGGGTGCGCGGCGTACTCGACCACCACGGCGGTGGATGACGGCTCCGGCTGGGCGTCCGGGTCCGCGCCCAGCCAGCGCGCCTCGTCGTAGGCGAGCGCGCGGCGGGCGGAGATGACGGCGCCGAGGTCGATGGCGATGGCGGGGTCGCGGGAATCGGCGTCCAGTTCGCCCAGCGCGTTGAGCGCCGCGCCGTCCGGCAGGTCCAACCGCAGTTTGCGGCGCACGCCGGGTCGCAACGGATGATCGGCCAGCATGGTCGTGGAGATGCCGTAGACCACCGAGCGCTCCTCCCCCGGCCGCAGCACGATGGCGGCAATCTCCCGCTCCGGCTCCGGGTTCGGCAGCGCGTAGAGCCACAGGTTCTCGCCCGGCGCCGCCCGCCCGGAACCGTGGCGCATCTCGCCCCGGCCCCACGTCCGCGCCGAGGGTCGCCCGAGCACCGTGTCCTCGGAGACCGACGTGAAGACCCACGGCCCCTTGGCCGGAACCGCGGCGAACGGGCTCGCGCCCCAGGTGATGTGCCGCTGCTGGATCGCGAACCGGCGCAGCACCGGCGTCTCGGCCTCCGTGCCGTCGGCGTACGCCAGCGCGTAGGTGGAGACGCGGTCGCCGAGCCGGTTGCCGACGTTGTCGCCCGCGCCGGGGATCGGCCCGAGCGGGGCGAATCCGGCCGGTTCCTCCGGCCCGCGATCTTCGACGGCGTGCAGGAAGACGATGTACGTCGCCCGCAACCCGCCGGTCTCGATCCGCACCTCGGGCGCGCCCGGCGCCAACAGGATTACGTTCGGCGCGCCGGGCTGCCCCAGCGCGAACGGGATGCCCCGAAACGCCGCCTCCCCGAACGCCTCGGTTCCGCTCCAGTCGGGGCCGGGCGCGCCGCTGGTCAACGCCAGCGCGCCGTCGAGTGCAGCGCGGTCAGTGTTGAACGCGCCGGCGAGCGGGACCGGAACGAAATGCGGAGACGGGGGAACGCGCATCATCTACCTCGTTCGGCCGTGCGTGCGGCGGCCCTTCGGGATAACCGGGGCGCGATGTCCTCGGCTGCCTGCGGATGGAGCGGCAAGCGGCGTTTGCCGCCGGGTGCGGCATTGTAGACAGGCGAGGCGGCCGCCGGGGCGTGCTCGTTCGGCCACGCCCTGATCCGGTGCATTACCGACCCAGCGCCACCCGCACGGTGGCTGCGCTCCCCGATCGCCGCCACAGGTTCCCACGCACCGGTGACGGCGGTCCCGTTAGGACGCAGCGGGACGACGGATGGCATCGCGTCGTCATGCCGCAGCGCCGTTGACCGGCGGTGCTGCCGCGGGGAGGGGCGCATGCTCGTCCCCGGATTCGCTTCGCACCGGAGAATCCTCCACGACCTGCTGGTCGGCGCAGCCATCGCGGCGGCGGTCGGCCTCGCCGTGCCGTCCCCGGCGGCTCCCGGCCCGGCGGGGTGCCGCCCCGCTGCCGAAGCGGGCATGGGGGAGGCGGTCGGGTTCGACCGCCTCGGAGAGATCCTGCTCTTTTCGGGCGTTCCGCAGGGTTCGGCGATCGCACTCGACCGGGTCACCCGCCGGCCGGGCGAAACTCTCGACCTTTCCGGCGTGTCCTACGCCGCGCTCGCGGTGGAATCGGGAGCGCTCGGCTTCGCGTTCGTCACCGGGTTCGGCATCCACCACGCATCCTCGTGCGGCCCGGGCGGCGGCAGCGCGACCATCGGCTCGGACGGGCGCTCGTGGATCGGCCCGGGGCAGGCGCTGGTGGCCGCGGACATCCCGGTGGGGACGATCGTCGCCGAAGGATCCGAACCGCTCTCGTTCCTGCTGATGGCGCTCGTTCCCGCCGAGGTCGACTCGGCTACCAGCCAGCCCATCCTCGACGGCGTCGCCTCGGCCCGGATCGCCTACCGCGAACGGCAGCGGCTCCGGCGAGCCTGCAAGGACGGGACGATCGGCACGCCGACGCCCGCGGCCGACGGCGATGCGGGACGGCGCTTGCCGAAGGCGTGCCGGGAACAGGAGCGTGTTTCCTGACGGTGGCGGCGGCTGCCACCGCCTGGCCACCCAAACGAACGATCAGCGCCGGGCGCGCCACCCCTCCACCACCCGCTCCGCGTCCAGCGGCATCAGCTCGGTGGGCGGGCCGACGGTGGCGCCGGCGTTGACGGCGAGGATGCGGCGGTTGATCGCGGCGACGATCTCGCGCACCTGCGTTTCGGAGGACGCGGCGGCGATGCGCGCCTTCGCGTCGGCGACCTCCTTGCGGAGTTGCAGCGACGGCGGCAGGATGGAGATCTCCTCGCGGCGCAGTTTCTCCTTGATCCACCAGAGTTCGTCGTTCGGATCGCCGAGGTCGGCGAACGGCTTGCCCGCGCCGGGCAGGTTGGCGAACTCACCCCCGTCCATCCGCTCGCGGATCTGCCGCTCGACCCACGATTCCCACGGCTGCCAGGCCGGTTTGCGCTCGGTCATCGCGCCCGCTCCCTACCGGTTCCCAAACCGGTCGCGGCTGACCAGTTCGGAAAGCGGCTTGCGGCCTTTCTGCGCCGGGTTCGGGCGGTGATCGGTCGTGGTCGTCGGGTAGCCGACGGCGACCACCGAGCGGGCGAAGCGCTCGGCCGGGATGCCCAGCACCCGTTTGCCCTCGGCTTGCTGCGCCTCGTCGCCGAACCAGGCGATGCCGCCGCCCAGCCCGAGCAGCCGCGCCGCGATCATGATCCGCTCCGTCACCCGCCCTTCGTCGTAGGCCTCGCTCAGCGGGTTGTCGCCGTCCATCACCAGTGCGATCGCCAGCGGCACGTCCGCCACCCAATTGATCGGGGTGCGGACCTGCGAGATGGCGCGCAACTGCTCCCGGTCGGTGATGACGACGAAGCGCCAGGGCTGGGTGTTGCGGGCGCTGCCGGTCCAGCGCGCGACCTCCAGAATCTGGTCCAGCACCTCCGGCGGCACCGGGTCCGGCCGGTAGAGGCGGGCCTGGCGAACGCGGCGGATCTCCTCGACGACCTCGCGGGCGTTGGCGATCGGCTCGGTCGGCATCGGTACCTCCTGAGGCGAGGCGGGCGGCGGTTCGAACGGCGCCCCGTCCTGACGGGACGGTACCGCACCCGCGCCTCCCATGGCGACGTTTGTCCGATTGGTCGCCAGACGACGCCGAACAGGGCCGCTCCGCGAACGGTCCGGCGGCGGGCGCCGCAGCACACCCGGGCACGATCCAACGAGCGCCGGCGCGCGCCGTCATCTATCTCGCGGTCAAGCAAGTCGATTTCGAGCCAATCCCCGGCGGCATGGGGTACCATCTCGGCATGAAGCCCGATTCGGTGGACGAGGCGCTCGACCAGTGGGCGCGCGAATGGCCGGAACTCGACGTGGAGGCCAAGCGGGTCATCAACCGCGTCGGCCGCATTTCCGTCCAGTTCGACCGGCGCTTCAAGGCCACCCTGGCGGCGCAGGACATGAGTTACTACGCGTTCAAGTTGCTGGCGACGCTGCGCCGCTCCGGCCCGCCGTACCGCCTGACGCCGACCGAACTGTCGCGCGCGCTGCTGGTCTCCTCCGGCACGATGACCCACCAGATCGACCAACTCGCGCAGGCCGGGCTGGTGGTGCGCCTGCCCGACCCGTCGGACCGGCGCGGCTCGCTGGTGGAGATGACCGAGGCCGGCCGCGCCCGCATCGACCGCGCCCTGCTGGCCAACGCCGACGACGAGGAGCGGGCGCTCGCCGGCCTTACCGCCGAGGACCGGGCGGCGCTGGAGGGCTTGCTCCGCAAACTCCTGCGCTCCCTTGAGGAAGACGACGGCTCCACGCCGTCGCGCCTCGGCTGAGCACCCTCCTACCCCACGCCCGATTCCCGGCGATGAGGCCGGCGCGGACGCGGGTTGGCGAGGCCGCTGGCTACGGCTTCGGCACGTACCGCATCGCCACCGCGCCGGAGGAGAACTCCCGACGATCCACGAGCGCCAGATCGACGTAGTTCGACAGCCCAGCGAGCAAGGTCGGGCCGTGGCCGGCCAGCCGGGGCAGCACCACGAACTCGTATTCGTCGATCAAGCCCAGTTCCGCCAGCGCCAGCGGGAGCGTCACGCCGCCCACGAACAGCCCGTCCCCCGGCTCCTGCTTCAGCCGCCGGACGGTCGCTTCCAGGTCATCCCCGCGCACGATCTCCGCGTTCCAATCGGCCCGGTCCAGGGTATTGGACACGACGTACTTCCGTGACGCGTCGATCGTCCGGGCGAACGGTTCCATCCAGTCGGGCATCCCCTCGGGCCAGATGTCGGGCCGGGCCGGGAGCCGCCACGCCTGTTCCATCATTTCGTAGACCACCCGGCCGAAGACGAGGGCGTCGGCCCGCGCGATCGACTCGGCCCAGTAGCGATGCAGTTCCGCGTCCACGAGCCCCGCGCGGTGATCGCAGCACCCGTCCAGCGTGACGTTGATCGAATAGCGAAGTGGTCGCATCGTGCAGGGAACCTCCCGCGTGGTTGGCCTTGGGGCACGTTCCCCCGAACGGAGGCGGACGCTCCGGTGCGCCGGATCGGCTGTCGGTGACGATCGTCGGGACGCCGTTCGGGACGAAGCGGCGGCCCGGCGGCGGTGAGCATACAGGGGTGGAACCGTTCACCAGCATGGTCGCCGCCGCGCCGACGCCGCCGGACTCCCGAGGTCGGCGGCAATCATCCAGCCCGGCGTGCGAACACGAAGCGCCCCGACGATCGTCTCGTCGGGGCGCTTCGGCGCTGGTTCTTCGCGTGGCCGGTCCTTCGGGGTCGGCATCGACCGGACCCCTCGGACCGCCGCGGGGCTAGGCCTCGACGGCCGCCTCATCGGTGGATTCGGCGGTTTCGCCTTCGCCCTCGCCCTCGGCGGGCTCGGCGGCGAACTGGATCGGGTTGCCGTCCTCGTCCACGCCGACGACGACCACCGTGACGGTCGGGCGGAGCTTGCCGACGAGGTGGACGGTGACCGCGTGCTCGCCGACGGACCGCAGCTGCTCGTCGAGGATGACCTTGCGGCGGTCGATCTCCTCGCCGACGGCGGCAGCCAGCTTCTCGGCCACGTCCGCCGCGGTGATCGAGCCGTAAAGGCGGCCCTGCTCGCCGGCGCGGGCGGTGAACTCCAACCGCTGCCCGTCGATGCGGTCGGCCAGCGTCTGCAACTGGGCTTCCTGCCTTGCCACCTTCCGCTCCTTGACGGCGAGGTTGTGCTCGGCGGTCTTGACTTCGCCCGGGGTGGCGACGACGGCCAGCCCCTGCGGAATCAGGAAGTTGCGGGCGTAGCCATTCTTCACGTCCTGGATGGTGCCGGCTTCGCCCAGCTTCGGCACGTCCTGGCGCAACACGACCTTCATGTTCGCAATTAACCTTCCCGGCAACACGCGCGATCAGCCGCGCGCCAACGTGTCCGACGCGACGGGGCGGGCACGCCCGAACCTCCCGCCAATAGGCCAGCGGCAATCCTACACCGCCGCACGGCTGCCCGGCAATCACGACCGTGACCCCGCGTCACCGCCATTCGATTCGACGCTGCACCCTGCGGCGACCGTTGACGTGTTCGATGCCGGTTGGTATGGTCCGCGGCAAGTCCAGTCAGAGAAAGGCTTCATGTGGCGACGATTCGCGACGTTGCGGAACGCGCCGGTGTCTCCACCGCCACCGTGTCCCGCGCCTTGAACGACCGGGGATATTGCAGCGGCGCCGTGCGCGAGCGGGTTCGCGCCGCCGCCGAGGCGCTCGGCTACGTCCCCAACGCGATGGCGCGCGGCCTGAAAACGCGCCAATCGCGGCTTATCGGGCTGCTCGCACCGGACCCGGCGGAGCCGGCGTTCTGCGTCGTGGCGCAGGAGGTCGAGCGCGTCGCCGCCGAGCGCGGGTTCCAGGTCCTGCTCGGCATCGGGCGCGGTGACCCGGCGCGCGAAGAGGCTAGCCTCGACCAGATGCTCGCCCGCAACGTCGATGGCCTGCTGATCGCGCCCGCCGGCGCGCCGGACGCGCCAGTCCGCCGCGCCGTGGCTGCCGGCATCGCGGCGGTGGTGATCGCCGATGCCCTGGGCGAACCGGTGGTGGACGCGGTGCGGGCCGACAACGTGGGCGGTTCGCGCCAACTCGCCGCCCACCTGCTTGGACTCGGGCACCGCCGGATCGCGCTGGTGAATGGTCGCGCGACCTCGACGGCCGGGCGCGAGCGCGAACAGGGGTTCCGGGAGGCGCACGCCGAAGCCGGCGCGCCGATCGACGAGTCCCTGATCCGGCACGGCGGCTGGGAAACCGACGACGCCGCCGGGTTGGTCGCCGCCTTGCTGCGGGAACCGGCCCGCCCGACCGCGATCGTCGCCGCGAGCGCGCCGTTGGCGGTGGGCGCGATGCGGGCGCTGCGGGCCGCCGGGTGCCGGGTGCCGGAAGACGTCGCCCTAACCTCGTTCGATGACGTGCCGCTCGCGGCAGAGTTCGACCCGTTCCTGACGACGGTGGTGCCGCCGACGGCAACGATCGGGCGGCTCGCCGCGACGATGCTGTTGGACAGGATCGCCGGCGACGTCGTGTCATCGCCGCGCGAGATCGTGGTGCCGGTCACGATCGAAGTACGCCGCTCCTGCGGGGCGCGGTCCGCCCTGTGGCGAACGCCTCCGCCGCTCGGCATACCCGGGGTCGAGGTGATGGTCGCCGGGTAGGACGCCGACGAAACCGGGACGTCCCTTGTTATCCCGAGCCCGTCGAGGGATCTCGTGCTCACTGCCGTGACGCAGGCGACGAGATCCCCTGGCGGCCTCGGGATGACCGGGTGTTGGGCGGCCACGTTCGCTGGTCCCGAACGGCCGCATGGTGAACGCGACTCGATGGTCCTTCGGCCACGTGGATCTCGATCGTGGATCGCACTCCGGCCGGCGCGCGGTCAGCGGTCCCCAAACGGGCCGGTCAGGCGCCGGTAGCGCTCGCGCAACGCATCGCCGAGGGCATCCAGCCGCTCCATGAACGGGTCGAGGTCGTCGCCGCCGGCCTGGCCGAGGTCGCGGGCGTGGATCAGCAGCGACTCCAGCCGGGCGAGTTTGCCGTTGGCCTCGTCGAGGGCGCGGGCGATGTCTTCCGGGTCCTCTTCCTCGTAGGCAACGGCGATCCGTGCGCTGCGGGCCACGGCGGCGTCGCGCGCCATCTCGCCCGGCGGGTGGCTCTCGGTCCAATCGGCTGAGAGAACCCGGAAATCGCGCAGGATGGCCATCGCTTCGCGCCATTGCGGACCGTGCCGGGATGCGTGCGCGTCCACCGTCGTCCCCCATCCGCGCCGCGTCGGGTCGCGATTGCTCCGGCGGGATGCTGCCGAACCGCCGATCCGGCGAGCAGCAGCCCGACGTGCGCCGGATCGAACCCCACGGGCTCGGGCTGCGCGCGTGGCGCGCCCTCGACGGTTTCACGTGGAACGTCGTGGTTCCGCGGTCCACTCGACGGAGGCCGCGACTCTCGGGGATAATCCGCGCTGGCAACGCCCGCCCGGGCGCGGGCGACAACGGGGAGGATCGGCGTGTCGGTGGCAGGGTTGAACGGGATTCGCGAACGAGTGATGCCGATGCTGCGGGTCGCGGCTGAGGAGTACCGGCACCGGACCCCGGCCGGCTACCCGGTGGTGCTCGACGATCCGGCGACGCGCACCGTCGGCATCGAGATCGACCCGTCCTTCGCCCTCTACTTCGTGGAGGACGGCGGCGCGCTGTTCGCGGACCTGTACTACCGTTCGGCCCGCACCGACAACCGCTCCAGCGCCAGCCGCGAAAAGTACAGCGGCATGCCGGTCAACGACCGTCGCCCGCTGCCGTCGGACGTGAGCGACTTGCACCTGCGCAATCTGCTCGCCGAGCTGATGAGCCGCTGGAACCAGCAGCCGGGCATCATCCACATTACAGATTCGTAGGCTCGACCAGTTCGGATGATGGAGAGCGACGACGGCCCGCGCCCATTCCGGCGCGGGCCGTTCCATATCGCGCCGGACGGCCGGCTGGACCGGGCTCGGAGATCTTCGGCGAGGGGTATGCGCCGGATTCGCGTCTCCGATGGCCGGACGGTCGGCAATCGCCGTGTTCGATCGCGGCCAGCACCGACGGAATCTCGTTGATGGCGACCGTTCCATCCGAAACGCGCCTGACGCAAGATCCAGAGGAACAGTTCGGCGTTCGGTTCGTCGTTCGAAGGGGAGGGCTGATACGAAATCCGGTTGGTCCGTGCGGGGAATCCGTACGTCGTTCGTGGGGGAGGGACCTGTGCCCTACCTCGTCCATAACAAATCATGACGATGGAGGGCACAGGTCCCTCCCCCACGAACGCACGGAGCCACCGGCGTGCGAAACGAATGCGACCTGCCGGATTGCGTACGACTCCTGGTGGAAGGGTAAAAACCGGTTGGATTGCGTGGTGTCCGCCCAAGACACCACGCTGGACCGTGGTCCTTTTTCACCCCGGACGCGTCTTTGACTCGTGCATCGGGCTCGTAACTCGTGACTCGTTGGCCGGTAGCGCCATCGGACAGAGGATGATCGCGAACGGCTGCCTCGTTTCGCCGCCTCGCCACGTACCGGGCGTTTGGAGATGACTACGGCCCCTGGCGACTCGGACGGCCGGTAGCACCAGGCGCGCTGCGGACGGATGTTGTCTGGCAACGCCGGCCGACCGGGGGCAAAGAGGCTGTGGGCGCGACGGTCGGCCAGATCGGATGAGCACGCCCGGATTGGTGAACGGGGCGCGTCGTAGCTTCCGTGTCCGGCGGAACATTGCCACCACACGGAAAAGGCGGCGTCAGTGACGCCGCCTCCCGCTATCTCCTGAACTGGTTTCACGTGGAACGCGTTACTCGACGATCCAACGTTCTACCGACCGGACCCACGCGATGGTGGCGTCGTCGCCGAAGAAGAGGGCGATTTCGCGGGCGGCGCTCTCCGGGCTGTCGGAGGCGTGGATGAGGTTGCGGCCCTTCTCCATGCCGAGGTCGCCGCGAATCGTGCCGGGGCCGGCGGCGACCGGATCGGTCGCGCCAACGGTGGCGCGGGTCGCCTCGATCGCGCGCGGGCCTTCGAAGACCGCGACGACAGACGGGCCGGAGCCGATGTACTCGATGAGGCCGGCGTAGAAGGGCTTGCCCTCGTGCTCGGCGTAGTGCTTGCTCGAGATGTTCGGCTCGATGGTCGCCATCCGCATGGCGACGGGCTTGAGGCCGCGCCGCTCCAGCCGGCCGAGGATCTCGCCGACCAGTCCGCGCTGTACTCCGTCCGGCTTTACGATCACCAGCGTTTGCTCGACCGCCACCTGCGTACCTCCCGTGTCGTTGCGCGCCGCGGGCCGCCGCGAGGCGACGGCCCAACCCATGCCCGAGTCTACACCGAACCCGCCCGCGATCCGGGACCAGGCCCGATGCCAGCCGTCCTGCGCGCGGTGTCGTCTGAACCGGCCTCGTCGTTCGTATCGACGTCGCCCGGTTGGCGTTGATCGAAATGGGACACCGAATCCCGATCCGCGCCGGCCGCCTCGCCGGACAGCCGGGCAAGATCATCCGCGGAGAGGACGGGTTTCGGACGCGCCGCCTTCTTCGGCTTGTAGGCCATCTGCTTGATCGACCAGAGCGTGACGACGACCGCGATCGCCAGCGGGATCGCGATCAGCAGCACCAGCATGATCCATTCGCGGGGTTGCACGTGAAACATCCTCCCGGCTGCGCTCCTCCGGAGGATACCCCGCCGAGATGGGTGCAGCGCATCCGGGACGGCCAACCGGGCGCCACGTCACGGGGTCAGCCCGCCGAAAGAACGGCAGGGTGACACGCCTGAGCAGCGGTCCGCGGGAGGTTGCGAACGGTTCGCGCCGCTAGTTGAACCTGCCAGTGTTCGAGTCGGACGGAGGGGGATCCAGTGCCTTCACGCCGTGAACTGCCCTCGGACGAGGGAAAGTGCGGCTTGCTCCGCGAGAAACGCCCGGCTTCAAGCCTCGATCGGCCGCGCTGTCGCGTACAGGCGATCCGCGATAGGTCCCGTCGATGAGCGGCAACCTCGGTGGGTCGTTCGTCGCGATCAGGCGAACCCGAGGATGAGGTAGACGACGATCAGGTGCGCGGCGGCCGCCGGCCACGGGCCGCCGAGCCACCGGCGCGCCGCCCACGAAACGATCGCCACCGCAAGCCCGGCCGCGGCGGCGGCGGCGAAGGCCAGCCACGGATCGAGCAGCCGGCCCGTCGCCGCCGCGAGAAAGACGTGCTGCAAACCCCACGAGGCGGCGAACAGCGCGATGGCGGCGAGGGTCCCCGCCTGCTCGTCGTGCCACGAGCGGCGCACGACGCCGAAGTGGATGAGTTGGTAGGCGGCGACATCGGCCACGCCGAACAGGATCAGTTTCGCCGCGGGTTCCACCGGTCCGGCGACGATCCGCGCCACGGCCAGCATCAGCGCGAGGCCCGGCAGCACCCAGCCGATCCCGCCGGGAAACGTCGCGGCGTTGGCGGCGCCGGCCCCGTCTCCCGAGGCAAAGCCCGTATCAACCGAGCCCGGTTGCTCCCAAGCGTCCTCGGTCTCCGGTCGCTGGCGGAGGTAGATCCAGGCCAGCAGCGCGGCGAGCGCCGGCGCACCGGCCCGCGCGAGCCACCACGGCATCGGCGTGCCGGCGACCGGGGCCACCGGCGCCGCCGCGAGCACGATCAGCAAAGGCCAGATGCCCTGCTGCACCAGCGTCAGGTTCAGCCAGCGGTAAACGCGCTTGAACACCTCGAGCCGGGCGGCGAAGGTGCGTTCCCGCTCCCGTACCCCGCGCGGCAAGTCCGCACCGCGAGCACCCGCACGTCGTTTCGCTTCGAAGCCGGGTTTCGACCGGTGAGACGGATCGTCCATGCTCGTGGTTCGTCCCTCCGGCCGTCGAACTCAGGCTCCACATCAGATCCGAACGTTTACGGTAACTTCGTAAATCCGCGCACTGGCGCGGTGATCGCGCAACGACAGATGAGAGCCATTGCAGCCTGGCGCCACCGGTGCCGGCTCCCGATGCCTGCTACGATGCCGCGCCGCCTTGCCGGCACGCGCGCACCCGACGGTTCGCGATGGACGATCACGACGGAGCCAAACGATGCCACCCTTCCCTGCTTCGGACAAGGCCGATTGCGCGCGGGGTTCAGCCCCACGGGCCACCCGGCGTCGCGCCCTGAAGGCGGGCGCTGCCGGACTGGTAGCCGCGGCGCTGCCGGCGAACGCAACCGAGGCGCGGCAGGCAACGCCGATGGCCGATGCGACCCCCGCCGCAAGCGCCCAGCCGCTGCCGGAGGGTGTCCTGGCGGTGATGCGCCAACCGCACTACCGCCCGTGGACGCGCTGGGGCCTGCACGTGGCCGACCTCGAAACTGGAGAAGCGCTCTTCGACCTCGCGGGCGGCGATCGGTATGTGCCGGGCTCCACGACGAAACTCTTTCCGGCGTCCGCAGCCCTTGTGAAGTTCGGACCCGATCACCGCTTCGTCACCCGCGTGTTCGCCGACGGCGACGTGGCCGACGGCGTGCTCGCGGGGAACCTCGTGCTGGTGGCGGCGGGCGACCTCGCGTTCGGCGGCCGGACCAACCCGGATGGCTCGCTCGCCTACGGCGAGATCGACCACACCGACGCCAACGCCCTGCCGGGCGTGGTCGTCCCGCCCGGCAACCCGCTGGCGGGACTGGAGGACCTCGCCGCGCAGGTGGCCGCGGCCGGCATCAGCCGCGTCGAGGGCGACGTCGTCATCGACGATCGGCTCTTCCCGGCGATGCCGAAGGACGGGTATGTCCTCTCGCCGGTCCTCGTCAACGACAACGTTGTGGACGTGCTGGCGACGCCGGGCGCCGAAGGCGAACCGGCGACGGTTCGGCTGATCCCGGAGACGGCGTTCTTCCCGCTGGCGGCCGACGTGACCACCGGCGCCGCCGGTTCCGCGCCCGACCTTGCGATTGCCCTCGACGACGAAGGCGGGCTAACCGTATCCGGCTCGGTGCCGTCCGACGGCGGCGACGTGCTCAACGTCTACGAGGTGCAGGACCCGGCGGTCTTCGCGCGGGCCTGCTTCGTCGAAGCGCTCGCCCGGGCCGGGGTCGCGGTGGCCGCGCCGGTGGTCGCGCCCAACCCGGACCCGGACGCGTTCGCGCCCGCCGGCGACCCCGTGGCCACGCTGGAATCGGCCCCGCTTGCGGAGTTGGTGAAGGTCACGCTCAAGGTCAGCCACAACGTCTGGGCCGACACCCTGGTGATGCTGCTCGGTGCGGGCAACGGCGCCGGGAGTTGGGACGCCGGGTTTGCCGCCATCCGCGAGATGCTGATCGATCTCGGGATCGATCCGGCCGCGATCTCGCTGGCCGACGGGCGCGGCAACGAGCGGGCGGACATGTTCTCCCCGCGCTCGATCTGCGACCTGCTGCGGGCGATGGCGGCGCGCCCGGAAGGCGAGGCGCTGGCCGATGCGCTGCCGATCCTCGGCGTGGACGGCACGGAAACGCATGCGGTTCCGGCCGACAGCCCGGTGCGCGGCAAGGCGGCAGCCAAGAGCGGCACGACCGCCGTCGGCGACCTGCTCAACCAGCAGATCCTCTTGCTCGGCAAGGCGTCCGCCGGCTACATGACCGGGGAGAGCGGCCGGCGGGTCGCCTACGGCGTCTACGTCAACGACGTGCCGCTGGAACGGATCGAAGACGTGTACGCCACCATCGCCGACCAGGGCGCGATCGCCGCCGCGCTGTACGAGGAAATCTGAGCGGCGGGGCGGGCGCCATCGGTCCCGCTTTTCGCCGGGCCGCTTTCGGGGCTTTCGCACGGCTGGTACCGTCCCCGGCGGACTCCCGTCCCCGGGCGGCGGTGCGGCGCCCGACGGGCCGCACCGCCGGCCCGCCCCGGCCGCCTTGCGGTACGGCAGGAGACCGGGCCGGTGGCCGCCCGCACGGCCGCCGGTCCTTTCACCACGACGCGATGAATCCGAAGCGCCGCCCCGCGCGTTTCAGCAACCAGGACACTGCCGGGGCGCGCGTGCCGTGAGGGGTGGGCGCGCCTGGCGGACTGCTTTCGATTCCGCCGCGTGGCAGCGAGGCGGGTCGCCGCGCCTCGCCGGCGCGCGGGCAGCGATGCCCCGCCGACGACGCGCCGTCCGGAACCGGCCACCAGAGGGAGGGACCGTCCATGCCCGTTCTCCACGCGCCCGCGCAGGCGCCCGCGGGGCTCCCCCGCGCACCGCGCGCACCGTTCGCCCGCCAGGTCCGTGCCGGTGTGCTGGCGCGCACGCTGTTCGCCGCCGGTCTCGTCGCCGGGGCGCTCGCCGCGCCGCTGCCCGCGGCCGGACCGCTCGTCGCCTTCGCCCAGAACGCCGGGTACGCCGTCGGCCAGACCGTCTACGTCGGCGCGACCGACGGCGACGGCCTGCTGCTGCGGGACGGCCCGGGCTTCGACGCCACGGTGCTCAACGCCTTCTCCGACGGCACGCCGGTGCTCATCACCGACGGCCCGATCCAGGCGGCCGACGGCACGATCTGGTACGCGGTCGAGGTCGGCGGGCAAGCCGGGTACATGCTCTCCGACTACCTGCTGGCGGACGGCTCCGGGGCCGGCAGCGCGCCCGCCGAACCATCGGGGCCAACCGCCCCGCCCGCCGGGACGACGACCTCGCCCGGCAACGGAACCTCCAACGCGGGGCGCACCGGCGATGCCTCGACCTCGGCCTCGCCCGGCACGGTGGATACGACCGCGCCGACGACATCGGGCAACGGCCCGCGCGACGTTTCGGTCAACGCGGACGGCCCGGACACGACGGTCGGGCCGAACGGCGAGGCGATCCCGGTCAACCCGAACCGCTGGCAGGGCGAGCAGACCGCCACCCAACCGGCCGCCGACGCGGCGACCACCGACCTCGTCAACCTGCGCGGCGCGCCGTCGTGGGAAGCGGAGATCCTGCGGGTGCTGCCGCCCGGGTCGCCGGTGGATGTCACCGGCGCGGCCCAGGGCGAGTGGACCCCGGTCTGGTACAACGGCACCGACGGCTTCATCGTCAGCCAGTACCTCGGCGGGATGTCGGCGTGGACGGCCGCGCCGGCCGAGCAGCCCAGTTCGCGCAGCGGGCTCGCCAGCGTGGTCGAACCGGCCGAACTGAAGACCGAACCCTCTGCCGACGCCGCCGTCATCGCCGTACTGCCGACCGGCTCAACGTTCACCCCCGAAGCCGGGCCGGAGCAGGGGTTCTACCGCACGACCTGGGAGGGCACGACCGGCTGGATCTCCGGCGCGTACCTCGCCTTCGAGGACAGTGCGGTCGGAAACCCGGGCGACGCCGTCGTCCAGTACGCGGCTCCGGCCGCCGCCCCGGTGAGCGAGGCCCCGGCCACGGAAGCCCCGGCCTTCGCCGGCATTACCTGGCCGGTCAGCGGCGGCTCCTGGTACGTGATGCAGGGGTACAACGGCACCAGCCACGTCAACCGCGACGGCGACTGGCAGTATGTCTACGCGCTGGACATCGCCCGCGAGGACGGCGACGGCGCGGGCGCGCCGGTCTTCTCGCCGGTCAACGGCGTCGTCCGCTGGACCGACCCGAGCACCGGCGGGCTGTCGATCGATCTCGGCAACGGTCACGCCCTGGCAATGTTCCACATCACGCTCGACGGCGGGCTGGAGGCCGGCGATCCACTGCGCCTGGGCGACCCCATCGGAACCGTTTCCGGCCCCGGCGGCATGGGCTACGCCGGTTCGCCGCACATCCACATGGCGCTGTGGAAGACCGCCGACGGCGGCAACTGGGACCGCGCGGCGGCCCCGTTCACAGGCGAGTTCGCCATCGCCGGGACCGAGTTCCCCGATATCGGCGGCTCGCAACAGCACCGCGGCTTCGCCTTCCGGCCATAACGCGCAAATCGCCCAATCGCGGCGGCGGCCCGGCGGCGCTGACTTGCCGCGACGGACGCCGCCGGGCGGGGTTCGGCCACCGAGGGTGGGAGGGGGTGCGAATAAACCCCGTTTCACCCGTAATGCCGCGTACGTACGCGGGGTTCCACGACCGAATAAATGCCGAACAAACGCCGAATAAATGGCGAAGAAATTCCGGAGTGGGTACGCGTCGCCTGGATGCAGGCGCCGGCGGCATGAGGCGCAGGGATGATGGCGATCGCTCGATCCGGATACCGGCCCATCGGCGGGTGCGATGGCGGCAGATGCGGCGTACAGCAAGCCATCGTCCGCGCCGCCTGCCCGGAGATGATGGCGGTTGCCTATCTGATGCGGACACCGTCCGTGCTCAACCTCGGAGCGGTTTCGTTCCCGTAGCCCGGGGCATTTGGGCAATCGCCGTCATCCCCGGGCGGGCAATCCCCACAATCGCGCCGATGCATCCGCCATGCGATCACCGATAACTGGCGACCTGGACCGTCAACTCGCCGGAGAGGGGATCGGCGGGAAAGACGGCGACGCCCTCGGCCGATTCGCCGCCGGGCAGCATCTCGATGGTGAACTCGGCGGTGTGCGCCGGCCCCGCGCCGTCGGTCAGTTCGGCCCGGACCAGCACCTGCTCGGCAAGGTCGTCGCCACGGTTGGCGACGGCGATGGGCAGGTACCAGGCGTCATCGGCGTGGCGCAGGCCGGCCAGCAGCGGCGAGGCGGCGAAGGTCGGCGGCTCGTCGCCTCCGGTCGCCTGCAGGTAGATCAGCAGCCCCACCACCGCGAGGACCAGGGCCGAACTGATGGCCAGCGTGATCCGCTCGGCCGCCGATGGCGTGCGCGGGGCGTCCCCGTCCCCGCCGTCCGGTTCGCCGGAGCGGTGTTGCGCGCGATTGTCGTCGTGATTCGTCATACGACCAGCCTCCCGGCCGCCCCGCCCACCGCCGCCGGCAGCCCGAGCACCAGCACCATCGTGACGACGTGGTGGAGGGAATCCCCGGCCCCGATCCGGTCGAAGAGGAAAAGGGTGGCCAGCGCCACGAGCAGGGAGACGGCGTAGGCGAGCACGGTTTCGGTGATCGGGTGCTGGAAGGGACCGGGCTGCTCGTGCTGCCCCTCCCCGAGGCCGCTGGCGAAGACGATGGTGTAGGTGAGCACCAGCGACAGGGCCACCAGCGCCAGTTCGTGCTTCACGTCCATCCCCGCCGCGAGCAACGCGATCTCGTCGGTCGGCGCGATGGTGATGGCGATGAAGAGCGCGCCGACGACTGTCGCCCCGAGGTCGGAGCGCAGCGCCTGCCAGGCGGTCGCCGGGGCGTTGCCGTTATCGTCGCCCTGCCGGCCGCCCTGGCGGTCCGGCCCGAAGATCGCGTTGGCGACCGCGGCGCCGATGGCGAGCGGCACCGCCTGAATGGCGACCTTGCCGACGATGCTGTCCAGCGGGTCCCCGATCGCGATCCGGTTCAGCACGAGCAGGACGACGAGCGCGCCGACGACGCCGACGGCCACCCCGTCGATGGCCTGCTCGACGACGGCGAACCCGCTGGTTCCCTCCCGGAACCCGCCGGTGCGGGAGCGGGCGAGTCCGAGGCTGATGGCAACCGCGACCGCGAGGAACAGCAGCAGTTTCCCCCGTTCCACGGAAACGCCAAGCACCCACATCTCGGTCGTGTAGAGCAGCGGGGTCGCGACGACGAACGCGCCGCTGACGGCGCGCACAAAATCGTCCATTTCGGCCCACCACGAGCCGGGCGCGTGGACGCGGCGGCGTTTCGCCGCCGGCTCCGTTCCGGGTTGTCCGTCGCCCATCCCGCCCCTCCGTGACGGCAGTGTAGCCATCGGCGCGGCAGGGCGGGAGCAGGTGCGCCGAACGCAACAGCGGGCGGTCGAGGCGAAGCGGATCGGAGCGCCCGACGCGCCGGCGCCGCGCCTTGCGGCAGGCGCACGAGTCGAGGAGTCGAGACAAGCGAGACCGTCATCCCGAGCCCGTCGAGGGATCTCGTCGTGACCCCGACGCGAGCGTGGGATGACGGGAGCGACGGCGAATCTGGACGCAGGGCGCGGCCAAAAACCGACGCGGACCGGCGTCTCCGGCCGCGGCGCGGACGGCGCGGCTGGGCATCGTCCGAACGGTGTTACCGACGGCGGCGGCAGACCGCCTTTCCGGTCCGGTCGCGGTCGCACTCGCTTCCACGCGGGCAGCAGCGGTCGGCGTGGCCGGAGTCCTCCGCCGAGCGGCACACCTTCCGGGAGGAGGAGCAGGACAGGGACCGGGCCGACGAGAACGCCGCCGGTTGCGCCCCGGCGGCGGCCCCTGCCTCGGCTTCGGCTTCGGCTTCGGCTTCGGCGCAGCGTCCGTCGGTGCAGCGCTGGCCGCGGGGACATCCGGGCTTGCCGCGCGTGCAGCACTCGTCCCGGCCGATGCAGACGCCGTCGCAGCAGGTTTCGCCGTCTCGGCAGCGGGTGTCGCAGTCCCCGCAGAAGGCGGGGTCGGTGTCGGTATCGACGCAGCCGCCGTCGCAGGCGACGTGGCCCGCCGGGCAGCACACCCCGTGGGAACAGGCCATGCCGTTGCCGCAGGCCGTACCGTCCGGGAAGATCCGTTCGGCGCAGACGCCCCGCCGGCAACCGCGCGGGCGGCAGGGGTTGTCCGACGGTTCGCAGCCAGCCGGGTTCGCGCCGTCCGCCATGGGGATCGTCAGGCAGCCGCGGATGCCGTCGCAGGCGCTCGCCGTGCAGGGGCTGGGGTTCGGGCAGCGGTCGTTGTCCGGGATGTGGACGCAGACGCCGTCCACGCAGCGGGAGACGGTGCAGGAGACGCCGTCGTCGCGGCAGGGACCGCCGGTGCGCGGCACGCAAACGCCGTCTTCGCAGTCCTCGCACTCGCCGCAGGCGGCGCAGGGGTCGCAGCCGCCCTCGGGGCAGGCATCCTGGGCCGCGGTCGCGCGCCGGTCCAGCCGGGGCAGCACGGCGGCCGCCGCGCCGCCCGCCAGCAGCCGCGCCAAACCGCGCCGCTGGGAGCGGCGGGCGAAAAGGCGGGTGAGCCGGTCGAAGTGCTGGGCGTCCATATGCACGATCCTCCCGCGGGGCAGGTGCGGGCGTGGGCGATTGCGCGACGCCGGGCGGTTATCCGCACGGTAGTCGCCGCGCGGGCGTCGGGTCAAGCGGGATCGGACGCGGAAAGAACCCGGCGAACGCGGGATTCTGGCGGCTGCAACCCCGGTCCTGCGCGGCCCCATCGGCACGGCGCACCCGGGATTGACGCGGGATGACCCTCTCCTTGCCGCGCGGGCGATTGCCTGCCGGTCGCGACTCCGACGGGCAGCACGATGCAGGGCGCGGCCCGTTCCCACTGGCGTATACGGCCGCGGGCCCGATGCGGATGGCTGCCCGGGCGCGGCCCGTGCGTTCGCGGCCGATTTGGCGGCGGCGCGGGACATGCATGTGGGCGCCGCGCATGGCCGCGCACCATGCGCTACGCTTGGCATGTTCCACGTCCTCTCGACGCCGAAGGTTGCTCCATGCCGCACTCCGGCTCCGATCGTGTCCCGATCCCGGTTTCGATCCCGGCCGGGCCGTCGCCGGGCGCGGAGGGGATGCTTGCCCGCCTCTCCGCCGTCGCCGTAGACGTGCTGGCCGCCCCGGCGCCGAAGGCACTGCTGGATCGCCTGGCAGAGGGAGCCCGCGATCTGCTCGGGGCGCGACGGGCCGAGTGCACCGTCGCCTACCCGGATTCGTCGGCGGTCATGCGCTCCTGTTCGGTTGCAGGGCCGGATGACGATTGCCCCAACGGCCACGCGGATGACGTCGCCGCCGATACGATCGTGCGCGAGACGGGCCGGCCGCTGCGGCTGCCTGCTCGGGAGACGGCGGCGCTCGCCGGGCAGCGCGGCGATGACCGGGAACCCGCCCTCGCGATCCTCGCGGTACCCATCTGCGGGCGCGACGGCCGCTGCTTCGGGGTGCTCCGCTGCACGGGCACGGTGGACGGCACGGAGTTCGGCGCAGACGACGAGGAGGCCGCGCTCCACCTCGCCCGCGTCGCCGGGCTGGCGCTGGAGAACGCGCGGCTGGAGGAGACCGCTGCCGCCAGCGAGGCCCGGTTTCGGCTCCTGATCGAGCAGACCCCGGCCGTCGTCTACACGCTGGCCGCCGACGAAATCCAGTCGCTCGTCTACGTCAGCCCGCGGGTGACCGACATGCTCGGCGCGACGCCGGAGGAAATGCTCGCCCGCAGCACCTCGTGGCTCGACCTCGTCCACCCGGAGGACCTCGCCCGGATCGAGGCCGAAGACGCGCAGGCGACGGCCGCCGGCGACGCGTTCCGCGCCGAGTACCGGCTGCGCCAGGCGGACGGCTCCTACGCCTGGGTCCGCGACGACTGCGAACCGATCTTCGACGAATCGGGCGCCACCGTCGGCTGGCAGGGCATCCTGCTCGACATCGGCGAACGCAAGCGGGTCGAGGACGACCTGCGCGCCAGCGAAGAGCGGTTGCGGTTGGCGCTGGACGTGGCGGGCATGGCCGCCTGGGACCGCGACGTGTCCCGCCCCGAGGTGTTCCGCTCGCCGGGAATGCCGGGGCTGTTCGGCCTGCCCGCGGACTCGCCGGAGATGGGGCGCGAGGTCTATACGGCCCTGATCCACCCGGAGGACCTGCCCATCGTGCAGGAAACCGACCGCAGCCGCGAGGCGGGCGGCCGCTACGAGGTCGAGTTCCGGGTGATCTGGCCGAACGGGGAGGAGCACTGGCTGCGGGACCGCGGGCAGGTGCTGCTCGGGCCGGACGGCGCGCCGGTCCGCTACCTCGGCATCACCCAGGACGTCACCGACCGCAAGCGCGCGGTGCAGGACCTGCGCATCGCCAAGGCGGCCGCCGAGGACGCCGAGCGCCGGATGCGCGACATCCTGGAGCAACTGGCCGACGGGTTCATCTCCTACGACCGGGATGGGCGCTTCCGCTACGTGAACGACGCCGCCGAAGCGCTCTTGCGCCGAAAGCGGGAGGACCTGCTGGGCCGCCACATCACCGAAGCGTTCCCGGACGTGACGAGCACCCGCTATTACCAGGCGTACCGGTCGGCGCTGGAGGAACGGACGCCGGCACGCATCATCGACCACTACCCCGATTCCGGGGTGTCGCTGGAAGTGCGCGCCTACCCCTCGCCGATGGGCGCGTCGGTCTTCCTGCGCGACGTCACGGAGGAGCGGGCGGCGGCCACGGCCCTGCGCGACCACGCCGACCGCCTCGCGACGGTGGTGGCCGTGCAGGAAGAGGTCGCCACGGTACGCCCCGACCCGGACGCGGTGATGCGCGTGGTGGCCGAGCGGGTACGGGGCCTGACCGGCGCCGAGGGCGCCGGCATCGCGGTGATCGAGAACGGGGTTGCCCTCTACAAGGCCGGAACCGGCTTCGCCGCGCCGCTGGTCGGGACCGCCTACCCGATTGCGGGCACGCTGACCGGCCGCTGCTTCGAGCAGGGCGACGTGGTGCGGTCGGACGACGCGATGGCCGAACCCGGCCTCGATCTCTGGATGGCGCGGGAGCGCGGGGTGCGTTCCGTACTGCTGACCCCGCTGCGGCACGAAGGCAACATCGTCGGGGTGCTGTCGTTGCTATCGCCGCGGCGCGGCGCGTTCGGCGAGCGGGACGCCTACCTGCTGCGGCTGATGGAAGGGTTGGTCGGCTCCTCGCTCGCCCACGCGGCGGCCTTCGCGGCGGTGCAGGAGGCAAGCCGGCTCAAGAGCGCGTTCCTCTCGACGATGAGCCACGAGTTGCGGACGCCGCTGAACGCGATCATCGGCTACGCCCATTTGCTGCTGGACGGGATGGACGGCGCGTTGAGCCCGGCGCAGGACGCCGACGTGCGCCAGATCGCCGAGGGCGCGGATCGGCTGCTGGCGCTGGTGGACGACGTGCTGGACCTGTCCCGGATCGAGGCCGGAGCGCTGTCGCTCGACCCGGAGCCGATCGACCTGGCGGCGGTGCTGCGGGAAGTCCGCGCCGACGTCGCGCCGCAGGCCGCCGCCAAGGGGCTTTCCGTCGCGTTCGTCGCGGAGCCGGGGCTCGGCCTCGTCGCCGACGCCCAGCGGGTGCGGCAGATCCTGCTCAACCTGGTCGGCAACGCGGTCAAGTTCACCGAGCGCGGCGAGGTCGAAGTGCGCGCGCGGGCCAGCGACGGCGGGGTCGAGGTGGTGGTCCGGGACAACGGCATCGGCATCGAGCCGGACGTGCTGCCGCACGTCTTCGACGAGTTCCGGCAGGCCGACTCCTCGACCACGCGCCGCTACGGCGGCTCCGGGCTGGGGCTGGCGATCAGCAAGCGGCTCGCCGAACTGCACGGCGGCACGATCCGCGCCGAAAGCACGCCGGGCGCGGGAAGCACGTTCGTGGTC
>JAFAEX010000036.1 GCA_023423795.1 Chloroflexota bacterium | reverse complement strand
CGCCAACCCGGCGAGCGCCGCGTGCCGGGCGACCGCCCGTCCTCGCGCGGGGCGCCGCCGCGGGCCGCGCGCACCCGGCCGGACGACCGGGTGGACGAGGAGCAGGAGCAGATCGCCAGCGGCATCGTGCGCGACCTGCTGGCCAACATGGGGATCGCCGCCGAGGTCGTCGTCATCGACAACCCGTCGGTGATGCCGGCCGACGCCGACGACCCGCCGACGATCTTCATCGACGTGCTGGGGCAGGACCTCGGCATGCTGATCGGCCGCCGGGGCGAGCACCTGGCGCAGTTGCAGTACCTGGTCAACCTGCTGTGCAACCGCCGCCTCGGCGAATGGACGCGGGTGGTGCTGGACGTCGAGGGGTACCGCAGCCGCCGCGAGGAGTCGCTGATCGGGCTGGCCGAGCGGGTGGCCCGGCAGGTGGCCCGCTCCCGCCGCCCGATCCAGTTGGAGCCGATGCCGCCGAACGAGCGGCGCATCGTCCACCTCACCCTGCGCGACAACCCGGACGTGACGACCGAAAGTTCCGGCGAGGGCAACCTGCGCCGGGTCACGGTGCAGCCGCGCGCGTGAGCGCGCGAGTCGGCGAGTCGGCGAGTCGGCAAGCATTGGCGCAGCCGGTGATCGGAACGGGGATTCGATGACGGACCACGAAGGAACAACAACCGGAGGTGCCGAACAGGACGGATCGCCTGCCGACTCGCCGACTCGCCGACCTGCCGACTCACCGCGGAAGCGGCGGCGCGGCGGGGTGAAGCACCGCGGCAAGCGGGACGCGTCGCTGCCGCCGTGGCACGCCGACACCGAGCGCGAGGCGATCCGGGAAACGAAGCCGCGCCGGCAGGCGATGGCCGCGCAGCGCGCGCCGGATTACCTCGTGATCGGCCACATCTGCGCCGATTTGCTGCCGGACGGCTCGGCGGTGCTGGGCGGCACGGCGCTCTACAGCGCGTTGACCGCCGCCGCGCTCGGGATGCGGGTAGGGGTGTTGACGCGAGGGCGCTACGGCGTCGATGTGGACGGCATCGCCGTGCCGGGGCTGGAACAGTACGCCGACCAGCTCAGCATCATCGTGCAGGACGCCGAGGGGCCGACGGTGTTCGTCAACGAGTACTCCGGCGGGCGGCGCACGCAGATGGTGCGGCGCTGGGCCGGCGAAATCGACCTGCGTGGGCTGCCGCCGCACTGGCTGAACGCCCGCATCGTCCACCTCGGGCCGATCGCGCAGGAGATCGACGTCCGGCAGGTCGGCGCGCTGAAGCCGGACTTCCTGGGCTGCACGCCGCAGGGGTGGATGCGCGAATGGCCGACCGGCGGCGGGCGGGTGCGCCACATCCCGCTGCGCCTCGCGCCGGAACTGCTGTCGCGGCTGGACGCGGTGGTCGTCTCCGACGAGGAGATCGCGCAGGCCCGCGAAGTCGTCGAGTGGGTCGGGCAGCGCCGCCTGGGGGTGGTGACCCTCGGCGAGAGCGGCGCCCGCGTCACCTACGGCGGGCAGCGGGCCGAACTCGGCGGGTTCCCGCTCAAGACGGTGGACCTGACCGGGGCCGGAGACGTCTTCGCCGCCGCGTTCTTCGCCCGCGCGGCCGACCGCGACGCGTCGGCGGTGGACGCGGCTCGTTTCGCCAACGCGACGGCCGCCCTCTCGCTGCGCGGGGTCGGCGCGTCGTCGGTGCCGGCGCTGGCCGACGTCGAGGCGCTGCTGGCGACGGAAAGCGACTACGCCGGGCGGCGCTGACCGGCGCTCCGGCGCGGGACCGTGCCGCGATGCGGTCCGAACGGCGCGGCGCGGCCAAGGTTGGCGGCGACACGCCGACCCTTTCCCGTCGGCGCCGAGCCTCGCCGGCCATCGGGTGCCGACACGCCGAACACGTCGGTCGTGGGCCGACGCGATCCGGGCCGGAGAGCGTCGGATCGGTCGGCCCGCTCGTGCCGCTCGGCGGCTGCTTCGGCCGCAACGGCGGCGAAGCGGACGCGACCCGGCGAGCCAACGGCGTTGTCCGAGGACCAGCGGGCCGATCGCGCGCACCCCGGTCTCCAGAGACTGCGCTACGGATGGGGGATTCGGCCGATCGCGTTCGGGCAAATAAACGATATTGACAATTGGACTGGCTCACGATACCGTCTGATTCGTCGCTCGAACCGATCGTTCTCCCTTTCCGGATTTCATCGTTGTCAACGTGCCCGATGCGCGGGGTGTGCCGGCCCGGGGAATCCTGTTGCCCATTCGTCGTGGGCGGCGGAGTCCGAGGCCCGGCGAGGCGTGCCGTGCGCCGGACAGACGACCCCTTCGCCCGCGCGGCGTCCGGGGCCGTGCGCGGCGCGTCCGCCGGCAGCGTTGGCGAGGTACGGCACGGGCGGCGATGCTCCCGGGGACGGCAAAAGGGCCGTGCCGGGGAGCACCAGCGGTCGCCGACGTCGGCGACCGTCCCCGGTCGAAGGACCACGCGAAGGGATGCACGGGCATGGCGGTTCATACCGGAAACCGGCGGCGGTTCGTGGCCGGGTTGGTCGGCGTACCCATCGCGCTGGCGGGGTCCCGGTGGCTCGCGCCGGTGGCGCGGGCGTCCGACCCGGCGGCGACCCCGGCCGTGGCGGCCGACGAGGCGTTGCAGGCGCTGATCGACGGGAACGAGCGGTTCGTCGCCGGCGACCTGGCGTCGCTCGACGATCTCGCCGAGGACCGCGGCCGGTTGGTGGCCGGGCAGAGCCCGTTCGCGGTGATCGTCTGCTGCTCCGATTCGCGGGTGCCGCCCGAACTCGTCTTCGACCAGACGCTGGGCGAACTCTTCGTGGTCCGCACGGCAGGGCAGGTGCTCGACGAAGCGGCGCGGAGCAGCATCGTCTTCGGGGTCGATGTCCTGGGGGCCGAGTTGCTCGTCGTCCTCGGCCACTCCGGCTGCGGCGCGGTGGACGCGGCGCTCGCGGCGCTCCGGGGCGACGCGATCCCCGGGTTCGCCTACCGGTTCGCCGAGGCCATCGGCCCGGCCGCCCAGAGCGCGCTCGACCAGCCGGGCGACCAACTGGACAACGCGATCCGGGCGAACATCGACCTCGGCGTCGAGCGGATGCGGACGGCCGAACCGAACCTCGCCGCCGCCGTCAACGACGGACGGCTCGAGGTCGTCGGCGCGTACTACGACCTCGCAACCGGCGTCGTGAGTTTCTCCGCCTGACGGGGTCGTTGCCCCGAACCGATCTCGCGAGACCGCCGCGAAGCCGCGGGGAAGGACGGTCCTCCCCCGCGGCTTCGTGCGCATCCACCCACGTCCGCAGGACGCGCTGCCGCTAGCGCAGCCGCCGCCGATGCTGCACGGCCCCGCCTCTGGGGATCGGGATTCGCCCGCCAACGCCGGCCCGCCGAAGGCACGTGCCCTGTCTCGGCGACCGCCCATCGCCCGGGGACTGTGGTGTCTATCAGATGCCGTTCGTCGCCCAGCCCCGGAGGGGCTTCGTGATGCCAGCCCGGGACTGATGGCGGTTGCCAAGACGATGCGGCCGCCGGCGACGCCCGCCCGGGGATGATGGCGTTTGCCCATGTGATCCGGGAACCGGCCCAGCGGCGGGCGCGATGCATCGCGCCCCTGCAGCACGGTTGACCTGCCGCGCGCTGTATGGGCG
>JAFAEX010000023.1 GCA_023423795.1 Chloroflexota bacterium | reverse complement strand
GGGTCCCCGCCCCTCCGTTTCGGTTTCGATTGCCGTCCACCCGTCGCGCCCGCCCGGGCCTTCAGCCCCGGGCGGGCGCGGTGGCCGAAGTGCAGGGCAACCGGCATCGTCGCGCCCGAGCGTTGCTTACGCTTCGCGCGGGGTCAGGACCGCCTTCATCACGGCGCCGGAGGCCATGTCGGCCATCGCCGCGTTGGCTTCGGAGAGCGGGTAGCGGGTGACCAGCTTGGCGAGGTCGAAGCGGGCGGCCAGTTGCGGCAAGGTGGCGACGTAGCGCCCGTAGTGCGCTTCGGCGAAGGCCCAGGAGCCGTACACCTGCAACTGCTTGCGGGTGATGACGTGCGGGTTGATGGGAGTCGTGCCGCGGTCGGTGTACTGCCCGAGGACGAGGACGCGGGCATTGCGGCGGGCGTATTCGAACGATTCCGGCACCGCGCTCGGCACGCCGGCGCACTCGAGGACGACGTCCGCGCCGCGGCCGCCGGGGGTTTCCTCCATCACGAGGCGCTGGCGCTCGGCGGGGTCCGTCACCGAGAAGATGTCGATGTGGACGTCGCCGACGCCGATCTCCTTCGCGAGAGCCAGCCGGTTGGCCGGGCCGCCGACGACGATCGTCTTCGCGGCGCCGGAGAGTTGGGCGTACATCGCCGCCGCGAGTCCGACCGGGCCGCTCCCCTGCACGACGACCGTTTCACCGACGTTGACGCCGACGACGTCGAGCACGCCGTGGATCGCGGTCGGCCCGGCGCAACCCAGCGAGATCGCCTGCTCGGCGGTGACGCCGGCCGGCAGCTTGAAGACCGCCGAACCGGGCTGGAGGTAGATGGCCTCCGCCCAGCCGCCGGAGAGGCGCGGCCCCTCGTCGAAGCGCTGGTTGATGCCGTAAACCTTGCGGTTCTCGCAGAGGGTGCGTTCCTTCTCGACCACGCACCAATAGCAATGGCCACAGGGGATGCTCGACGCCCAGGCGATGGCGTCCCCGACCTGCAGCGGCGCGCCGTTGAAGTCGGTGGTGACGCCCTCGCCGAGTTTCTCGACGCGCCCGACGCCCTCGTGGCCGAGGATGACCGGCAGCGGGATCGGCAGGTTGCCGTGGTGCAAGTGGACATCGGTGCCGCAGACGCCGCCCAGGTCGATGCGGGCCACGAGCGCGCCGGGTTCCGGGTCGGGAATTGGCGCTTCCTCCAGGGCCACCGGTTCGTTGAACGCGCGAAGGACGACTCCGCGGGCCGTCGTTGCCATCGGGTGCTCCGTTTCCACGATCGCTGGCGCGTGGGCGCCGCGGTGCTGGCTGGTTCCCGGCAAACGGGCCGGGGCGCGGCGCTACGATAGCGTCCGCGCCCCGGATCGTCCTGCCGGATCGGTTACGGCCGCTCGCCGAAGTACTCGGTGCCCGGGCGCACGAAGCGGCGGGCGACCTCGTCGTTGACTTCCAGCCCGATGCCCGGCTTGTCGTTGAGCACGACGTGGCCGTTCTGGATGATGGGCTGGTCCTGGATCGTCAGGTCGTCCCAGCCCTCGTAGTCGATCCAGTGCCACTCCATGACGAGGAAGTTCGGGATCGAGGCGCAGACGTGGGCGGAGGCCATCGTGCCGAGCGGGCCGCAGACGTTGTGCGGGGCGAGCGGCACGTAGTAGACCTCGGCCATGTTGGCGATCTTGCGGCACTCCGACAGCCCGCCGCATTTGGGGATGTCGGGCATGATGTAGTCCACCGCCTGCTGCTCCAGCAGGTCGCGGAAGCCCCAGCGCAGGTAAAGGTTCTCGCCGGCGCAGAGCGGGGTGGACGAGACCCGCTTCACCTCGCGCATGGCGGCGACGTTTTCCGGCGGCACCGGCTCTTCCAGCCAGAGCAGGCGGAAGGGCTCCATCGCGCGGGCGACGGCGATGCCGGTGGCGATGTCGTAGCGGCCGTGCATGTCGATGGCGAGATCGACCTCCGGTCCGACCGCGTCGCGGACGGCGGCCACCCGCTCGACCATCCAGTCGAGTTCGGCGTTGGAGGCATGCCAGTTCCACTTGTCGTTGCGGAAGCCGGCCTCGGTCTCGTCCACGTCGAACTTGATGGCGTCGAACCCGAGGGCGACGACCTCCTGCGCCCGTTCGGCGTAGGCCTGCGGCGAGAAGTCCTTGCCGGCGTGGCTGTCGCAGTAGAGGCGGACGGTGTCGCGGAACTTGCCGCCGAGCAACTGGTAGACCGGCACCCCGAGCGCCTTGCCGGCGAGGTCCCAGAGGGCGATCTCGATGCCGGTCATGGCGGTGACGGTCGCCCCGGCCATCGCGCCGTCGAAGAGGCGGGCGCGGCGCATCTTCTCGTAGAGCATGTCCACGTTGAGCGGGCTCTCGCCGATGATGTACTGCCCGAGCGCGTGGACCATCTCCGGGCAGCCTTCGCCGCCGTGGATGCACTCGCCGTTGCCGATCAGGCCTTCATCCGTGTAGATCCGCACGTAGGTCGAGTACCCGTGGCCCTTGATTTCCGCCGTGCGGATGTCCGTGATTTTCAACCCTTCTCCCTCCCGGCATCGATGGGCGGCGCGGTCCGCCCCGTTTCCGCTTCGTATTCCGCCGCCTTCTCGGGGGACGGCGGGTAGTAGGCGTGGATCGAACCGCCGGCGGCGACCTTGCCCCTGATCCACTCCTCGAGGTGTTCCTTGGCCGGGCCGTGGCCGGCGATGTACTCGGCGAGGTCGAGCGGCATCGCCACCGCGCCCTCGTCGTCGGCGAGGATGACGTCGCCGGGCAGCACCTGGCAGCCGGCCATGTCGATCGGTTGGTCGAAATCCACCGCGATCACGTCGCGCCCGCTGTGGGCGGGGTGGACGGTGGCGGTGAAGACCGGCAGCCCGACTTCCCGGATGTAGGGGGAGTCGCGCACCGCGCCGTTGATGATGGCGGCGGCCGCGCCGCGCCCGTGGAGGCGGGCGGTGAGGATGTCGCCGAAGATGCCGGCGGTGGGGATGCCGAGGGCATCGACGCAGACGATGTCGCCCGGTTCGACCGCCTCGATCAGCACGATCTCCGGCGAGACGCGGCGGGCCGCGGGGTCGTGCGGCCCTTCGGGGCCGCGCCGCACGAGGTAGCGGCAGGTGCGCGCCCGCCCGACCAGCCGCACGCCGCGCCCGAGGTCCTGCAAGGGCATGAGGCCGCGCATGTAGGCGTTGCGCCATCCCTTCGCGATGAGCAACTGGGTCGCGGTGGCGGTGCTGACGGCGGCGAGGTCGTCGCGGATGGCGGCGAGGCGCGCCGATTCGGTCGGGCCCCACGCGAGTCCGGACATGCCTGCTGACTCCTTTCGTCATCGACGGAGCGGGCGGCGAGCATGCCGCGCCCGCCAATGGGCGTCATGGTGACGATGTCATTGCCGCTTGTCAACGGGTCTGCCGCGCCGGTCCGGGCGCTTGACAACGGCAAATGACATCGTCACCATGAGCCGCCGGCGCACCGGGGCGAAGCCGCCCACCGATCGGCGGAACGCGTCGGGCAGACGGGAGGGCAGCGTGGGGGAACGCGATCGGGCCTGGGCGGGGGAGTTGCTGGACGGCGTGCTCGCCGCCTGGCGGACGCATGCGGACACCCCGAGCGGGTTGTTCGACCCGTACCTCGACCGGGAATGGCGCCGCGCCGGGGATGGCCCGCGCACGCTCGTGAGCCAGTGCCGCCTGATCTACACCTTCTCCCGCGCATTCGAACGCGACCGCGATCCCGCCTGGGCCGGCCTGGCGCACCGCGGGATCGAGGCGCTGGTCCGTTCCTTCCGCGATCCGGCCGGCGAGGGCTGGGCGTGGGCGTGCGACGCCGACGGCGCCCGGATCGACGACACCCGCGATGCCTACGGCCACGCCTTCGTGGTCCTCGCGCTGGCGACCGCCGCGAGCGCCTTCGGGGACGACCGCTACCTGGATCTGGCGCTGGAGACGTGGGCGTATGCGAAACGGGCGCTATCTGACCGGCACGGCGGGCTGGTCTGGCACGTCGCGCCGGACGGGACGTCGCCGGACGACGTGCGCTCGCAGAATCCGCTGATGCACTCGTTCGAGGCGCTGCTGGCCCTCGCGCCGCTCGACGACTCCGGCGCGATCCGGCGGGACGCGTTCGGGATCTGGGCGTTCCTGCGGGCGCGGATGCTGGGCCCGGGCTGCCTGCCGGAGTGGTACGACGCCGACTGGCGGCCGCTGACGGACGGTCCCCGGGGTGAGACCGTCGATATCGGGCACGCCTTCGAGTGGGCCTTCCTGCTTTCCGAAGCACAGGCGCTGTTCCCGGACGAGGACCTGCTGGAGCCGGGGCGGCAGTTCCTCGCCTACGGCATCCGGCTCGGGCTCGACGCCGACGGCGGGGTGCTGTCGCCGGCCGACTTCGCCGGGAACCCGCGCGACGGCCGCAAGGGCTGGTGGGAGCAGTGCGAGGCGATCCGCGCGATGGCGCGCTACGTGGACCGGCACGCCGCCGATGACGTGGCGGAGCCGCTGGAGCGGTGCGTCGCGTTTTCCCGGCGGACCTACATCGACGACGAATTCGGCGGCTGGTACGAGGGGCCGTTCGGAGCGGGGCAGGAGCCCTCGCTGGCGAAGGGCAACGCGTGGAAGCTCGATTACCACGTCGTGAACATGTGCCGGGAGTTGCTGGACTGACGGGATCGGCGGTCGTGCCGAAACGCACGAGCAGCGGGCGTCCGGCTCCCGCTGGGTAAGGACAACGGGAAGGGGACGGGATGGGCAAGCGCGTGCTGGTCACCGGCGGCAACGGCAAGCTCGGCCGGTGGGTCGGGCGGGAGTTGCGCGACCACGGTTGTGAGGTGGTCAGCGTGGACCGCAGCCTGCCGGCGGAGCGTGAGCCGGGCATCCACCACCGGGAGGTGGACATGGCCGACCTCGGCCAGGTCGTCGGGGCGGCTGCCGGCTGCGATGCCGTCATCCACCTCGCCGCCATCCCGAACCCGTATGGCCACGCCGACGAGGTGGTGTTCCTCAACAACGTCGGCGCGACCTACAACGCCCTGCAGGCGGCGATGACCCTCGGCATCGGACGGGCGATCATCGCCTCCAGCATTTCCGCCTACGGCATGGCCTGGTCGCGGCCCACCTTCCCGCCGCTTTACGCTCCGATCGACGAAGCCCACCCGTTCATCGCCAAGGACCCGTACGCGCTCTCGAAGGAGACCGACGAACGCACCGCCGAAATGTTCGTGCGTCGCTGCGGCATGACCGTGCTGGCCTACCGGATCCACTGGATCGCCGAGCCCGGGGAAGCCCGCCGGCGCGCGAACGATCCGGCCTACACGTCCGACATGGACGCCACCAACCTCTGGGGCTGGGTGGACGTGCGGGACGCCGCCCGCGCCTTTCGGCTCGGGCTAAACGCGGACGTGACCGGGTTCGTCCCGATGAACATTACCGCCGCCGACACCCTGCGCCACGAAGCGACCGACGAATTGCTGAACCTGCGGCTTCCCGACCTCGAACGGCGCGCGCCGTTGCCGGGGTACGCCTCCGGCTGGTCGATCGAGCGCGCCCGCGAGGTGATCGGGTACGAACCCCGGTATTCGTGGCGCAACGAGGAGTGATGCCACGTCAGTGCTGCGTGCCTGGTGCCTGGTGGCATACCCTCGTCATGGCAGATGGCGCGGAGCACTGACGCGGCATCGACCGATCCAGGTATGAGAGGAGGAACGCGATGGACCTCGGGTTGACGGGCAAGGTGGCCATCGTTGCCGCATCCAGCAAGGGGCTGGGGCGGGCGGTCGCGACGCAACTGGCCCGCGAGGGCGCGCTGGTGACGGTCAACGGGCGCAACGCGGCAACGCTGGCGGCGACGGCGGCCGCGATCCGCGAGGAGACCGGCGGCGACGTGCTGGAGGTCGTCGGCGACCTGACCGAGCCGGGCGAAGCCGAGCGGCTGGTCGAGGAGACGGTGCGGGCGCGCGGCGGGCTGGACGTGGTCGTCTGCAACGCCGGGGGACCGCCGGCGGGCACGTTCGCCGCCTTCCCCGAGGACGAGGCGTGGCGCAAGGCGATCGAGCTGAACCTGATGACGACGCTGCGGCTGTCGCGGGCCGCCATGCCGCACCTGGTGGAGCGGGGCGGCGGCAGCATCACCAACCTCGTCTCGATCGCGGTCAAGCAACCGATCCCGCACCTCGTGTTGTCCAACACCGCGCGCACCGCAGTGATCGGGATGGCGAAAACGATGGCGACGGAGTTCGCCGGGCGCAACGTGCGGGTCAACAACGTCTGCCCGGGCATCGTGCTGACCGACCGCATCCGCAACCTGGCGGCGGGCCGGGCCGAGGCGAGCGGGCGCCCGGTCGAGGAGGTGCTGGCCGAGGACGCGGCGGCGATCCCGATGGGCCGGTTCGGCGATCCGGCCGAGTTCGCCAACGTGGTCGTCTTCCTCGCATCGCCGGCGGCGTCGTACGTCACCGGGGTGACGATCCAGGTCGATGGCGGATCGGTCCAGTCGCTGCTCTGAGCCGGGGACGCCGGGCTGCGACGGCTGATGGCGCGGGCGCGCGGAACCGGCGGGTGGGGCCGGTCCCGCCGCTCGACGCGGCGATTGACATCGTTACCATGCATTCGCAGGGACTGTGGTAGTGTAGCGGGCATGTGGATGATCCAGCGCGATCCGGGAGCGTGGCACTGATGGCCAGCATGCAGGACGTGGCCAAGGCGGCGGGCGTCAGCCCGATCACCGTGTCGCGGGTGATGCGCAACGGGACCAACGTGCGCCCGGAGACCCGGGAACGCGTGCTGCGGGCGGCGAGCGAACTCAACTACGTGCCCAACGCCGTCGCGCGCAGCCTCCGGCAATCCCGCAGCGGGCTGCTGGCGCTGATCATCACCGACATGCTCAACCCCTTCTTCCACACCATCGCCCGGGGCGCGGAGGACGCCGCGCAGGCCGCGGGCATGGCGATCGTGCTCGGCAACTCCGACGACGACGCGGCACTGGAAGCGAAGTACCTGCAGGTGATGGCCGAGCACCGGGTGGACGGCATCATCCTCGTGACCACGCCGAACACGACCGCCGACCGCATCCCGCTGCTGCCGCCGACGGCCCCGCTAGTGCTGCTCGACCGGCGGCCGCCGGACATGCGGGGCAGCCTCGTCTCCTGCGACACGGCGACGGCGACGCGCGATTTGTGCCGCCACCTGTTCGCGCTCGGCCACCGGCGGATCGCGATCGTCGGCGGCATGCCGGAACTGCTGACGTGGCGGAACCGCCTGGCGGGATACCGGCAGGCGCAGGCGGAGGCGGGCATCCCCGAATCCGAGGACCTGGTGCGCCACGGCGTCTACCGCGCGCCGTGCGGCCAGACGGCGACGCGGGAGTTGCTGGATCTGGACCGGCCGCCGGACGCGATCGTCGCCGCCAGCGCGCAGGTGCTCTACGGGGTGCTCGACGAACTGGCGCGGCGGGAGATGTCGTTTCCCGAGGACATCTCCGTCAGTTGCGTGGACGATCCGGCGCTACCCGACTTTTTCCGGCCGCGCTTCACCCACGTCGAGCAGCCGGGTTACCTGATGGGCGCGGCTGCGGTAGAGATCATCCTGGAAGCGCAGCAATCCGGCGCGGGCATCCCCGAGGACCGCGTGTTTCCGGCGAGCCTGTGCATCGGGGAAAGTTGCGGCGAGTTGCTGGGGCCGGCCCGGTTGCGGGGAGCGGTTTCGGCCGCCGCCCGCCGGTAAGTCTCCCCGGCAGTATTCCCCCGGCGATCCTGCCACCCATCCAACGCCATGCCCATGTTCGGGCGTCCGGCAGGGCAGGGGCGGCGACCCGCCATCCCAGCCGGCGTGCTGCGCCGGAACCCGGTGGCGATGCCGTTTAACGCCGGCGATTCGTTCGGCGCGTGGACGATTCGGCCCGGGCGCTGTCGAATTGGGAGCGTCGAGTTCGACCACCTCGTGAGCGCCCCTCCCCGGTT
>JAFAEX010000012.1 GCA_023423795.1 Chloroflexota bacterium | reverse complement strand
GACCGGGGCCCCCCGGCGCCCCAACCCGCTTCCGGCCGCGGGCGGGCCGGGGTCCCTCCCCTCCGAACGCACGCCGTCACGGGCAGGCGAAACGGCAGCGATCAGCCGGATTCCGAATTCTGCGTTTGCGAATCCCTACCGGCCGTTGCCTCGTCCGGCGTTCGCGCAGGGCGCTCGGGTCCAACTCACCCTGTACCAGAGGCATCGTCGGCCGCCGTGGTTTCCGGCGAAACATCCATCTGCGCGATGGCGTCGCGCAGGGCGACCAGCGCCGGATGGGTGATGACCTCCGCCACCTCGGCGGCGAATGAGCCGATGGCGAGGCCGGGCCGCGTCGCGGCGTACTCGCGGGATTGCAGGTAGGTCTCCAGTTTGTCCGCCTGCGACACGAACCGCGCTTCCGGCGAGGTTCCGTCGCGCAGTTCTTCCCAGCGCGCCGCCAGAACCGAGCGAGCCGCCGGGGGAAGGTCGGCCAGCAGTGCGTCCATCGCCTCCTGTTCGGCGGCGCGCTTGGCGGCCTGCCGTTCGGGACTGCGCCGGTGGCGGCGGTCGAGGAATGCGGGGTCGCCCGCCGCCGCGTCGAGGTCGGCGGGGTCGTAGGGCGGGATGTCGCCAGCGCCGTATTCCGGCACGTCGTGCAGCAGCGCCAGTTCCAGTACCCGCCCGTGGTCGAGCGACGGATCGTCGAGCGCGGCCAGCCACGCCAGGAGCGCCACCCGCAGCGAGTGGTCGGCCACGGATTCGGTTTCCTCGGAAGAAATGCCGCGATCCAGCCATCCGGTGCGCGGCAGCCGCTTCAGCGCGCCGAGGCGGTGCAACGCCTTCGCCAATCCGGGGTTGGCCAGATCGCTCTCGTGCACATCAGTCAAAGATTGATCCTCCCGCGTACGTTCGAAGGGTTCTCGCCGTGCCTGACGAAACCGTCCGGTGGCCCCGGGCGTTGACGTAGGGCACAATACCGGTTCACTGCGCGGGCCCGCACCCGGCGTAGTACGAGTGGGTCCGGCGCGCCGCGGCGACCGGCGGGGAAGGGGTGGCCGAGGGTGCGGGGAGACCCGGTACGTCCGTTGCTGATCGCGGCGGCGCTGGGGTTGGCGGTCGGCTCGGCCGTCGTCCCCCTGTCGTCTGCTGGCCAGCGGGACGACCTCCCGACCCTGCCCGTCCTGTTCGACGATCCGCCGACGACGGACGCCGCCGATGCATTGATTCCCGGCGACGTCCTGCTCGGCGAGGAGCCGGCCGAACCGTCCCCGCGCGACGAACTGCTGCCCCAGCGCCCGCGCATCGACCTGGCCGGGCAGAACATCGAGGGCGAGCCGGTCGAGGCCGACGTCACCATCGAAGTGACCGAGGTCGAGGGCGTTCCGGTCGAATCGAGCCCGGCCGAACCTGAAGAATCGTCCGGCCGCGGCCCGAAGCCGGTCCAACAGGACATGGACGGCGACTACGTCCCCGACCTCGTGGACAACTGCCCCTCTGTCAGCAACGTCGGGCAGGAGGACTCGGATGGCGACGGCGTCGGCGACGCCTGCCCGGTTACCGCCGCGCAGTACGAGCCCGGTCCCGGTGCGTCGGACTACGACGGCGACGGCATCCCCGATGAATCGGACAACTGCTGGCGGCTGGCCAACCCGTCGCAGAAGGACGCCGATGGCGACGGCCTTGGCAACGGTTGCGACGAAGGCTCCGCTCCCTTCGTGATCGGGGACGCGAACGAGATCACGGGCGAGCGGGTCGTGGAGGAGCCGTCCCTGACCGCCGCCGGCGAGACGATCACCCCGTCCGATCCTGCGCCGACGCCGGCGCCGGAACTGGCCGAAGCCGAAACGGGCGAGGACGGCCGTGGCGGCGAAGGCGGGCGCGACCGGGAACGTGGATCTGAAGAGGGCGGCGGCGAGGACGTTGCCGGTGATGACCCCGGCGCGGGCGGCGACGGGCAGGGCGGCCGGCGCAACCGTAACCGCGGGCAGGACGACGGCGCGGCGGTCGCCGATGCCTCCGGCGGCGAGCGCCAGACCCCGGTGGAGCGCGGTGAGCGGCCCCGGCGCAACCCGGACCTGACCGAGGAGAGCGGCCCGGTCCTGCCGCCGCCGCGCAACAAGAAGCGGATGGGCGCGAAGCAGCAGCAGGTCACCTTCGTCGAAGTCGTGCGGATCGACGCCGGCGCGCTCGGCGTCCGCGACGAAAAGGGCAACCGGCGCGACCGCAAGCGTGACCGCAAGGCCAATCGTGCCAGGACGGAGCAGGTGACCGACGCGCGGGATCGCGACGCCGTCGCCAACGAGGACCGCGTCGACACGCGCGAGCGCACGCGGAACCGGGCGAACGAGCGCCAGGACGAACCGCTCTCCGACAGCGGAGCAGGGGAGGCCGAGAAGCCGCGCGCCGCGACCCGGCGCGCGCCGGTGCCGCTCGAAGAGGACGCGGTGACACCCGGGCCGGAACTTTCGGATGCCGACGAGCGCCCGGCGGAGAACGCCGACCCCGGCGACGGCCCGCGCGCCGAGGCCGACCCGCGCGTGATCGGTCTGGTGCCCGGCCTCGCATTCGGTTGGCAGGGCGGCGACGCGCCCATCGACGCCGAACCCGGCGACGACGCACCGCCCGCGACCGACGCCGAGGGCGGGGAGGACGCCGACGCCGACGGCGACGGGAAGGCCGAGAAGAAGGCGAAAAAGGACCGCAAGCGCAAGAAGGAGCGCCGCAAGCAGAAGCAGGCGGCGGAAGCGCCGCCCCTGCCGTGGTCGGCCGATGCCGATTACCGCGGCGGCGAGGCGACCCTGCTGATCGACGGCGAGGACGTGCTGGGAACCGACGCCGACGATCTCTACCTGACCCAGCGGGCCGGCACCGACCGCCACCGTAACGGCGGGTTCCTCTACGCGATCCCGGTGGACGAGGACGGCATCTACCGCGTCCGGCTGCACTTCGCCGAAACGTGGTTCGGCGCGCCGGGCGGGCCGAAGGGCGGGGCCGGCAAGCGGGTCTTCGACGTCGATGCCGAGGGCGAGGAAGCGCTGCGCGACTTCGACATCTACGACGAGGTCGGCGCGATGACCGCCGTCGTCAAGATGTTCGACATCGAGGTGGACGACGGCACGCTCGAACTCGAGTTCCTGCCGGTGAAGGACCGGCCGGTCGTCTCGGCGATCGAGGTGCTGCGGGCGGAGGAAGCGCCGTCGAAGAAGGACCGCAAGCAGCAGGAGAAGCGCGAAAAGCGGCAGGAACGGAAGAAGCAGCGCGCCGGGCAGGGAGGGGCCGGCGACGGCGCATCCGCCAGCGCCGCGATGCCCTGGATCGACCGCCGCACCATCCGCTAACCGCCGCTGTCGGTTCTGGCCTGCCGCCATGCGATGAGTCGCGGTCGTCGTGCCCGTCGGGCAAGCACTCCGGAACGCCGGTGCGTTGTTCCCGCTCGTGCGGCTCCGTTCCTGCGCATAATGTGACCATGTGTCGCCGGCACCGCACCGGCGACGGCAGGGCGCAGGAGCGACGACAACGATGGTGGGGCAACCGCAGGCCCCGGTCGGGGATACGGTGATCGCGGTGGTCGAGCGCGACCACCTGGGCGGCGTGCTGGCCGCCGTGCACGGCGGCGGATACGGTCCGCTGGCGCGCGTGTTCGATCCGGCGCGCGGCCCGCTCGCCGGGCAACTGTCGCGGGCCGGGCTGCCGGTCCCGCCGGAGGCCGAGAACCCGGGCGGTACGATCGTGCTGCTTGCCGTCACCGCGCCGGGGCGGGCGGTTCGGGTCGCCGACGCGATGGCCACCGGAGGAGCGCAGCGCGTCTACGTCACGGCGCGCGGTGCGTCCGACCGCCCGCCGCTGGTCCACCCGCAGGGCGCCGACGCCGTCGAGCAGGGCGCGGCGCTCGGCTAGGGGGCGCCCGGCTAGCTGTCGGGTTCCGCGGCTTCGGCGCCGCCCGAACCGGTCACGCACGTCCGGCATCGTGATCGGGGAGGGACCCGTGCCCTCCCTCGTCCGGCGGCAGTGATGAGGAGGGAGGGCACGGGTCCCTCCCCTACGACGGATGAACGGAATTCGGCATCGATCAACCGCGTTTCGCATCCACCGAACCGTGGACGAATGCCGCGGCATGAGGTTCCCTCAAGACTGGTTCGGCATACAGAACGGCGGGAGCGCGATGCTCCCGCCGTTCGTCCGTTGTTCCGGTTGGTGACCCGCGGCGCCGACCTGATGGGGGTCAGGCGCCGGAGCCGCCAGACGTGCTGGAATTGGCCGGCCCGGCCGCGCCGGTCTCGCCGCCGGACTGGCTTCCGTGGCCCGGCGTCAGGTCGGTAGTCGCCGGACGGAGTTGCCCTTCGAGTTCGCCCGTGGCGTTCGGCAGCACGTTGCCGATGCCGGGCCGCACGGGGATCGCGCGCGGCTTGGCCTCGTCCGCCTTGGGCAGCGTGATGGTCAGCACGCCGTCGCGGAAATCGGCCGTGGCGGCCTCCGCCTTCACCGACGTGGGCAGGGTGACGCTGCGCTCGAACGCGCCGAAGCGGCGCTCGCGCAGGATCCAGCGGCCGTCCGGGTCGCGCTGCTCGGCGTCGTCCTTGCGCTCGCCCCTGATCCGCAGGCGGTCGCCGAGCACGGTGATGTCCACCTGGTCCGGGGCGACGCCGGGCACGGAGGCGGTGACCTCGTAGGCGTCCGGCGATTCCCGGATATCGACGGCGAGGCCGGATGCCGCGGTGGTCGCCGCGACCCCGCGGCGTTCGCCCGCGCCCTCGTCCTCGCTCGGGCGCGGGCGGGAAACGAAGCTCTCCTCCAGCAGGTTGTTCATCGCCTCGCGCAGGCTAACGAACTCGCTCCACGGGTCCCAGCGGGTGCTGCCCATCGGTCCTCTCCTCGTCGAAACGCCACCGGTCGGCCAGGCCGGGTCCGGCGACAAAGTGTAGCCCCGGATGCTTCCCACCGCAGCCGCCGTGCCGGGGTGTTGCCGGGATAACGCCGGGACGGTTGACCGGGTTCCACCGCTGCCCCATGCTGCCGGCATGGAGCGGCAGCCGGAGGTCGCGGCGGGTCCCGGTCGGCGGCAGCGACGCGCGCCGCGGGATGTCGTGCGGGCGTGGTGGCAGTTGCCGCACCCGGTCCCGATCCTCGTCGTGCTGGCCGCCACGGCAGGGTTCGCGTTGCTGGTGACGGGCGGCGTGGCTCCCGCCACGGATCTCGTCATGGTGCTCGGCGCGATGCTCGGCGGGCAGCTTGCGATCGGGGCCGTCAACGAGATTGCCGACGCCGACCTGGACCGGGTCGCGAACCCGCGCAAGCCGATCCCGGCCGGTCTGGTGTCGGTCCGGGCCGCTGCCGTTCTCGCCGCCGCCGGGCTCGTGCTGATGGTCGCCCTGGGGGCGCGGTTCGGCGCGGCGTCGGTCCTCCTGCTGGCGGCGGGGACCGGTCTCGGCCTTGCCTACGACCTGTGGTTCAAGCGCACCGCGCTCTCGTGGCTGCCCTACGCGCTGGCGCTGCCGCTGTTGCCGATGTGGGTACGGACCGCGCTGGCCGGGTTCGATCCCCGGCTGTTGCTGCTCTTCCCCCTCGGCGCGGCGGCCACCGTCGGCGTCCACCTCGCCCAGGCGCTGCCGGATGCCGTGAGCGACCGCGCGGCCGGGTTGGACAACCTTGTCAGCCGGCTTGGGGAGCGGCGGTCGTTCGCGCTGGCGCTGGCGCTCACCGCGACCGCGCCAGCGCTCGCATCGGGTTGTGCGCTGCTGCCGACGGGTCTGGTCGAGAATCCCGGCGTCGTGATCGCTGGCGCAATCGTGGCCGGAGTGCTGCTGGTTGCCGCCGGGCTTGCCTATGTGCTGGATCGCGCGCTCGGCGTGCGGGCGTGCTTCCCGCTGCTCGCGTCGTCGCTCGTCGTTACCGGATTCGCGTGGGTGCTGGGGTCGGCGGGGTAGGCGAGTTCGTGGGCCGTGGGATTGCGGGCTTGCCGAAGCGGGAGGCGGCGACGCGTCCTACGTTCCGTATGGCCGCACCACGCGCCAGCCGGGGGTTTCCAGCGCCTCGCCGAGCAGGACGTAGATGGCTTCCCGCACCATCGCCGGGCCGTCCGTGGCCGGGTCATTGACGGTTTGCGTGGAGACGCCGGTGAGGTCCTCGAAGCGGTCGAGGTCGCCCGGCTCGAACGCGACGAAGGCGAGTTGCGCGTCGTCGGCGTCCGGCGGCAGGATCTCGATCGCGGCGTCCGGGTACTCCTCGGCGACGAGCCGATGGAGCACCGTCGCCAGCCGGGCGGCCGAGGCGTCCTGCACGAGACGGTCGGCGGCGTCGGTTTCCACCAGCGCCACGTCGTCGCCGGGCAGCGGCGCGAACGGATTCCAGCCCGGCCCGACCAGCAGTTGCACCCGCATTCCCGGCGTCCTTCCCGTTGGTTGCGTGGCGGATGTCAGCGGAAGATCCCGAACGGGCCGCGCCGGGGCCGCTCCGCCGCGGGCGCCCAGCCGTCGCCGTCGCGCCAGCCGCGGACGATCACCCAGAAGGGGTCGTCGCGGCGGACGTTTCGGGGCGCAACCGGCCGTCCGTCCTGTTCGACGCGGGTCTCGAATCCGGCGTCCCGCAGTGTCGCAAGCACGACTTCAAGCCGGTTGCCGGGGTTGGCGCGCGTGCCGTGGAACTCCAGCACGATCCGCCGGACCCGCCGCAGCGACTCCGCCGCCGCAACGAGCGCCTCGGTTTCGATCCCCTCGATGTCGAGTTTGAGCAGATCGACCGGCTCGTCCAGAAGGTCCGCCAACGCGACGGCCGGCACGCTCAGCCGCTGGATCGCGTCGTCGTGCCAGGCGTGTTGGATCGCCGCATCGCCCCAGTTGTCGCCGGGCGTCGCGTAGAACGTGACCGGTTCGGTGCGCGGGCCGACCGCGACCGGGAACGGCCGGACGCGCGATGCGAGGCCGTTCGCCGCCAGGTTTGCCCGCAACAGCGCGAACGTGGCCGGGTTCGCCTCGAAGGCGAGCACGAGCGCATCGGGATAGCGGCGGGCGAACCAGTGGCTGGCGACCCCGACGTGCGCCCCGGCGTCCACGATCACCGACATGGGGCCGAGGTCGCCCATGTCGTATTCGAGCCCCTCGGCCACGTCCTGCCAGATGCGGTCGAACTGCTCGCGGTTGCCGCTGCGGAACCGCCAGCCGTCGCGGACGATCGTCTCGACCACCGGCGCGGCCATCAGGCCGGCGCCAATGCGGGCACCAGGGCGTCCAGCGCCGCCATCGCCCGCTCGAGGTCGTCCGGGGTGTTGTAGCCCTGGAACGACAGACGCAGGAAGACGCGGTCCCGCCACCACGTCACCGGGGCCTCGACCTTGAACTCGTCGTACATCCGCTGCTTCAGTTCCGCGCCGTCCACCGGCGGCAGTGGGAGGCAGACCATCTGGGCGAACCACTCGTAGCCGGACCGGGTGGCGGGGAACGACAGCGGCTCCTCGCCCCACCGATCGACGGCGCGTTGCAGGGCGTCCTCCGCCATCGCGTGGCAGCGGGCGCGCACGGCGGGCCAGTCGTGCGCTTCCTGGTAGGCGATCGCGTCCGGCGTCGCGAGGTACGCCGCGAGGTCGCGGGTGCCCTGCCACTGGGTGCGGTTGACGAACTCGGTCGCCTCCTCGCGCCGCCGCCGGCTGGCGCTGCCGTCCACCCAGCCCCAGGAGACGATCGGGGCCTCCATCCACTCGTGGTGCTCCGGGCGGACGAACATGAAGCCGCTGCCCTTCGGCGCGGAGAGCCACTTGTGGAGGTTGCCGGTGTAGACGTCGGCCCCGATCGCGCCCATGTCGAGCGGGATCTGCCCCGGCGCGTGCGCCCCGTCGATCACGCTGAGGATGCCGGCCTCGCGCGCGCGGGCGCAGAGCAGTTCCACCGGCAGCCGCAGCGCGGTCCCGCTGGTGATGTGGGACAGGTAGATGACGCGGGTTCGCGGCGTGACCCCGGCCCAGATCGCGTCGGCCATCTCCTCCGGCTCCCGCGCCGGCAACGGCACCGGCTGGCGAACGTATGTGGCGCCCGATCGGCCGCAGATGTGCTCCCACGAGCGGTCGCAGGCGCCGTATTCGAGGTCGGTGCCCAGCACCTCGTCGCCCGGTTCCAGGTCGAGGCTGCGGGCGACGACGTTGACCCCGGTCGTCGCGTTCGGCACGTAGGCGATGCTGCCCGGATCGGCCGTGACGTACGCCGCCAGCGCGTTCCGGGCCTCGTCCATCAGCGCATCGCCGCGCCGCCCGAGGAACTCCACCGGCTGCCGCTCCAGTTCGAGTTGCCAGCGCTGGTACGCCTCGAACACCGGGCGCGGCGTCGCGCCGAACGACCCGTGGTTGAGGAAGGCGACGGTCGGATCGAGCAGCATGTCGGCGCGGAGCGTTTCGGCGTCGGTCACGGGAACTCCAGTTGGATGAGCGAACGCGGCGTCAAGGCGCGGATTGTCGCCGTGGCGGCAGTCGGCTGCAACGGCGGTCTTTCGCGTCCAACGATCGTGAGGAATGAGATACTTGACGTGGAAAGTTGAATCATCGTGAGGCACGACTTTCGACGCCGTGCCGTACCGGCGTTGCGAGGGGATGATGAAAGCGTCAGAGACCAACGTCCGGGCCATCATCGAGGGAAGCAAGCAGTATATCGTGCCGCTGTTCCAACGACCCTACAGCTGGGAGGCCAAAGAGTGGAAAGTCCTGTGGGAGGACTTGAACGAACTGGTCGAAGACGAGCATCACCGTAGCCATTTCATCGGTTCCATCGTTACGATTCCAAGCGATGCCGCGCCGCAAGGGGTCAGCACGTTCCTCCTGATCGACGGGCAGCAGCGGTTGACGACGCTCCTCATCGTGCTGGCGGCGCTGCGGGACGCCGCGCGAGAAGGGCAGCCGGAGTTGGCTGGCGAGATTGGGGATACGCTGCTCAAGAACCAGTACAAGCGGGGAGACGACGCGCACAAACTGCTCCCCACCCAAGGAGACCGGGCAGCGTTCCAAGCGATCCTCGCGGGCCAGCCGGCCGGAGAACATCGTGTGGGCGATGCCCACGCCTTCTTCCTGAAGAAGATCCGGCAGTTGGACGACGACGGGCGGGAGCGCCTGTTTCACGCGCTCCTCGCGAAGCTGTCGCTGGTCAGCATTACGCTCGACCGCGACGACAACCCGCACCTGATCTTCGAGAGCCTCAACGCCAAAGGCCGCGCGCTGACCCAGGGCGACCTCATCAGGAACTACTTCCTGATGAAGGTTCCACATTCGGAGCAGGCGGCTTTGTATCTCGAATTGTGGAAGCCGATGGAGGACAAGCTCGGCGACAACCTTACCGAGTTCATCCGCCACTTCCTGATGCGCGACGGCAAGATCGTGAAACAAGGCGATGTGTACGTTGCCTTGAAGGAGCAATTCGACGCCGATTGCGATCAGGACGCGAAGTCTTATCTGCGTCGTCTTTCCGCATTCGCGGGGTACTACGAGCGGCTGCTCGTCCCGGAAAAGGAATGGCGGGCCAACCTGAGGCGTGAGCTCGAACGTCTCGAACGCCTGCGAGTTACCGTCGCGTATCCATTTCTCCTGAATGTTCTCGACGAGCTTGAGCATGGCCGACTCTCGGCTGACGACGCCGCTCGCGTTGCCGCCATGGTCGTCAATCTCATCGTTCGCAGGTTCGTTTGCGGTATCCCACGAGCGGGGTTGAACAAGGAATTTCCGGTTCTGTTTCAGCAGATCGAGCGAGCAGAGGCTGGCGCCGACCGATCGTTCGTGGATGCGGCAAAAATCGTGCTCGCGGGCAAGGGATACCCGTCCGACCAGGAGTTTCATGAACACTTGACCACGGCGAGACTGTATGGGCCGGGCGACCGAGCGGAAACGACCCGGCTCATGCTGGAAGAACTGGAGAGGAGCTACGGGACGAAGGAGACCGTGAATCTGGCTCGGCTGTCGATCGAGCACGTGATGCCGCAGACGTTGACGGACGAGTGGCGGAGGATGCTCGGGGTCGAGGCCGACGCCATCCATGGCGAGTGGTTGCACACCCTCGGCAATCTCACGCTTTCGGGGTACAACAGCGAGCTCTCGAATGGCCCGTTTGACAGCAAGCGCGGGAGGCTTGCCGAAAGCAACCTGCGTATCAATCGTGAGATCGCGGAAACTCTGGTCTGGGATGAGACTGCGATCCGCCAAAGGGCCGAATCGCTTGCTCTCCGTGTCCGTCAGATCTGGCCCGACTTTGGTCCGCCGCGAGTATCGCGCATCGCCCTGCGCGAGGATGATATGACGGGTCGAAGTCCGGTTGCTGTCGAAGTTTTTGGCGCCCGAGTTCAGGTGAAGACGTGGCGGGACGTCGCCGAAAAGACTCTGGAGGCCATTATCGAACGGGACGATGATCTCTTCGCGGATGTTGTCGAGCAAGTTTCTCGTTACGTTGGCTACGATCCGTCGCTGTTTCGGTCGAGCCGGATGCTGAGTAATGGTGCATACGTAGAGACGCACCTGTCGTCAAACGGCATCTATCGCCTTTGCCAACGGGCGATACGGGCCGCCGGCATGGATGCCGAGGACTGGAAACTCCACACGACGGCTGGATGACGAACGAGGCCGGCGTCACGCGACGCCGGCCTCGTTGAGTCATTCAGTATCGGAGCTCGTCAGCCTACATGTCCCCGCGGCCGACCGGGGCGTCGGCGGAGATGTAGAGCTCGCCCGTCACGGTGCTCATCGCGGTGTAGCCGGGCCAGTGGATGCTGGTGATGCCGTTGGCGTCGGCTTCCAGCGCCGGGCCCTTCACCCACGGCTTGACGAGCTGGACGGGGGTCTCGTGGTAGACGAAGACGCCGGGCACGTCCTCGACCAGCACCTTCTCGGCGTCCTGGAACATCACCGTGCGCTCGTCGGCGTCGCCGATGAACGAGGCGGCTTCCTTGACCAGCCCGTCGAATTCGTCGTTGGCCCACGAGTGGCGCCCGCCGGACAGCCACACGCTGAGCATGTTGTACGGGTCGAGGAAGTCCATGCCGTAGGAGACGTAGCCGAAGGCCACCTCGGTCGGCTTCGCGGTCAGGGCGTCCATGAAGGAGTCCTGGTCCTTGTTGCTGACCTCGACCTCGATCCCGAGGTTGCTGCGGATGCTGGCTGCGATCGCCCCGGCCACGCTCTGGTCGAGTGCGTTGGCGTTGCGAAGCCACAGCTCCTGCGCCGGGAAGCCTTCGCCGTCCGGGTACCCAGCCTCGGCCAGCAGCTGCTTCGCCAGTTCGACGTCGAACGCCTGGATCTCCTTCAGCCCCTCGCTGTTGGCGGCCGGGAAACCGGGCGCCAGCCACGAGTAGGCCGGTCGCCCGCCGGGGCCGAGGATCTGCTGCTGGATCGCGTCACGATCGACGACGTGGCTGAAGGCCTGCCGCACGCGGATGTCGTCGAACGGCGCCGTGGTGACGTCGAAGAACAGGTAAAAGGTGCGGAAGTCGCCGACCGAGGAGTAGATCTGCTCGGGGAACTCCGCCTGGGCGATCTGCAGTTCGGCCGGGGCCGGCTTCTGCATGAAGTCGATCTCGTCGTTCTGGTACATCGTGAACCAGGTGTTCTGGGACGCCAGCTTGATGACGACCTTTTCCACCGGGACGACGAGGGTGCCCGTGTAGTCGGGGTTCTTGACGTAGACCACGCGCTGGTCGTGCAACCACTCTTCGAGCATGAACGGGCCGGAGGAGACGCTGGTCTCCGGGTTGGAGTTGTAGAGCGGCCCGTGCTCCTCCAGCGCCTTCGCCGAGAGGGTGCAGGAGTACAGCAGCATCGTCGGCAGGTACGGCGCGGACACCTCGGTCGTGAAGACGAGGGTGTGGTCGTCCTCGGCCACGACGCCGAGTTCTTCCAGCGGGATCTCGCCGGCGATCGCCTCGTTCCAGCCTTTGAGGACACCCTGGAAGAACCAGGTGAAGTCCCAGGCGTGGGCCGGGTCGGCGCCGTAGCGGAACGTCGCCACCCAGTCGTTGGCCGTCACCGGGGTGCCGTCGTTCCACATCAGGTTCGGGTCGATCTTGAAGGTCCAGACCGTCCCGTCCTCGTTGCTGCTCCACTCCGTCGCGGCAGCCGGGATGATCTCGAAGTTGCGGTTCAGCCGCACCAGCGGGTCGCTGAAGATGTCGGACGAGCCGTCGCTGACGCGTTCGTAAACGGATTCGTAGAAGTCCGGCGTCTTGTCGGTCGTCGGGTCGCTGGGGACCACGTAGACCTGCTGGTCGGCCGGCGCGGCGTCGTCCGGCAGCGCGGCGTCCTGCCGCGCGGCGGCGGCCGGCGCGAAGCGGACGCCGGCGACCATGCCCGCCGCGGCCAGCGCGCCGCCGACCAGCGAGCGTCGCCCGACGCGCTTCTCCATCAGGGCCAGCCGGCGCGCGACCTCGCGCGCATCGACGGCCGTCGTCTGCTTCGCCATCCTCGATCTCCTCGATACCGCCCGCCCGCCATCGGGTCCCGGGCGCCGATCACCACCCCGCGCCGTCGCGGGGCGCCTGCGAGAGGCCAACGATGTGCGTGCCGAGTGCCGAGTTGCGCGTGCCGAGTGGGATTCGACTGTCCCCGCGTGGCTGCCGCGATCCGTGCAGCAGCCAATTCGGCACTCGGCACTCGGCACTCGAAACTAGTTCTGCTTCGGGTCCAGCGCGTCGCGGAGGCCGTCCCCGACGAACGTGAACCCGAGCATCGCCAGCGCGATCGCCAGCGTCGGGAAGAGCCCCAGGTGCCAGTAGACGCGGATGTACTGCGCGCTGTCGGCGACCATCTTACCAAGCGACGGCGTCGGCTCGTTGATGCCGATGCCAAGGAAGGACAATCCTGCCTCGGTGAAGATGGCGGTCGGGATCGCCAGCGTGATCGCCACGATCAGCGGCGGCAGCGCGTTCGGCAGCAGGTGGCGTACGGCGATGGATGACTCCGGCGTGCCGAGGGCGCGGGCGGCGGTTACGAACTCCTGCTCGCGCAGGCTCAGCAACTGGCCGCGGGTCAGGCGGCACAGGGTCACCCAACTCGTCAGGCCGATGACGATGACGATGTTGCGGACGCCGCCGCCGGTGATGGAGACGAGGAACATCGCGAACAGGATGCCGGGAAACGCCGTCATCACCTCGACGACGCGCAGCACGAGAAAGTCCGCTGCGCCGCCTTTCAGCCCGGCCAGCAGCCCGAGCGGGATGCCGACCACGCAGGCGACGACGACCGCCGCGAACCCGACGAAAAGGCTGGTGCGGAGTCCGTAGATGACGCGGGAGAGGTAATCGTGCCCGATGGCGTCGGTGCCGAACGGGTACTGCGCGCTCGGGAACTGGTTGGCCGCCATCAGGTCGGCGTAGTGGTACGGCGTCGGCGCCAGCACCGGGGCGAAAATGGCGACGAGGATCAGGACGGCCGTGATCGCGAACCCGATCACGGCCAGTTTCTGCCGGAAGAAGCGGCGCAGCGCGCGCCGGGTGTTGGAGCGCGACCGGTCGGGCTGGGCCAGCGTGGCCGGGTCGGGCGTGGAAGCGGCGGTCAGGCTGGCCATCTAGAGCCTGATCCGCGGGTCGAGCCACGTATAGAGGATGTCGGTGAGCAGGTAGGTGACCCCCCAGACGACGGCCACCAGCAGCACCAGCGCGAGGATCATCGGGTAATCGCGGGTGAAGGTGGAGGTGACGAAGAACCGACCCAGTCCGGGGATGCGGAAGGTCTGCTCGATGAAGATGCTGCCGGTGAGGATGTTCGGGATTTCGGGGATCATCACCGTCACGAAGGGAATCAGCGCGTTGCGGGCGACGTGCCACGTCATCACCCGCTTGTTGGACAGCCCCTTGGCGCGGGCGGTGCGGACGTGGTCGGCGTTGAGCATGTCCACGAGGCTGGTGCGGGTATAGCGGGCCACCAGCGCCATCGGGGCCAGCGCGTAGGCGAGGACAGGCAGGACGTAGTGCTGCGGCTTGCCCCAGCCGCCGGTCGGCAGCCAGTCCAGCCGCACCGCGAACAGCAGGATCAGCCAGATGGCGATGACGAAGTTGGGCAGCACCAGCCCGAGGGTGGCGCCGAAGGTGAGGAAGTAGTCCAGCGGCTGGTTACGGTGGGTGGCGGCGACGAACCCGAGGAGGATGCCGGTCGGGTAGGCGACCGCGATGGTCAGCAGCCCGATCTTGATGGTGACCGGCCAGGTGTCCTTGATGAGTTCGAGGACGGTGGTGGTCGGCGCCTGGAAGGGCACCCCGAAATCGCCGCGAACGATGTTGCCGAGGTAGGTGAAGTACTGCCGCCAGACCGGTTGGTCGAACCCGTACTTCGCGGCGCGGGCCGCTTGGGTCGCCTCCGGCAGGCCGCGTTCTCCGGCCGCGAAGGGATCGCCCGGGACCATCCGGGTGAGGAAGAAGGTGATCGCGGAAACCGCGAGCAGGACGAACACCAGCCCCAGCAGGCGGCCGATCACGTAGCGGGCCATGTCGCTCCTGACAGGTCACATCGGTGGCTGGTCTGGGAGGATAGCAGATGAAATCGGGCCGGGTCTCGCTCGTGGACGCGCATCGGTGCCCCGTCCGTCGCCGACCTAGGCGGCAGGGCTTTGTGTCGAACCCCACGTCAACGACCGCAACGCCGTTCCCCGCTGATGCAGCGACGATCAACTTGTGCTGGTGCTAGCGCGTGCGGCGCCCGATTCATAACCCGTCGCCGGTCCTCAACCCGTCATCCATGTGCTAATGAGACATGACGGGTTGAAGAACGGCGGCAAGTGTGGGCAATGCGACAGTCTTCCCAGACTTCAAACACAAATGGCGTAAAGCGTCACGTCACGCGCCGCACCGCCGGGATGAACGAGGAACACTTCCCACGCGCTTCCATCAACGGTGGGCCTGGAGCCCGCAATCGCTGCGACGACTTGGTACGGCCCGTGGTCAAAGAAGCCTCCGCCGATGGCAACTTTGCCGTTTGGGCATTTCGGTGACGAAACCCAGTTCGTCGTCGCCAGGTTAGTTCTGCCGGACACCGGAGTGGATGCCAGACTTGAAGCGGGTCCGGTCGGGCCGGCTGGGCCTTGCGCGCCGGTCTCGCCTTGAAGACCGGCCGCGCCGGCCGCGCCGACCGGGCCAGTTGCGCCGACCGCGCCGCTCGGTCCCATCGACCCTGTCGGTCCAGTGACGCCGGTGGGCCCGGTCGCGCCGGTGACACCGGTTGCCGGTCCGGTTGGACCTTCGGGTCCGGTTGGTCCGGTGTGTCCCCTAGCGCCTATGCCGGTTGGTCCGGTCGGCCCGGTCGCACCGTCAAGACCCTTCGGGCCGGTCGGGCCAACAACGCCGCTGCCGCTGCCGGCCGGGCCGGTCGGTCCCATAGGTCCAGTCGGTCCGGTGGCGCCGTTCGCCGTTGTTCCGGTCGGTCCGGTCGCGCCGGTGTTTCCGTTGCCGCTCTTGTTCTTGTCCCGCCGGTCTTCGGCGCGGCGCTTGCGGCGGCGGTCGCGGACGTTTTCGCGCTTGCTGCCGGTGTTGTTGTTGGGCTTGCCGTCTCCCTTGTGCCGGTTGTTGCGGTGCCGGTTGGGGCCGCCGAGATGCCCGTCCTGCGAGGCTTGCGGCGGCCATTGCCGCTTCCGCGTTTTCGCCGTGTTCGTCTTGACGAGGGCGCGCGGCCGGTTGTCGCGGGCTGCACGATCCGCGCGCGCGAACTCCCCGACGCCGACCGTCGCCGCAAGCGCGGCCAGCAGTCCGGCGAGCGCGCTTCGTCGGTTGGCCCAGCCGGCGGCGGCGCGCGCCGCGCGATCGATCTCGTCACCGCCCATGACCAGCCCTCGCCGTTGATGCGGTTCCCGTGGACGCATGAACGAATCATTGATGCGCGGGAGGATAGGGGCGATTGCCGCCAGGCGGAACGGGTTCCCCGCTGGGTCAAGTGGCACCTTGCCGCGGTTGGGACCAATGGACCATAAATTACCCGCCGCTGGAGAGGGGTTGACAGGGCTTAGGCGAACGGATAGAGTGTACGTACAGTCCCGAGGGGCGGACGCGAGAGTCCCGCTCCCACCGGACGGCAGACGAGGCGGCGGCTTCTGCGGGGTTGCCGTCGTCAACGAGCCGACCACCGGGACCGACCGAGGAACTGCGTGCGTTGCGGGGCGTTCATGCAGGGAACCGGCCGGTCGGGGAGCGAGGCTGGAGCCACGTCAATCGGGGCTGTTTTTTTGTGCTCGCGAGCCGGCCCTTCGCTGCCGCCGCCCGCGTCCCTTCCCGGGATTCTTCAGGCCACGAATGGACCCCAGCCATCGACGTGGTGCTGGCTGCTCGCGACTTCCCTCGTCGACGGTCAAGGGCGAAGGAGGGCACCGGTCCCTCCCCTGCGATCCGCGGCGGTGAGCTCTCGACGGTAAAGGACAGCGCTCCGGACAGGTCCGCTGGGCGAAGTCGTGAATCGCGTGCAGACCACCGGGGTGCGGTTTCGTCCCGAACTACACCGCGCCGTCCTCGTGCAGGGCCGCGATCTGGACGGCGTCGTACCCGAGTTCGGCAAGGATCTCGTCGGTTTGTTCGCCGACCGCGGGCATCGGGTCCATTCGGTGCGGCGCGCCTTCGAGGTCCATCGCCGGCACGATGGATTCGACCTCGCCGGCCGGGGTCGAGACCGGTTGCCAGCGCCCGCGCGCGGCCAATTGCGGGTGCTCCACGAACTCCGCCACCTCCAGCAGGTCGCCGTAGGGGATGTCGGCCGCCTCCAGCCGGCGGGTGACCTCGGCCCGAGTCAGATTCGCGAACGCCTGCTCGATCCCGGTTTCGAGGGCGACCCGGTTCACCCTGCGATCGGCCGATGTTCCGAACCGCTCGTCGGCCAGCCACTCCGGCCGCTCGCAGACGGCCCGGCAGAACGCTTCCCACTGCGCCTCGGTCTGCACCGCCAGCAGCACGGCGCCGCCGTCCCCGGTGCGGTACGAGCCGTAGGGGACGACCGTCGCGTGCCGCACCCCGGCGCGGGCTGGCGGTTCGCCGGAGTACTTCGTGAACAGCGCCGGGTAGCCCATCCACTCCGAGAGCGCGTCGAAGAGCGACGTCTCCACTAGCCGGCCCTGCCCGGTGCGTTGCCGTTCGTAGAGCGCGGCGATGGTCGCCATCGCCGCGTAGACCCCGGCGCCGACGTCGCCGACGCTGATGCCGAGTTTGGCCGGCGCGTCCGGCAACCCGGTCGTCGCGATGACGCCGGTCTCCCCCTGGAGCAGCAGGTCGAACGCCTTGCGGAACTCGTACGGGCCGCCCGATCCGTAGCCGGACAGGGAGCAGATCACCAGCGAGGGGTATTCCTGTCGCAGCCGCGCCGGCGCGAACCCGAGGCGGTCGATCGCGCCCGGCCCGAGGTTCTGGACCAGCACGTCGCTCGTCGCCACCAGCCGCTCCAGGATGTCGCGCGCGGCCGGGTGCTTCATATCCAGCGAGAGGGAGCGCTTGTTGCGGTTGAGCCAGACGAAGTAACTCGACTGGCCGAGCACGGCGGTGTCGTAGCGCCGGGCGAAGTCGCCGCCGCCCGGGCGTTCGACCTTGATCACGTCGGCCCCGAGGTCGGCCAGGTGCCGGGTGCACAGCGGCCCCGCTACCGCCTGTTCGAGCGCCAGCACCTTGATGCCGGCCAACGGTCCGCGCGGGTCGTGGATCGGTTCGGTCATCGGTCCTCCAGCAGGTTTCGAGACGAGAGACGGTAGTTGCATCGCCGGAACGCCGACGACAGGTCGGGTCGTCCCTACGTTCACGCCCCAGCCGCATACGCGATTCACGCCTCACGTCTCACGTCTCTCGTCTTGCGTTTCAAGATGGCATGCCACCCGATGCGCCGGGTCGTCCGCGAGCGGCAGCAGGTCCGGGCGGGCGGAGAGGTCGGCGGCGTGCGGGCAGGCCGGGTGCAGGACGCGGCCCGCGCCGTCGTCCCAGCCGCCGACCGGGCGGCGGCGGTGCCGGTTGGCCGGGTCGGGCTCGGGCACCGCCGCGACGAGCGCCCGGGTGTACGGGTGGGCCGGACGCTCGATGACGGCGGCGCTCGGACCATCTTCCACGATGCGGCCGAGGTGGAGCACCGCGATCCGGTCCGAGAAATGGCGGGCGCTTGCGAGGTCGTGGGTGATCGCGAGCAATGCGACGTCGCGCTCTCGTTGCAGCCGCCGCAGCAGCAGCAGGATGCCGATGCGCGAGGACGCGTCGATCATCGACACCGGTTCGTCGGCGACGAGGTACTCCGGGTCGCGCACGAGGGCGCGGGCGATGCCGACCCGCTGCCGTTGGCCGCCCGAAAGCGCCGTCGGGTAGCGGTCGGCCCAGCGCGCCGGCGGGGTGAGGTTGACCGACGTGAGTGCCGCCAGCGCGCGGGTTCGCCGCTCTTCCCGGCCCACGCCGTCGATCAGCAGCGGTTCCTCGACCAACTCGCCCACGCGCATCGCCGGGTTGAGGCTGGAAAACGGGTCCTGGAAGACGATCTGGGCGCGCTGGCGCAGCCAGCCCAGCTGCTCCTCGGGTTCGGTGGTCACGTCGCGGCCGCCGAAGCAGACCCGGCCGCCGGTCGGTTGCAGCAACCGTAGCGAAACGCGGCCCAGCGTCGTCTTGCCGCTGCCGGACTCGCCGACCAGCGCCAGGGTTTCGCCCGGCGCGACGGCGAGCGACACGCCGTCCACCGCCCGCACGTCGTGGCTGCGGAACAACCCGGCCCGCGTCGCTAAGGCGACCGACACGTCGTCGAGGACCACGATCGGGGCGCGCGGTACGGCGACGACGGCCGGATCGTCCGTCTCCGGCGCCTCCCTGCTGCCTTCAACGGAGACTACGCTCGCGTGCAATGGCGAGGCCGGGGCGGCATCCGCTTCGAACGCATCGGTGCTCCGCAAGGGAAGCGGGACGTCTCGTTCGGGCTTCTGGACCAGCCAGCAGCGGGCGTGGCCGCCGTCCGGCAGCGGCAGCGGCGGCGGATGCTCGGTGCAGCGATCGAACCGCCAGGGGCAGCGTGGCCGGAAGCGGCAGCCGTCCGGGAGGTTTGCCGGATCGGGCGGCGTGCCGGGCATCGGGATGGGCGGGGCGTCCCCGTGCAGCCGCGGCAGGCTGGCGAGCAGCAGGCGGGTGTACGGGTGCTCCGGTGCTTGCAGGATGCGCTCGGCCGGCCCGATTTCGGCGTGCTCGCCGGCGTAGGCGACGGCGATGCGGTCGCAGAGGTCGCTCGCCAGCCCGATGTCGTGCGTGATGAACATCATCGCGATGCCGGGGTCCTGCTTGAGGTCCTTCAGCAGGTTCATGATCTGGGCCTGCACGCTGACGTCGAGCGCGCTGGTCGGTTCGTCGAGGATCAGCAGGTCAGGGTCAAGCGCCAGCGCGATGGCGATCACGGCGCGCTGCTTCTGCCCGCCCGAGAGTTCGTGCGGGTAGCGCCGGGCCATCGCCGCGCCGAGTCCGACGCGCTCCAGCAGATCGTCCGTGCGCCGCCGGGCTTCGTCCCGGTCCAACCGGCCCGGCAACAGCATCGGCTCCGCGATCTGGTCGCCGATGCGGAGGACAGGATTGAGCACGTTCATCGCGCCCTGGAACACCATGGCGATGCGCGACCAGCGGATGTCGCGCCGGAACCGCTCGTCGGACAGCGCCGCCAGGTCTTCGCCATCGAGCAGGATCGAGCCTGAGAAGGCGGCGACGTTCTTCGGCAGAAGCCGCATCACGGCGTTGGCGAGGGAAGACTTGCCGCTGCCGGATTCCCCGACCACGCCGAGCGCCTCGCCTCGCCGCTCGATCGCGAAGGAGACGCCATCGACGGCGCAGACGACGTGGTCGCCGGCCCGGTAGTGGAGGACGAGGTCGCGCACCTCGAGCAGCGGCGGCATGGGGCGGCATCCTTGCCGGTCGTTGGTCGAACGCCGCATCTCAGGGCGAGATCGAACGGGTGGTTTGGAGCACCCACGGCGACCCGTGGATTGTCGCCGCTTCGACCATGGGTGCAGGTCGAACGTTCCGGATAGACGAAGACGGCTCACAGTCTGGTCGTGCCGCCGGTTGCATGGCTCAGTCGATCGCGGGGATGCCGGCGAACAGGTCCTCGGCGGACACGGCGAGATCGGGCAGCACGCGCGATCGCAGTCGGCCGTCGCTCTCGGCCGGGATCGCGTGGTAGCGCCCGTCGCGGAGTTCGTGGAGCGCGAACGAACGGTCCCGATAATCGAGGAGCCAGTACACGGGCACACCGGACCGCGCGTAGAGCGCGAACTTGCGAACACGATCCGTTCTGGCCGAGCCCGGCGAAACGATCTCGATCACGATGTCCGGCGTGCCCGAGATTCGCCCGTCGTTGGCGAGGATGCCGAGGTGTTCGTTCCGGATGAACATCACATCGGGCTGCACGACATCGTGGGCCGTGAGCCGGACATCCATCGGCGCGGCCAGCACGACACCGCCCCCCGCCCCGGCGTCTTCGAGGATGCGTGCCGCTCGAAGCACAAGGAACTGATGCACGAAGTGGGGCGAGGGCGACACGACCAGTTCTCCGTTGATGATCTCGCGACGGGTGGCATCCTCCGGCATCGTGAGCAGATCGTCGTACGTGTACGGTCGGAGTTGCTCCATTGCGGCGCTCCTCGGCAACGCAGGGTCAGTCGGCGACGCTGGCCAACGCCGGGGCCGGAGTCTCTGCTCCATCGAAGGACGCCGCCGGCGAGATCGTCACCCGGTTGGAGTGGAACGTGGACTGCCCGGCGAGGTCGCCGATCGCGTCCGGCGTCGTCCAATTGACGTTGCGGCCGTCAGGCGAGAGCGTGGCCCAGCGGCCCTTCGGGGCGACCGCGACGCCGGGCGGCACGTCGTCCGTCACCACCGCGCGCAGGGTGCACCAGCCGCGGGCGTTCTCCAGCCGCACCGGCTGCCCGTCGGCGATGCCTCGGCGGGTGGCGTCTTCCGGGTTGATCTCCACGAACGGCGTGCCCTCCTTCGCCTCCAGTTTCGGCTGGTTCGCCATCGAACTGGACACGAAGTGGTGCGCCGCTCCGCAGATCAGCGTCAGCGGCGCATTCGGATCGGTCCCGAGCATCGCGGCGAACTCGGCCGGTTCGATCCATTCCGGCAGCGGGTCGAGCCCGAGTTCGGCCATCCGGTCGCAGCGCAATTCGATCTTGCCCGACGGCGTGGGGAAGACGCCGTCGGAGAAGGGCACCCAGTCCGGCTCGGGGAACGTCAGCGGCACCGTGCCTTCGGCGCGCAGCCGCTCGGCGGTGATCCCGGCCAGCGTCGGGTTCTTGCGGATCGACGCGGCGACGATCTCGTCGATGACCTCGTCGGCGTCCTGCCGGAGCCACGGTTCGTCGTAGCCCATCGCCTCGGCCAGCAGGCGCATGGTGTCCCAATTGGATTTCGCCTCGCCCAGCGGGGGGATGGCTTGCGCGTTGTACTGGAGGTGGCGGTGCCCGTAGGGCCGGTGGAGATCGACCTGTTCCAGTTGCGTCGTCGCCGGCAGCACGATGTCGGCGTACCGCGCGGTGTCGGTCATGAACTGCTCGTGCACCACCGTGAACAGGTCGTCGCGCATGAGGCCCTGCACGATCAGCCGGGCATTCGGGGAAGACGTGACCGGGTTGGCCCCGAAGACGAACAGCGACAGTACCGGCGGGTCGCTGACCTCCCCGGTCAGGGCCGCGCCGAGCCGGTTCATGTTGACGACGCGCGGCGCCGGCGGGCACTGCGAGCGCTTCGTCACTGACTCGCCGTCCCAACTCAGGTAGCCGCTGGTCGAGTAGAACACGCCGCCGCCGCGCACCCCGATCTGGCCGGTGACGGCAGGCAGCGCGAGGAGCGCCCGCACCGTCTGGCCGCCGTTCTCGTGGCGCTGGATGCCGTCGGCGAACTTGAGCATCGCCGGTTGCGTCGTGCCCCACCGGCGGGCGAAGGCGACGATGGTGTCGGCGTCGATGCCGGTAATCGCCGCCACCCGCGCCGGGTCGTAGGACGTCGCCCGATCGCGCAGGTCCCGCCAGCCGAGCGCGTTGGCCTCCAGCCACGCTTCGTCGTGCAGCCCTTCGGCGAAGATGACGTGCAGCAGCCCGAGCGCCAGCGCGCCGTCGGTCGCCGGGCGCGGGCGGAGATGCAGGTCGGCGCGGCGGGCGGTCGTCGTCCGCCGCGGATCGATGACGACGACGCAGGCTCCCGCCCGCTGCGCGTCCTGCAGGAACGGCATGACGTGCGGGCTGGTCGAGGCCGGGTTGTGGCCCCAGATCACGATCAGGTTGCTGTGCAGCAGGTCGGATGCGGCGGGCGCCCACTTGCCGCCGAGCGTCATCTGGACCGCGGTCTCCGCCGCCGCGCCGCAGATCGAGCGCTCCAGCCCCGAAACGCCCATCCGGTTCCAGAGGCGGTGGGACGCCACACCCATCTGCACCAGCCCGAGGGTGCCGCTGAAGGAGTAGGGGAGGATCGCCGCCGCGCCGTGTTCCGCGATGATCCCCTGCCAGCGCTCCGCGATCTCGGCGGTTGCTTCGTCCCAGGTGATCCGTTCCCAGCGCCCTTCGCCCTTGGCGCCGACCCGCCGCAGCGGGTGGGTGAGCCGGTCCGGCGCGTAGACCCGGTCGAGGTACGGCCGCACCTTGGCGCACAGCCAGCCGCGGGTGAACGGATGGTCGGGGTCCGCTTCGAATTTCACCGCGCGCCCGTCCTGCACGTGGACCCGCGTGGCGCAGGTATCGGGGCAATCGTGCGGGCAGGCCCCGCGGACGATGCGAATCTGGGACGCGGTCATCGGTCATCTCTCCCGGGGAACGCGGGCGCGGACGCTGGTGGCAAGGATACGACCCCACGGACGCATCGGGAGGATCGGTATGAGCCGCTCCCTACCGCCTGTTGTTCGAGGACACCCGGCCGTTGGTGCGGGCGGGCGAGGACGCACCGCCGGCATCCTGGTCCAGCCGGTACAGCCGGGTCGCCGTGTTCCGCCAGATGTTGGCGCGGTCCTCGTCCGTCAGGCCGGTCAGCGCGTCGTGGTAGGCGGCGAAGAGCGGCCCGGCTTCGGTCCAGATCTTCTCGACCGGCAGGTTGCTGCCGAACAGGCAGCGCGCGGAACCGAACAACCGCACGCACTCGCCGACCACGCCGGCGATGAACGACGGATCGACCGTGTGGTTGAACGTGCCCTGCCCGGAGAGTTTCACGAAGACGTTCGGTTCCTGCGCCAAGCGCGCCATCCCCTCCCGCCAGCGGTTTCGCGTGTCCGGGTCGTCGCCTTCCAGCATGCCGGCGTGGATGAGCACGAACGGGATGTCCGGGAAGTCCGCCGCCAGCCGGGCGGCATCGGCCATCTGCCCGGAGAACACCTGCAACTCGAAGAGCCAGCCGTAGTCGCGGATGCGCGCCAGATTGCGGCGGAAGACCGGGTCGTTCATCCGGTCCGGGACGGGCGCGTACCGGTAGGCCGGGTTCTCGTGCCAGTGCAGTTGCAGCCGCGTCCCGCGCAGCAGCGGCGAAATCCGGGCCTGCTCGGCGAAGATTGCCGCGCACCCGTCGTCCATCAGGTCGGCCGACCCGACGATGGCGTGTGGCCAGCCGGTCCGGTCGGCCGTCTCCTGCACCCAGCGGACTTCGTCGATGACCTTGTCCAGCGGCCAGTTGGTCTGGACGTAGACCGACTTCGTCACGCCCAGCGGTTCGACGTCGGCGCGGTACTCCTCGATCGCGTAGTCGCGGCGGATCGGCTCGTACGGGCCGAAGATGCGCGGAACCATCGGCCCGTCCAGCCACGGCAGGTCGGCCCGCCGCCAGATGTGGTGGTGACCATCGACGATGCCCGCGTCGCTCATGACATCCTCCGTTCGTTCGCCCAGCGCGCCGCGGCGTTGCGGCGCGGCAACCGTTCGAGGTCGGGAAACCGTTCCAGTTCGGCCAGCAGGGCGTCCGGCGTCGAAGCGTCCCCGAGCCGGTCCAGGCATGGCAGGATCGCCCGCATCCCCCGCGTGACCGGCCGGTAGGCGGGATCGCCGACCAGCGGCGACAGCCAGACCAGCCGGTGACCGAGGCGGGCCAGCCGTTCGGCGGCCCGCTCCATCGCCGCCGGATCGCCCCGTTCCAGCCCGTCCGACAGCACGACGACCAGTGCCCCGCGGGTGAACGGCAGGTACCGCCCGTTGGCGAGCAGCCGTTCAAGCGCCTCGCCGATGCGCGTGCCGCCGTCGAAGTCGCGGATCGCCGGGGCCAGCGCTGCCAGCGCCTGGTCCACGTCCGGCGTCCGCAGGTCCGGCGTGATCCGGGTGAGGCGGGTGCCGATCGTGAAGACCTCTGCCCGCTCCGCGCCGCGAACGAGCGCGTGGGCGAAGCGGAGGAAACCGGGGCTGTCGGCCTTGAGCGAGCCGGACACGTCCACCAGCAGCAGCACCCGCCGCTGCCGCCGGGGCCGCTTCCGGTAGCGCAGGTTTGGAATCTCCCCGCCCGCGCGCATCGCGCCGCGCAGCACCCGCCGCAGGTCGATCGCGCCGCGCCGCCGGTCGGGCCGTCGCCGGCGGCCGCGCTC
>JAFAEX010000288.1 GCA_023423795.1 Chloroflexota bacterium | reverse complement strand
GGGGCGGGCGCGATGAATCGCGCCCCGACAGCGCGCGGCGGGGTCGCCGGATGTAGGGGCGCGATTCATCGCGCCCGCCCCTGGGCCGGTATCCGGATCAAATAGGCAACCGCCATCATCGCGCCGGCCCCGTCATTGTGCCTCGGCATGGACCCCGACCCACTTCTTGGCAACCGCCATCGTCCCCGGGCCTTGGCGTGCTTCACCCTTTGAGCCCCGTCGTCGCGACGCCGCGCAGGAAGTAGCGCTGGGTGAACAGGAAGACGACGATGAGCGGCAGCGTGGTCAGGAAGGAGCCCATCATGATCGAGGCCCATTCGGCGGTGCGCTGCGAGCGGAAGGCGTAGAGGCCGAGGCTGAGCGGGAACTGGGCGCGATCCTGGAGGTAGATGAGCGGCGGGAAGAACTCGTGCCAGGTGTAGAGCAGGCTGAAAACGGCGACGACCATCAGCGCCGGGCGCACCAGCGGCAGCATGATCTGCCAGAAGATGCGGTATTCGCCGGCGCCGTCGATGCGTGCCGCGTCGGCCAGGTCCGACGGGATGCCGAGGAAGAACTGGCGCATCATGAAGATGAAGAAGGCGTTGCCGAAGAACGACGGCAAGATCAGCGGCACGTAGCTGCCGGTGAGCTGCAACTTGGCGAACAGCACGTAGGTCGGGATGAACAGCACGATCGGCGGGATCATCAGCGTGGCGAGCGTGATCGCGAACAGCACGTTGCGGCCGGGGAAGCGGAGCCGGGCGAAGCCGTAGCCGACCGCCGCGCTGGAAAGGACTGTGCCGATCGTCACCCCGCCGGCGTAGAGCACGCTGTTGCCGAGCAGGCGGACGTAGGGGAAGGCCGGCGCCGTGATCGTCTTGAGGATGTTCTCCCACTGCGGCGGATTCGGCCACCACTCCAGCGGCCGGGCGAAGATCTCCGCGTTGGTTTTCAACGCCGAGTTCAGCATCCAGTAGAACGGCAGCAGGAAGACGACCGCGACGGCGATCAGCAACAGGTGGCGGCCGGCGGCCCCGAGCCAGGGCACGCGCACCCGGCGCGGCGTGTCGATGACCGATTCGCGGACGGCGGGCTGGGCGCGGCTCGGCTGCTCGGCGGCGTGGGTCATCGCGGCCCTCCTTCGTAGTGGACCCAGGACCGGGCCGTGCGGAAGATCAGCAGGGTGAGCAGCAGGACCGCGACGAACAGCACGACGGAAAGCGCCGCGGCGTACCCCATCGAGAAGTAGCGGAACGCGTTGCGGTAGATGAGCACGACGAACATCAGGGTGGATTCCAGCGGCTCGCCGTTCTGGCCGCCCACGATCAGCGCCTGCGTGAAGACCTGGAACGAGTAGATCACCCCGATCACGAGGTTGAAGAGGATCACCGGCGAGATCAGCGGCAGGATGACGTGGCGGAGACGTTGCCAGCCGCGCGCGCCGTCAACCGCCGCCGCGTCGAGCAGGTCCTGCGGGATTTCCTTCAGGCCGGCCAGGAACGCCAGCGTTTCCACCCCCAGCGGCCAGATGCCGAGCACGATCAGCGCCGGTTTCGACCAGGTCGGGTCGTTGAACCAGTTCGGCGCCCGCAGGCCGAGCCAGCCGAAGACCTCGGCGATCGGCCCGCCGTTCGGCGACAGCAGCAGGATGAAGATCATCGTGGCGGCGACCGGGGGCACCAGCGCCGGCAGGTAGAAAATCGTGCGATAGATGCCGATGCCGCGGACGGCCATGTTGAGCAGCCAGGCGAGGCCGAAGGCGACGACGAGCTTCAGCGGCACCGAGATGAGCGAGTAGACGGCGCTGTTGCGGACGGCCGTCCAGAACGCGGGGTCATCGAAGAACATCGTCCGGTAGTTGTCGAGACCGGCCCAGCTCGGCGGCTGCACGATGTTGTAGTCGGTGAACGACAGGTAGAAGGTGGCCAGCGTCGGGTAGGTCGTGAAGATGAGCAGCCCGATGAGCCACGGCAGGACGAAGACCAGCCCGGCCCGGGTTTCCTGTTGCCGGAGCGTGCTCGGTCGTGGCCGCCCGCCCATCGTCGCCATCGTCGCCTCCCCCGGAACCGTGGCCGGCGCGCCGCCGCCCCGGCCACGGTTCTCGGTCCTGCCTCGCCATCCCGGGCCCGTGATGGGAGCTCGCCCGGTTCACGAGCGGACTCGGGACGACGGGCGCGCCGTTACCCCTGCTCGGCCAGCAGGGATTCGAGTTCCGCCTGGCACGCCTGTTGGGCGGACGCCAGTTCCTCGGCCGGCGCGACGGCCTTGGTCAGGATCCGCTCCAGCGCCTGCCGCAGGCGGTCGTTGGCGAAGCTCTGCACCGGCGAGTCCCACATCGGCGTGGCGATCTCGGCCTGGGCCGCCCAGAAATCCATGATTTCCTGCGCGAACTCCTCGCCACGGGACTCGACCACCACCTGCGGCAGCACGGCCGGCGCGTCGGCGTTGGTCGGGATATCGACGATCGCGGTGAACCACGTCTCGATGCCGACCGCGCTCATGTAGTCGAGGTAGCCGAAGACGGCCTCTGGGTTGTCGGCGCCGGTCGGCACCGCCAGCCAGTTCGGCCAGTACCCCGAGACGGACGACTCGCCGGACGGGCCGACCGGGTGGTTGCCGATGTTCCAGTTGGTGAAGACCGGCTCCACCTCGGCGGCGAAGTCGCCCATTACCCAGCTACCCTGCTGGAGCATCGCCTGCCGCCCGTCCTGGAACGCGGGTGGCAACCCTTCGGCGTTGACGTAGGCGCCCCAGGCGCTGGACGAGCGGACCAGCCCGATGTCGCCCTTGTACTCCTCGTCGATCCAGGAGACGAAGTACTCCATCATCTCGACGTTGGATTCGCTGTCGATGGTGTAGGCCTGGTTTTCCGCGTCGTAGATCCGGCCGCCGTTGAGGGCCGACCAGATCGGCAGCGTGGCCGATTCGTAGTCCGCGTTGAACGGGATGAAGCCGGCGGAGACGAGGCGGTCGCCGTCCCAGACCGTGAATTCCTTCGAGAGCGCCCGCAACTCGTCCCACGTCTTCGGCAGGCTGTCGCGGTCGGCGGGGATGCCCTTTTCGGCGAACAGGTCGGCGTTGTACCAGATGCCGTACAACCCGGAGGCGACCGGCAGGCCGTAGGTGGCGCCGCCGAACTGGCAGGACGCCAGCAGCCCCGCCGGCCACTTCTCCACCTGCGAGTGCTGGGAGGCGGCCATCAGGTCGTCGATCGGCAGCAGCGCGCCGCGCGCGCCGAGCGACACGGGGGTGTCCCAGATGACCATGCCGTCCGGCGGATTGCCGGCGGCGATGGCGGCGAGGATGGCCTGGATGTAGTCGTTGGTTTCGCCGGCCAGGCACTGCACTTCCTGGAACGTCACGCCAGGCGTCGCGGCCTGGTAGTCCTGCGCGATCTGCTGATGGATGTCGCAGAACTTGGGCGACCCCGGCGGCACCCAGAAGCGGAGCGCGACCTCCTCCTGGGCGCTGGCCGCGTTGCCGCGCCCGAACCCGCCCGCCAGCCCGGCGAGGCCCGCCGCGGCGGCTCCGCCGGCGCTCGCGATCAGCAACCGGCGCCGATCCATGTTCCCGCGCAAGACCCGGTGTCCACCGTTCATTGGGCGTCTCCTTCGACGCTCCGATCCCCGCGCGGCCATCGCCGATGGCGACCGCCGGGAACCGGAGAACAACCTGCGATCGAATGTGGCCAGGGGCCGCGGACCGTGCCGCGATCACCTCCCTCCGCTGGCCGCGCCGACGTCCGAACCGGACGGGTTCGAGGCGTGGGGATGGCCGGTCATGCAGCCGGTCGCGCGCATCGTCCGCTCACTCCCCGTTGGCGAGGTACGCCGGCGCGACGCCGAAGTAGAGGGTGACCGGCTCCGAGCCGAGGTTGCGGAACTGGTGCGGCGTCCCCTTCGGCACGTAGCCGCCGTCGCCCGGTCCCAGCTCGAACCAGCGGGGGCCGGAATCGCCCGCCGTGCGCAGGTGGACGGAGCCTGCCGCGACGTAGCAGCCGGCATCGCCGCCGTGCGTTCGCCAGTCCGTATGCTGACCCGGCTGCAGGGTGATCCGGCCGGCGGTCAGGTGCTCGGTGGCGACGAGCAGCGCGACCGGCGTCGGCGTCTCGGTCCCTTCCAGCCGCCACAGCAGGTCGCCCTCCCGGACGACGCGGATCGATTCGCCGGCGCGGACTTCGTCCTTCGCCATCGGCCACGACCCGAGCAGTTCGTCGCGGCCGTAGCGCGGTTCGGTCAGGTTGGGCTTCGACTGCGCGTAGCTGCCGGACGTGCCAGTCGAGGGCGGCGGGGCGAAGAACTCCAGCACCCGCAGCGGTTCCGCGGAGGCGTTCCAGGCGTGGTGCCAGGTGTCGCGGCGGAAGAAGCACGCCTCGCCCGGCCGGGCGCGTTGCACCTCGCCGGTTTCCGGGTTGGCTAGCAGCAACTCGCCGGACAGGACGATGTAGACGACATCGGCCGCGAAGATCGTCCGGAACGCGTCCGAGTGGCGGAACGACCCGCCCGGCGGCAGCCCGAACACGAGCTGGTGGACCATGCCGCTGGAAACGTAGATCCAGTCAGCCACCAACCCGGAGGCTTCGTCGCCCCACAGGTGGCGGGTGACGGTCGCGTAGGGGATCGCGGCCGGTCCGTCGAAGGTCGGGCGCGGCGAGGGCTTGTAGGCCGTCATGCGTCGCCTCCTGGCGCGTGGTCGCGCTCGGCGCCTTCGTCGAGCAGGTCGGCGTTTTCGAACCGGGGCGGGGTGAAGGTGCTTTCGATGTCCAGCGCCCGCCCGGTGCGGCCGGATTCCATCGACTTGGTCATGATCTCCAGCACGTGGAAGGCGTGCTCCGGGGTGATGGCCGGCGTCGCACCCGTTTCGATGCACTCGACGAAGTGGCGGATCCCGTCGGTCCACGGCCAGGCGCTCTTGTCCTCGAAGATTTGCCAGCACCCGGCCCTGTTCTGCCAGAGTTCGTAGCCGGTCGGCGCCCAGTCTTCGCCCATCATCTGGATGGTGCCGGTGCTGCCGTACAACTCGATTCCGGGCACCCGGTATTTCTGGATCGTGAACCCGGTGGTGACCACCGCGTAGCAGGCATTTCCGAAGTCGAGCAGGAGTTGGGCGTTGTCGTCGGTTTCGACCTTCGTCATCTCGCCATCGACGACCCTCTCCGGGATGGCGATGCCGCTGAGGGCGACGATCCGCTTCGCCGGCCCGAGCAAGCCGGTGAGGGTGGTCACGTTGTAGACGCCGAGGTCGAACATCGGCCCACCGCCCGGCTTGTAGAACCACTGGCCCCAGTCCGGCCCGGCCCAGCCGTAGAACCCGCGGGCGGAGCGGACCGCGCCGATGTCGCCGCGGTGGACCCGCCGCCACATCGCCTGGTAGGTCGGGCTGAGGACGACGTGCGGGGCGCACAGCAGATGACCCGGCGAGCGCCGGGCCGCCTCGACGAGTTGGGCCGCTTCGTCCAGCGCCATCGCCATCGGCTTCTCGACCAGGACGTGCTTGCCGGCCTCCAACGCCTCACGGGCGAGCCGGCCGTGCTCCGGCATCGAGGTCAGCACCAGCACGAGGTCGATGTCCGGGTCGGCCAGCAGTTCGTCGGTGTCGGTCGTGAAGCGGTCGATCCCGTACCGCTCGATCGCCTCCGCCTCCCGGGCCGGATCGACGTCCGCGATCAGGCGGATATCGACCCGCGGGCGCGGCAGGTTGAGCCGTTGCAGGTGCGGGATGTACTTGCGGGCGACGCTGCCGCAGCCAATGACGCCAACCCCGATCGGTGTTCCCACTCCGGTTTCCTTCCCCTCGATCCATTCGACGCCGGGCCGGCGCCGATCACTCCATCACCAGGCCGATTTTGCGTTCCGTCGAGCCTTCCCCGGTCGATTCGCGGCGGCTGGCGAGGCTGAGCCTCACCCGGTCCCCGCGGTAGATCGCGGTAAACGCCTCGATCGGCCACCCCGCGACCGTCCGCGTCACCCCCTCGACGAGCAGCACCGGCATCCCGGCGGCGATGCCGAGCAGATCGGCCGCCTCGACGTCGGCCATCGCCGCCTCGACGGTCTGCCGCGCCTCGGCCAGGCGGTGTCCGTAGTCGTTTTCGAGCAGATCGTAGAGCGAGCGTCGCCCGAGGTCGGCGCGTTCCAGCCCCGGGCATGCCGCCGCCGGCAGCCAGCTCGTTTCCAGCAGCAGCGGTTCGCCCTGGGCGGAGCGGAGCCGCATGACGCGGACGGCGGCCTCGTCGTCGGCGAGGGCGAGGTGGGCTGCCACCGCGGCGGGCGCCGGCCCGATCGACTGCTCGATCACCCGCGTCGCCGCGGCGCCGCCGAACCGCAGCGTCTCCTCGGTGAAACCGAGCAGGTGCAGCGCGTCGTAGGTGAGTTTCGGTTCGGCGACGAACGCGCCGACCCCGTGGCGGATCTCCAGCACGCCGTCGCGGGCGAGTTCGGCCAGTGCCTGCCGCGCGGTCATCCGGCTGATGCCGACGCGTTCGGCCAGCACCCGTTCGGGCGGCAGTTGCTCGCCGGCGGGCAGCGCGCCGGCGTGGACGCGGTCGCGGATCGCCTCCGCCAGTTGCTGGTAGAGCGGCGCCGGGCGGTCCTTTTCCGGAGCCAGCGCCGCCCAGTCGATGGTGGACCCGTTGGCGCTCACGCCGGCGTTTGCTCCCCGAGCCGCTCCAGCACGAAATCGCGGAAGGCGGCGATGTGCTGCTCGTTGGTGACGTAGAAGCCTCCCCGGTCGTAGGCGCGCGAGCGCATCCCGAGTTGGGTCCGCTCGCACACCTCCCAGTCCTGCCGGTTGGTGATGTCGAAGACGTCCACCGTGTCGGTCGGGTCGAACCCCGGGCGGGCGACCTCGTCCGGCGTGAACAGCCAGTCGCAGCGGACATGGCTGCGCTCCGGCCCGAGCGGGGTGAGGGTGTGCAGGATGACGTGGTCCGGCAGCAGGTTGACGAAGACGTTGGGCCAGAGGACGAAGCCGTAGTAGAGACGGGCGTCCTCCGGCAGCAGCCCCGGCAGCATCGCCCGCTGGCCGGTCCCGGAGAGGGTGAAGGACTCGATGTCGGGCGCGAAATCGGTCCCCTTGCCGACGATGCCCTGGTAGCTGGTTCCGAACCGGAACTCCGGCAGCAGCCGGGTCAGTTCCGGGTGGACCGGGGCGCAGTGGTAGCACTCCATGAAGTTCTCGACGACCAGTTTCCAGTTGGCCTCGACCACGTAGTCGATCCGCTTGCCGGTCACCAGCCCGCCGACACCGTAGCGCGCGAACTTGTCCAGTTCCCCGAACCGGTCCCGCAGCGCCGGTTCCAGTTGCTCCCGCAGGGGAGGCGGGTCGGCGGCGAGGTTCAGCCAGACCAGCCCTTCCCACTCTTCCAGCGCGACCGGAACCAGCCCGAGCGCGCCGCGATCCAATTCGTCGTCGCGGGCGATGTTGGGCGCGCCGACGAGCCGGCCGTCCAGCGCGTAGCTCCAGGCGTGGTAGGGGCACTGGATGACCGCGCCGACGTTGCCGCACGGCTCCAGGCACAGGCGCGCCCCGCGGTGCCGGCAGACGTTGAGGAACGCGCGCAGTCCACCATCCTTGCCGCGCACGACCAGCACGCTCTCCCCGCCGAGTTCGACCGTGACGACGTCGCCGGGGTTCGGCGTGTCGTCCACCCGGCCGACGCAGGCCCAGAGCGACCCGAAGATGCCTGCCTGCTCGCGGGCGAAGACGTCCGGCTCCCAGAAGTAGCGTCCCGGCAGCGTGGTCTCGACGGCCATCGGCGCTCTCCAGCCATACGATGTGGTCTAGACCACATCGTATGGCTGGAAGGCAGGGGCGTCAAGATGGGCGGACTCCCCACCGTCATCCCTCGACAGGCTCGGGATGACGATGGGTGGCGCGGCGCTCGGTGGGTGCTGGTACGCAGCACGCAGCACGCAGCACGCAGCGGCGCCTTGTAGTGCTACCGCTGCAGCACGCCGCCCTCCGTCGCATCGACCGCCGCCTCGATCTCCGCCTTCGTTGCGCCGAGGAAGTCGCCGGGCATGGTGTGCTTGAGCGCCTGGGCGGCGGAGCCGAGGGCGATTGCGCGCGGCAGATCCGCCGGGTTCTGGGAGTAGGCGGCCAGGAAACCGCCGGCGAAGGCGTCGCCGCCGCCCAGCCGATCGACGACCTCGACCTCGCGCCACGGGCCTTCGTGGATCGCGCCGTCCGGCCCCATCGAGACCGAGCCGAGACGCACCTCGCGGCTGGTCTTGCCCTTCTTGCGCGACAGGACCGTGACCGACAGCCCCAGCCGCTCCCGCGCCGCGTTCAGCACCTCGGCGTGGTCGCCCTCCAGCCCGAAGAACGTCCGCAGGCCGCCGCGCGAGGCGAACAGCACGTCCACCAAGGGCACGATCTCCACGAAGCAGGCGCGGGCGGCGGATTCGCTCCACAGCTTCGACCGGTAGTTCAGGTCGAACGCCACCGGCACGCCCAGTTGGTTCGCGGCGCGGATGGCCGCCATCGTCTCCGCGCGCGGCCCATCGCCGACCGCCGGGGTGATCCCGGAAACGTGCAGCGCCCCGGCCCCGGCCAGCAGCGCCGGCCAGTCGAACGTGCCCGGCGCCATCCGGGCGAAGGCCGAATCGGCGCGGTCGTAGGTGACGGCCGAGGGGCGCGGGTCGGTGCCTTCCTCCAGGAAGTAGAGACCCATCCGGCCCGTTTCCTCGGAAACCCACCGGACGCCGGCGAGGTCCACCCCATGGGCGAGCGCCGTTCGCGCGAGGTTGCGCCCAAGCGGGTTGTCCGGCAGGACCGAGACCCAGCGCGCCGGCACGCCCAGCGCGGCGACGGTGACGGCTGAGTTCAGTTCGGCGCCGCCCGGCGAGATGTCCAGCGACGCCGTTCGCTCCAGCCGTTCGAAGCGGGGCGGGGTGAGGCGCAGCATCGCTTCGCCGAACGAGACGACGGGGGTATTGCCTGGGTGAAAGCCGGTGACCATGGCGAAACGATTCCTCCCTGCGCGGCGATATCGCGCCGCTTCCCGATTGGGCCTTGACAAGCGCGCCGGGATTATCGACAAAACGCAGCACGCGTCGTAAGGCATCGCGGCGCACGGCGGGCCGGGACCGTTCGGTCCGTCGCCCAGCGAGGATGCCTCCGGACCGCCCGCCTGGTGGCGGCCCCGTAGTCGAACAGGGAGGACCCGCGGCGATGGCGCGCGTGATCTTCGAGAACGTGACCAAGAAATACGGCGGCAACGCGGCCCCGGCCGTCAACAACCTCAACATGGAGGTCCACGACCGGGAGTTCCTGGTGCTGGTCGGTCCGTCCGGCTGCGGCAAATCCACCGCGATGCGGATGGTCGCCGGGCTGGAGGAGATTTCCGACGGGCGGATCATCATCGGCGATCGCGTCGTCAACGACCTGCCGCCGAAGGACCGCGACGTGGCGATGGTGTTCCAGAGCTACGCGCTGTACCCGCACATGACGGTGTACGACAACCTGGCGTACCCGCTGAAGCTGCGGAAGGTGCCGAAGCAGGAGCGCGACCAGCGCGTGCGCGAAGCGGCCCGCATCCTCGACATCGAGCAGTTCCTCGAGCGCAAGCCCAAGGCCCTCTCCGGCGGCCAGCGGCAGCGCGTGGCCCTCGGCCGTGCCATCGTCCGCAACGCCGACCTCTTCCTGATGGACGAGCCGCTCTCCAACCTCGACGCCAAACTGCGCGTGCAGACGCGCGCCGAGCTGATCAAGCTGCACGAGCGCGTTTCGACCACCACCATCTACGTGACCCACGACCAGGTCGAGGCGATGACGATGGGCGACCGCATCGCCGTCATGAGCCTCGGCGTGCTGCAGCAGCTGGCGACCCCGCAGGAGCTGTACGACCACCCGGCCAACAAGTTCGTGGCCGGCTTCATCGGTTCCCCGTCGATGAACTTCGTGGACGTCAACATCGTCGCCGAAGGCAACATGCTCTACGCCGTCACCCCCGGTTTCCGGCTGGTGGTGCCGGAGCAGAAGCGCCGCCCGCTGGAACCCTACATGGGCCAGCCGGTCACCCTCGGCGTCCGGCCGGAGCACCTGGTCGAGCGCTCGCGGATGCCGGGCGCGGCCTCCGAGAACTCGATCCCGGTCACGGTGGACGTGATCGAGCTGCTGGGCAACGAGATCTTCGTTTACCTGCAGAACGGCTCCACGCTGCTGACGGCCCGGATGGCGCCGGATGTCCACCTGACGCGCGGCCAGAAGATCGAGGTCGCCGCGGAGCCCGACAAGCTGCACTTCTTCGACCCGAAGACCGAGGCGCGGATCAGCTAGCGGCTGGTCGGGGTTCGATCGGTTGAGTTTGCAGCGGGGCCGGGGAGATTCTCCCCGGCCCCGTGGCGTTGGAGTTGTCGCCATCCGAGCCCGGCGCTACCCGGCAGAGCCCGGCCCTAAAGGGACCGGGCTCACGAGGAAAGGACGCTGAAGCGCCCTGACGGTTTTCCGTCAGGGCGCATCAGCGTCCTTTCCGTTCTCAGCCGGACCATTTATGGTCCGGCGCGGCGGTGCCGGCATTCGAATATGGGGGTCCCTACGTCACTGGCGCCCCGGGAAGTCCGCCTTCCTGCCAGTGGAACAGCGAATCGAGGTCCGCGCCGCGCACGATGCCCTGCGCGTGGTAGGCCAACCCCCAGGAGTCGATCGCGGAGAAGTCGGGGAAGGCGCACATCGTCGCCACCCGGGCGGGGTCGTCTGGCGCGACGTTCGGGTTGAGCCAGTCGCCTTCGGCGCCGCCGATGGATGCGCAGTAGAGGCTGGCGGGGTTGGCCATGCCGGCCATGCCGGCGGCCGGGGTGGCCGGGTCGGGCAGGGGAGCCCGCTCGCGCCAGGCCAGCGCGGCGCGGGTCGGCTGGGTTGCGAAGAGGGTGTCGAGGGAGACGACGATCCGGCTGTCGGCGGGGTCGGCCCCGGCGCCGCCGGTGAATTCGCAGAATCGGGCGGGGTTCGCCAGCAGCATCGGGTTGGCGCTGTCGGCGTTCAGCGCCGGGGTGCGTTCGACTACCTTCCCGCCGACGGTCGTGCAGTAGGTCTCGGCGTCGCCGGATTGCGCCGACGCCGAACGCGCCATCATGCTGCCGATCCCGCCGACCACGAGCAGCGCGGTCAACCCGAAGATGGCGAGGAACGCGACGGCGGCGAGGATCTTGTAGGGCACGGCGGACCTCCAGCCACGGGACGACGGCGAACCGGGAGAGCGTAGTGCGCGCCGGGCCGCCGCACAACCGAACGGGCGCCGGGAGAGCGCGATGGTCCGCGCCCGGTCCGGCTTCGACCAGACGATCGTCGCCATCGCCGGTTGGGGAGTGCCCACGGCCTCGCCGTGCCGCCACCCCCATGTCATCCCGAGCCGGTCGAGGGATCGGGTCGCTCCTCGACTCCTCGACTCCTCGACTCGAAAACGAGATCCCTCGACGAGAACGGGATGACATGGGGGTGGCGAAGGGCAGCATTGCTGCTGTAGCCAAACCTGGGCCGAAGGGACCGGCCTACCGAGCCGCCCGCGCCCGCCGGATCTGGTCGGCGTGGTCGTGGGCGTGGTTGCCGTACAGGAGCAGCCAGTCCGCCATCGTGTACCGGCCCGATTCCGAGTGCGTTCCCGCCCGCAGCCAGTCCTCGTCGGTCAGCAGGCGCAGCAGCGGGGTCGTCGATTCCCGCGCGCCGCGGAACGCCGCCAGCGAGCCGTCCACCGGCCGGTCGGAGTGCAACCGCCGGACGAACGCTTCCTGGTCGTAGCCGACGATCTCCGCGTTGTCCTCGACGAGCAGCCGCCGCACCCGGATAGCGGCGGTCATCTCGCTGTCGGCGAGATGGTGGACGATTTCGCGCGGGCACCACTCGCCCGGCGCTTCGCGGGCGTCCCATTCGGCGTCGGAAATGCCGTCCAGCGCCGCTTCGATTGCGGCGTACCCTGAGGCGTAGCGGTCGATCAGCCGGTTTCGCTCCGCTGCATCCATCGCATCCCTCCCTCGCGCGCTGCCCGCGGGCGCCGCTCGCCCGCATCCGATACCGCCCACGGCTGCGGACGAAGCACGGGAAGAGGGCGAGGGCGGCCGATGGCTGGTTCGGCCGCCTTCGCCCCGTTCCGTTCGTGGAACGCCGTCAGGCGCCCCACGTGAGTTCGAGCACCCGCAGCCAGTTGTCGCAGGCGACGGCGCGGATCAGGTTTTCGTCGTAGCCCCGTTGGCGCATCGCTTCGATCAGGGCCGGCAGACCCGCCGCGTCGGCGATTTCGGACGGCATCGTCGCCCCGTCGAAGTCCGAACCCAGACCCACGCGCGTCGGCCCGAGCCGCTCCAGCAGCGCGTCGAGGTGGTCCAGCATCACCGAGAGCGGCACGTCCGGGTCGCGCCCGCCGTCCGGCCGCAGGAAGCCGACGTGGAAATTGAGCCCCACGAGGCCGTCCGAATCGCGGATCGCGTCGAGTTGCCGCGCGGTCAGGTTGCGCGACGACGGCGAGATGGCGTGCACGTTGGAGTGGCTGGCCACCAGCGGCGCGGTCGAGTGCTTCGCCACGTCCCAGAACCCGGCCTCGTTGAGGTGGGAGAGGTCGATGACCACCCGCACTTCGTTGCATGCCTTCACCAGCGCGATGCCGAGGTCGGTCAGCCCCGGGCCGTGGTCGCCGGTGCTGGGGAAGGCGAAGGGCACCCCCGTGCCGAAGCGGTTCGGCCGGCTCCAGCAGATGCCCAGCGAGCGCAGCCCGGCGGCGTGGTAGACCTCCAGCGCGTCGAGGTCCGGGTCGATCGCCTCGGCGCCTTCCATGTGCAATTCGACCGCCAGCACCCCGGCGTCGATGCTCTCGCGCAGTTCGGCGGCCGTCCGGCAGATCTTGACCTGCCCGGCCGATTCGCGCTCCAGCCGCAGCAACGAGGCGATGGTGGCCAACGCTTGCCGCTGGGCGTATTCGAGCGGCATCGGAGGCGGCATCGATTCGGCGGCGGCGTAGCGCCCGCGCGACGCGCCGATGGCGGCGGCGACGTCGCCGGGGTCGGCGTCCGGGTCCGGCGCGTCGTCGAGCGTCTCCGGGGTCGGGTCGGGCACGAAGACGGCGAACAGCCCGCCGGCCAGCCCGCCTTCCCGCGCCCGCGGCAGGTCGATGTGCCCGGTGTCGCTGCGCTCGAAGAACGAGCGGCCGGTCAGCGGCAGGCTGAGCAGGGTGTCGTTGTGCCCGTCGAACACCGGGACCGTCGGGGCCGAAACCGTCACGGAAACTCCTTTCGCCGATGGGGTCGCGCCGCGCACGGGTATCATGCACGACGACGGGAACGGGCGGGACCGGTCGCGGGCGCGGCGCGCGCCGGACGCGGACCCGCCGACGCGTAATCAGGCGTTCAGGCGATGCCGGCGCCACGGGGAGCGAAACCGAGATGACCGAAGCCACCGCCGCCGTGCCCCAGTTGCTGGCCGGCAAGACCTGCGTCGTGATGGGCATCCAGAACCCATGGTCCATCGCCTACCACGTGGCCGAGGCGATGGGGCAGGCCGGCGCGCGGCTGGTGCTGACGACGGTGGACGAGCGCGCCAAGCGCGACGCCGACAAACTGGCCGCGAAGTACCCCGGCGCCCTGTCGCTGACCTGCAACGTCGCTTCGGATGAGGACCTCGACGCGCTGCGCGACGCCGTGCAGGCCGAGGTCGGGGAGGTGCACGCGCTGGTCCACGCCATCGGGTTCGCGCCGAAGGCGTCGCTGGAAGGCAGTTTCCTCGACACCACCCGCGCCGACTGGAACGTGGCGATGGACATCTCGGCCTATTCGTTCGTGGCCGTCGCTCAGCGCTTTGCTCCGCTGATGCCGGAGGGCGGCAGCCTGATGACGCTGACCTACCTCGGGGCCGACCGCTACTTCCCCGGCTACAACGTGATGGGCGTCGCCAAGGCGGCGCTGGAGGCGAGCGTGCGCTACCTCGCCGGCGACCTCGGCGCGCAGAAGATCCGGGTCAACGCCATCTCGGCCGGCCCGCTGAAGACGGCAGCCGCCCGCGGCATTCCCGGTTTCCAGGCGATGTTCAACGCGCTGGCCGACAGCGCGCCGCTGGATCGTGCGTTCAGCCAGAAGGACGTCGCCAACGCCGCCCTGTTCCTCGCCAGCGACCTTTCGGCGGCCGTCTCCGGCGAGACGCTTTTCGTGGACAACGGCTACCACGCGATGGGCATGGCCCAGCCGCGCCCGCAGGCCGACGGGGAGTAGCGCCCGTCGCGGTCCGCGGCCGCCGCCGGTTCCCCCCCGCAAATCCGGGTTGCAGCACCGCCATCCCGCGCCGCACCGACGTCATCGCGAGCCGCACCGCCGTCATACCGAGCCTGTCGAGGGATGACGGCGGTGCGGCTCGCGATGGCTACCCCTTTGCGTCCTCGACCGGGCGGCCCGCATCCTTCCATGCCGTGAATCCGCCGTCCAGGTGGGCCACGTTGCCATAGCCCATCTGCCGCAGGGTGTCGGCGGCAAGCGCCGAGCGCCCGCCCGAGGCGCAGTGCAGGATCACCCGCCGCCCCGGATCGAACTCCGCCCGGTGGTAGGGGCTGGCCGGGTCCGCGAGGAACTCCAGCATCCCGCGCGGCGCGTGGACCGCGCCGGGGATCGCGCCGAACTGCGCCCGTTCGCCCGGTTCGCGCAGGTCGATCAGGACCGCGTCGCCGCCCTCGACTTCCGAAGCGACCTCGTTCACCGACAGGTTTTCGATCCGCTGCCTGGCTTCGGCCACCATCTCGGCCGCGGTTTTCGCCATTGCCGTCTCCTTTCCATCGTGCCGTCGTTATCCCAGACGACTGGCCGGGGTGTCATAGCATGGCGCGTTCCCATGCGCGCCGCGGCGAAAAACGGTTCCTCGCGGTGCGGTTCACTCGTCTCGGCGGCCCGGACCGACGGCGGCGCGTTCCGTGCGCTCCTTTGGTCGATGTCCCGCTGCTTGGGTGGCGGGTGCGATCCGGCACCGACGGGAGGCGACCGATGGGGCGGCAGGACGGCGCGCGAACGCTGGCGCGGCTGATGGGGTGGTTCTACCTGTTCACCGGCGTCTGGCCGCTGTTGCACATCCGCTCGTTCGAGCGGGTGACCGGGCCGAAGACGGACCGCTGGCTGGTCAAGACGGTGGGCGCGCTGGTTTCCGCCACCGGAATCACCCTGTTGCTGGCGGCGCGGAAGGAGCGCGTGCCGACCGAAGTCGCAGCGCTGGCGATGGGCAACGCGGCGTCGCTCGCGGCCATCGACGTGGTCTACGTGGCGAAGAAGCGGATTCGCCCGGTCTACCTGCTGGACGCCGTCGCCGAGATCGCCTTGCTGGCGGCGTGGGCGCGGGCGATGCTCGGCCGGGCCGACGCCGGCGGCGACGACTGGATGGCCGGGTCGCCCGAATAGACGTCGAATCGGGAGCAGTCGGGTGGGTGTGCTCTTCGCGTTCGTGGTCTGGGCGATCTGCGTCGGCGCGGGCATGCACCCGTTGGTGGCGCTGCCGGTCGGCCTCGTCGGTGGGTTTCTGCTCGGCGGCGGCATGTACGTCATCGGCGGTCGCCGGGACGATTCCGGATAGGCGGGATACGCCGAGTTCCCGGATGACGCGCCTCGAACGGGTTTGCCCGGCGTACCCGTCCCCCGTCCGCATCTCGCGGGGAGTCCGGACGCGCCTGCCCGTGCCGCCGGAGATTGGCGGCGGCGCCGTCGTCAGCCAGATAGATTGACATATAAAATCTATTCCATATTATGATTTCCTACTCGGTTCGGGCTGCCACTCGGAGGCCCCGTGCACGTCGAGCGCATCCGATGGCCCATGCGCGGTACCCGCCGTTCGCTGGGCCGGCTGGTCGCGGGTTTCGTCGCTGGCGCGATCGAAGCCGGGGGACGCACCGGCATGGGGTCGCGCGACGACCGCCTGCGCGCTTGCCTCGATGACGAGGGGACGTGGAAGGGCGCCCGGGCGTACGGCGGCAACCCCTGCCCACCGGGAACGGCGTGCGCCGCCGGACGATGTCGCCCGCTGCCCAGGCCGCCGTGCGACGTCCCTGCCTGCATGCGAACGACCTACGACCCGCGGACGAGGCACTGGACGTGCACCAGTACGTGCATGGGAGCGTTCCCCCTTTGCGTGTCCGGGCGCTGCCGTCCGCAGCCCGTCCTGTGCGCGCGGCGCGCCGGCGAGGATCCGTGTGGCAAGCAATGCTGCAATGCGCTCCTCGGCGAGCGCTGCTGTCATGCCCACTCGGGATCGGTGTGCTGCACGTACGGTCGGTGCGGTCGCTGGGGATGCACCTCCGGTTCGTAACGCTGCCCTGCCCGGGCCGTTGCGCGGCGCGTTCGGCGGTCATCGACGAGGTGCGCGGACCGACGCCGGCGCCGCGCGACCGCTTCCCGGACGCTGCGAACTGGCGCGAGACGCGCTACCCGAAGGAGAGCGCCGTCGCGGCTTCGTCCCGTACGGCATCGTCCGGGTCATCGCGCCAGGCGCGTTCGAGGGCACGGCGGGCGCCGGTTACGTCGTGGCGACCGACTGCCCATGCGGCGTGGGCGCGCACCAGCGGCTCGTCGTGGTCCGCCAGCGCCGCGAGCAGGGGCGGCAGCGCCCGGTCGGGGTCCCCGAGGTTGCCCAGCGCGACGGCCGCGTTGCGCGCCAGCCCGCGGCGCTTGGCGCGCAGCACCGGCGTGCCCCGGTAGGTCTCGCGGAATTCGGCCTCGGTCATCGCCAGCAGCCACGGCAGCGCTGGGAAGGCGTTGTCCAGCGTGCGCGGGGCGAACGCGGGGTCGGCTGCCTCCCGCGCCGCGCCGGCGTAGGGGCAGGCCTCCTGGCAGACGTCGCACCCGAACACCCAGTCTCCCATCAGCGGCCGGATGTCGGGGGGAATCGCGCCGCGTTGCTCGATGGTCTGGAACGACAGGCAGCGTGGTGCATCGACCGCGTACGGCTCGACGATTGCACCGGTCGGGCACTGGTCGAGGCAGATCCGGCAACGCCCGCAATCGCGCTCCAGCGGCGCGTCCGGTTCGAGGTCGATGTCCAGCAGCACCTCGCCCAGGACCACCCACGAGCCGTGGCCGGGTACGATCAGGCAGGAGTGCTTGCCGTACCAGCCCAACCCGGCCCGGGCCGACACGGCGCGGTCCACGATCCGCGCCGTATCGGAGAGCATGCGCGCCTCGATTGGCCGGCCCAGTTCGTCGCGCAACGCGGCGACGAAGGCCTCCATGCGGGAGCGCATCAGCCGGTGGTAGTCGAGACCGCGGGCGTAGCGGGCGATGCGGCCGCGCGGTACGCCGTCGTCGGGGCGAGGCGGGTCGGGCAGGTGGTAGGCGAGGCCGACCGCCAGCAACGCGCGCACGGTCGGCAGCAGCGTGCGCGGGTCGGTGCTTTCCCGGGCGCGTTGCGGCGTGAACCAGTCCAGCCCGGCCACCCGCCCGGCGGCGATGTGCGCGTCCAGCACCGGCTCGAGCCAGGCGAACGGCTCGGCGCTCGCGACCCGGGCGATGGTGAGCCCGTGGATGACCGCCAGCCGCTTGACCTCGGCGGTCAGGCGCTGGCGTTCGGTCGGGCGTGGCGCGATGGTGAGCGGAACAGCAGCCGGTCCCATCCGGAGAGGGTAGCCCGGCTCGCCCCTCGGCGGCCACGAGGCTGCGATTTCCGGTCCGGCGGATTGCCCGATGAACGAGGCTGCCGCGGTCAGGCGTGGCCATCGCCGGTAGCCGCCCTGTCAACTCCCGCCCAATCGGAACGACCAACCCCGTCAGGGTCGAGGAGCGACGAAAACCTCCAACTCGCCCGTGGTGACGCTAGAGCAGTCCCGGGACCGCCCCTGGTCGGCGAGCCGCGTCCCGTGCGGCCCCTCCGTCGTTCGGAAGCGCGGCTCCGCGGCAACCCGTGCGCCAAACGGACCGCAAGCAGGTCATTCCGCCGGTACCCGGTGGGCGCAGCGTATGGCGCGTCGCTCTCTGGCACGCCCGGTTCGCATCGCCGAAACCGTGCCGGATTGCCCCATGCGACCGTTCTTCGCGAATCGGGCGCGGCGGCGTTCCGGTGGCGCACGTTACCCCGAACCCGTGGGCGTTCAGGCCGAGGCCGACGTCGCTTCCCGCCGCTCCGCCAGCAGCAGGTGGTCGCAGGCCAGCACGGTCTCGCCGCGCTGGTTGGTCGCTTCCAGCCGCTCGACGACGAAGCCGTATTCCGGGCGTTTGTGGTCGCGTTTCTCGGCGATCGTCACCCGGACCGTCAGCGTGTCGCCGATGAAGACCGGCTTGACGAAACGCAGCCGATCGTAGCCGTAGGAGAACGCGCGCTGGTTGATTTCGGTCGCCGTCATCCCGACCGCGACCGCGAAGATCAGCGTGCCGTGGGCGACCCGCTGCCCGAACGGTTGGGTGGCGCACCATTCGGCGTCCATGTGGTGGGGAAAGAAGTCCCCCGTCTGCCCGGCATGGAGCACGATGTCGGTCTCGGTGATCGTGCGCCCCAGCGTGGTGCGCTCGTCGCCGGGTTCGTAGTCCTCGAAGTAGCGATCCCGGATGTGCATGCGATCCTCCGAACGAGTCGAGGAGTCGAGGAGTCGAGGAGTCGAACCGAAGACGCTGCCGCGGCACTCGGCGCTCAACCGTCGGCTTGGCGTGTTTCCTGTCCGAACAGTCCGGCGGCGCGGGCGATGGCGTGGGCGGCATCATCGAGGGCCGGGAGCGTGGCCGCCAGCCATGAGGCGTGGTCGCGGGGAAGGGCGGCGACCGCCAGCGCGGCCCGGACCCGGCCAGCCCCGACCGGAACCGACAGGTCGGACACCCCGTTCACCGTTTCGCCGCTGGCGTCCTCCCAGCCCCGGCCCGCGATCGTCTTCAGCCGCTCCCGGATCGCCGCGTGGTCGCGCGTGGGCAGAGCCGCCCATTCGTCATCGGTCGCCAGCAGCGCGCCCCGCTCCCCCGGCGGCAGCCCGGCCAGCAGCACCCGGCCCGAGGCCGACCGCCACGGCGCGATCGTGCTGCCGACCGCGACGGAGACGCGGACCCGCGCCGGGCCTTCCTCCTGCGCCAGCACCAGCAGCCTTCCGCGGTGGAGGACGGAGAGGTGGCACCCTTCGCCGGTCGCGTCCACCAGCGCGCGCATGGGAGCCGCCGCCGCCCGCAGCAGGGTCTCCTCCGGCCGGTGGGCCTGCCCGAGTTCGAACAAGCGCAGGGTCGGCCGGTACGCCCCGGACAACGGGTCGCGCTGGAGATAACCGCGCCGCTCCAGCACCGTCAGCACCCGGAACAATTCGGAAGGCGACCGCCCAAGGGCCCGCGCGACCTCGGCCTGCGTCATCGCCGCGCCGGAACAGGCCAGCACCTCGAGCGCATCCAGTCCGCGCTCCAGCGCCGGGGCGCGGTAGTCGCGCCCGACCTCGGCCGGCTCGTTGGCATCCGTGCCTTGTTCGGGCGGACGATCGCCGCGGAGGGCCGCTGCCTTCGGCCGGCTCATCGTTCCTGCCTTCCCGGGCGGCTCGCGTCGGTTTCGGGACTACCCGTGGTGGGCGCGATGCGAATCGTCCTAGCGGAAGAGCGCTGGTGGCGGTTGCCGAAGCAGCCCGGTGATCGCCGCCTGCTCGGGGTTGACGGCGTGTGCCTCATCGATGCGGATACCGGGCGAGGGGCGGGCGCGATGAATCGCGCCCCTATAACCCGGGTGCAATCGACGCGGACTGTAGGAGCGCGATTCACCGAGCCCGCCCCTCGCCGACCGACCCGGACACTATCCGGATCAAGGGGGCAAGCGCCGTCAACCGCGGGCGGGCGGCGGCCGGTGGCTGCATCGAGGTCGCAACCAGCCCCGTCGTCGGATACGGGACCGTTGAAGCGCTCGGCATACAGATCCCGTCCTCCTTGACACCGTTCACCCGTGAAGCAAAGATTCGCCCGCGCACGAGATTACCCCGCGAGCGCCGTCGCGTACAGCGCCCGCCACGAGCGATCCGGGAGGCAGCGTGGCCGAGCCTACGATCATCACCGGCATCACCTGGAATCACACGCGCGGCTGGCTGCCGCTGGTCGCCGCCGCCCAGCGGTTCATGGATGCGCGGCCGGATGTCTGCATCACCTGGGAGAAGCGCTCGCTGCAGGAGTTCGCGGATTACCCGATCCAGCGGCTCGCCGAGCGCTACGACATGATCATCATCGACCACCCGTTCGCCGGGTACGCCGCCGCCCACCCGACGCTGCTGCCGCTCGACGAGCACCTCCCGGCCGAGTACCTCGCCGACCAGCGCGCCAATTCCGTCGGCGCGTCCTACGCTTCCTACGAGATGGGCGGCCACCTCTGGGCGCTGGCGATCGACGCCGCTACCCCCGTCGCGTCGTGGCGGCCGGACGTGCTCGCGCGCCACGACAGCGACCTTCCCCAGACGTGGGGCGACCTGGTGAACCTCGCCCGGCGCGGCCTCGTCGCGTTCCCCGCCATCCCGGTCGATGCCTTGATGGCCACCTACGCCCTCTGCATCGCCTTCGGGGACGGGCGCGAACCCTTCGCCGACGGCGAGCGGATGGCCGAGGAACCGGTCGCCGTGGCCGCGCTGGAGGCCCTGCGCGAACTGGTTTCCGCGGCGGGTCCGGCCAACCTCGGGCGCAATCCGATCCGCACCTACGAGGCGATGGTGGCCGGGGACGACCTCGCCTACTGCCCGTTCGCCTACGGCTATAGCAATTATGCCCGCCCGAGTTACGTCCACCCGCGCCCGGCGCTGCGCTTCGGTGGCCTCGTCGAAGTCAACGGGCGGCGGTTGCGGTCCACCCTCGGCGGCACCGGGCTGGCGATCACCCTGCGTCCCGATGTCGCGGCGCGGGACCTGGCGCTGGAGTACGCCGCCTTCGCCTGCTCGCCGGAGGTCCAGCGCGGGATGTACCTGCTCGACGGCGGCCAGCCCGGGCACCGCGCGGCCTGGGAGGATGATGCGGCCAATGCCCTGTGCGGCAACTTCTTCCGCGACACGCTGCGAACGCTCGACGAGGCGTACCTGCGCCCGCGCCACGACGGCGCGATTCCCTTCCAGGACGAGGCCGGGGTGCTCGTCCACGCATATGTGCGCGACGGCGGCGATCCGCGCGCCGTCGCCCGGACCATCGACCGCCTCTACCGGGAGAGCCTGCCCCGTGGCTGAACCGCCGCCCGTCCTGCCGCCGGAGCAGCGCCCGCTGGCCGGGTTGCTGGTGCTGGATTTTTCCCAGTTCCTCGCCGGCCCCTCCTGCGCGCTGCGGCTGGCCGACCTCGGCGCGCGCGTCGTCAAGATCGAGCGGCCCGGCCTCGGCGACCTGTGCCGCCGGCTCTACATCTCCAACCTCGACCTCGACGGCGATTCGACGCTGTTCCACTCCATCAACCGCAACAAGGAGAGTTTCGCCGCCGACCTCAAGGACCCCGCCGATGTCGCGGCGGTGAAGGACCTCATCGCCCGCGCCGACGTGATGATCCAGAACTTCCGCCCCGGCGTGATGGCGCGCATCGGGCTGGACTGGCCGAGCGCCCGAGCGATCAACCCGCGCCTCGTCTACGGCACGGTGACCGGCTACGGCGACCGCGGCCCCTGGGTGGACAAACCGGGGCAGGACCTGCTCGCGCAATCGCTTTCCGGTCTCGCCTGGCTTTCCGGCGACGCCGGGCAAGGGCCCGTCCCGATGGGTCTGGCCATCGCCGACATGCTGGCCGGCGCCCACCTCGCGCAGGGCATCCTCGCGCTGCTGGTCCGGCGTGGCATCACCGGGCAGGGCGGGCTCGCCGAGGCGAGCCTGATCGAGAGCGTGCTCGACGTGCAGTTCGAGGTGCTGACCACGCACCTCAACGACGGCGGCAAACTGCCCGAACGCTCGGCCGTCAACAACGCCCACGCCTACCTCGCCGCGCCCTACGGCATCTACCGCACGGCGGACGGCTGGATGGCGCTGTCGATGATGCCGGTTCCCCGGCTGGGCGAACTGCTCGGCTGCGAACCCCTGCTGGCGTGGACCGACCCCGCGAGTTGGTTCTCCGACCGCGACGCGATCAAGGCCCAACTCGCGCTCCACCTCGGCGGCAAGACGACCGCCGAATGGCTGGCGATCCTCGAACCGGCCGACGTCTGGTGCGCCGACGTGCTCGACTGGCGTCGCTTGCTGGAGCACGACGGCTTCCGCGCCCTCGGCATGGTGCAGCGCGTCGCCCGCCGCAACGGCGCCGCGCTCGACACGACGCGCTGCCCGCTCCGGATCGACGGCGGCCTCCTCGTCTCGGACAAGGGCGCGCCGACCATCGGCGAAGATACGGAGATGATCCGCGCGGAGTTGCTGGGGTAGGGGAGTCCCGCGCCGCCGTCTGCTCGCACATGCGAAGGATGCCCGTTCGCGGCGGCTTCACATCGTCATCCCGAGCCGGTCGAGGGATCTCGTTC
>JAFAEX010000282.1 GCA_023423795.1 Chloroflexota bacterium | reverse complement strand
CCGTCGCTCCTCGACTCGCAAACGAGATCCCTCGACGGGCTCGGGATGACGGGACGCAGGGAAGGACTGCCGATGACCAAGCGCGACGAAAACCGCCACTCCCGCCGCGACGCGCTGCGGGCAGGGTTCGCCGCCGCGCTCGGCGTATCGGCGCATGCACGCGGCGGCAAGCGGTCGCGCGCGCAGGAGGCGCCGGCAGACGGCGTGCGCGCCATCTATGTCAACCCGCTGGCCGTCGATGCCGCCGAGTTGAGCACGCTGCTGGGCCTCATCGACGGCACCGAACTGAACGCCATCGTCGTGGATGTCAAGGAAGACGGCATCTACGTCCCGACCGGGGTCGAACTCTTCCTCGACGCCGGCGAGGTCAACCCGGACATCCTCGACGTCGATGCGCTGCTGGCCGAAGCCGCCGCGCGCGGCATCTGGACCATCGCCCGGGTGGTGACGTTCCGCGACGCCTACCTCGCGGCGGCCCGGCCCGACCTCGCGGTGCTGGATTCGGAAACGGGCGCGCCCTGGCTGTCCTACGACGGCCTCGCCTGGCTCAACCCGCTCAGGCAGGAGACGTGGGAGGCCTACCGCGCCTTCGCCGTCGAACTGGCCGAGCGCGGGTTCGACGAGATCCAGTTCGACTACGTGCGCTTCCCGTCCGACGGCGACATGTGGCGGATCGACGCCGGGGTGGACCTCGACGAGACGCTGCGCTCCGACACCATCGCCGCCTTCCTCGGGTTCTGCCGGGCGGCGCTCGCCCCGCTCGGCATCGTGACGGCGGCCGACATCTTCGGCTACACCCTGCTGATCGACGATATCGGCATCGGCCAGAACGTGGGCAAGATGGCCCGCAACGCCGACGTGCTCTGCCCGATGGTCTACCCGTCGCACTTCCCCGAGGGCTCGATCCTCGTGCCGGGCCACCCGAACGACTTCCCGGCCGAGACGATCGCCATCAGCATGCAGGCCGGAGCCGAGCGGGTCGAACCGGCGCGGCTGCGGCCGTGGTTGCAGGATTTCTCGCTGGCCGGCATGGCCGACTACGGGCCGCTCGAGGTGCGCGCCCAGATCGACGCCGCCGAAGCGAACGGCGCCGGCGGCTGGATGCTCTGGTCCGCCGACAGCGTGTTCACCACCGCCGCGCTGATGCCGGCCGGTGAGGAGGCCGGATGAACCTCGATGCCGTGCCCACGGGGGTTTGGCTCGCCGTGGTCGTCGTCCTCGGCGTCAACCAGTCGCTGCAGGCGGCGATGCTCGGCGCGATGGGCCGCCTGCGCGGCCCGTTCGAATCGTCGTGGCTCTCGATCTTCGGCACCCTGGCGCTGATCAGCGCGGCGCTGGCGGCGGAGTCGCTGGCAGGGCGACCGCCGGCGCTGCCGCCGGCAATCGCCAACGTGCTGGTTCCGGGCGCGGTCTCGATCGCCGCCGTTGCTTTGATCGTGCTCTCCCTGCCCGGCATCCCGTGGTGGTTCGCGCTGACCGGGCTGCTGGCCGGGCCGTACCTGCTGGCCGCCGCGTTTCTCGCGCCGCGGCTCGGCGTCGGGCCGTTCATGGCCGCCATCATCACCGGCCAACTCGTCGGCGGCATCGTGCTCGACCACTTCGGCGCGTTCGACACCACGCCCCGGCCGATCGACGCGATGCGCCTGCTCGGGGTCGTGGCGCTGCTGGCCGGGCTGCTCCTGATCCGCGGGAGGCGCTAGTGCGATGATCCAAACCCTCGACCCGCGCATCGAGCGGTGGGCGGCCACGTTGTGCGACTGGTCGGTCGGGGTGAAGCCCGGCGACCGGGTCGCCATCGTCGGCGGCGTGGCGGCGTCGCCGCTGCTGCTGGCGCTGAACCGGGTCGTGATCCGGCGCGGCGCGCACCCCGTCCTCCAGCCGGTGCTGTACGAGGCCGAGACCGACCTCATCGCGCTCGGCGATCCGGACCAACTGGCCTACATCGCGCCAAGTGAGCGCTTCGCCTCTGAAGAAGCGGACGTCCGCATCACCGTGCTGGCCGAGACCAACACCCGCGCCCGGAGCGGCATCGACCCGGCCCGGCAGCGCGAACGCACCGCCGCCCGCGGCCGGTTGAAGGCGGCCGGGATGGACCGTGCCGCCGCCGGCGACCTGCGCTGGAGCCTGACGCTCTTCCCGACCGATGCCTACGCGATGGACGCCGAACTGGCGACCGACGCCTACGCCGAGTTCGTCTTCGCCGCCTGCAAACTCGACCAGCCGGACCCGATCGCCGCCTGGCAGGCACTCTCCGCTGAACAGGCGCGCCTGATCGGATGGCTGGAAACACGGTCCGAGGTCCACCTGACCGGCCTCGGCACCAACCTGCGGCTTTCCTACGCCGGGCGCGCCTGGAACAACTCGGACGGAAAGCGCAACTTCCCCTCGGGCGAAGTCTTCACCGGCCCGGTCGAGGATTCGACCGAAGGGCACATCCGCTTCTCGTTCCCGGTGGTGACGCAGGGCCGGGAGATCCACGACGTCCGGTTGCGGTTCGAAGGCGGCACGGTCGTCGATGCCTCGGCCGCCCGCAACGAAGCGTTCCTGATCGAGACGCTGGACACGGACGACGGCGCGCGCCGGCTCGGCGAGTTCGCCTTCGGGACGAACTTCGGGATTCCACGCTTCACGAAGAACATCCTCTTCGACGAGAAGATCGGCGGCACCGTCCACATGGCCCTCGGCGCGGGCTACCCCGACACCGGCAGCACCAACCGCAGCGCCGTCCACTGGGACCTCATCTGCGACCTGCGCGACGGCGGCCTGGTGACGGTGGACGGCGAGCCGTTCCTGCGCGACGGGCGCTACCTCGCCTGACCCGTTCACGGCGCGGCTGCCGCAACCCCGCTTGCCCGCTCGCGATAACACCGTGATAATCCCGCCATCGCGCCAGCCCACCGGAGACGGACGGGCACGCGCTGGCGCTTCGCGTCGGCGCGCGGTTCGGCCTACCCTCGGGCGGGCGGATCATCGCGTGGGCAGTCGCGGCCAACGGTGGCCCGGCGCCCCTCGTTACGGCACGAGACCGGAGCGCGCGCATGGCGTAGGACGGCTGCTCCTCCATCGGCCTCCCACACCCTCCCCCGACGGCGCGGGAGGCCCCTGGTTCGGCGCTCCGCCGCCCTCCGTCCCCCGGCGCCCTGGCCGCGTGCCAGCGGATCGTCTGGAGGAGGACAGCGTGAAGCAGTACCCAGCGGATCGGATCCGGAACGTCGCCCTCCTCGGCCACGGCGGCGCCGGGAAGACCTCGTTGGCCGAGGCGCTGCTGTTCGACACCAAGGCCACCACCCGTCTCGGCCGGGTGGACGAGGGCAACACGGTCACCGACTTCGACCCCGACGAGATCAAGCGCCGGATGTCGGTGTCCTCCGCCATCGCCCCGGTCGAGTGGGGCGACTACAAGGTCAACGTCATCGACACCCCTGGCTACGCCGATTTCGTGGGCGAAGCGCTCTCGGCCCTGCGCGTGGCGGACGGCGCGATCATCGTCATGGACGCCTCGGCCGGCGTCGAGGTCGGCACCGAGCAGGCGTGGAAGATGGTGCAGGACCGCGGCATCCCGGCCCTGCTGTTCATGAACAAGCTCCACCGCGAGCACGCCGACTTCGACCGCGCGCTGGTGTCGGCGCGGGACGCGTTCGGCAAGGCGGTCGCCCCGATCCAGTTCCCCATCGGCAAGGAAAAGGGGTTCAAGGGCATCATCGACCTGCTCGCGCAGGAGGCCTACGTCTTCCACGACAACGCCGACGGCGGCTACGAGACGGTCCCGATCCCGGACGATCTGCAGGACGCCTGCGAGATGTACCGGACCCAGATCGTCGAATCCATCGCCGAGCACAACGAAGACCTGATGGAGCGCTACCTCGCCGACGAGCCGATTTCGCAGGAAGAACTCCGGCACGAACTGACCAACTGCGTGCGCGACGGCGCGGTCGTCGCCGTCCTCTGCGGCTCCGCCTCCGGCAACCGGGGCATGCAGCAGTTGCTCGACGCGGTGGTGGACCTCCTGCCCTCGGCGGCGGATGCGGTCGAGGTCGGCACGCTCAACGGCGTCGAGGAAACCCTGAATGCCGATGGCGACGGGCCGCTGGCCGCCCTCGCCTTCAAGACGATGGCCGACCCGCACGTGGGCCGCGTCACCTTCCTGCGGGTCTTCTCGGGCACGCTGCGCTCCAACGCCAACGTCGTCAATGCCGCGAAGCGCGAACCGGAGCGGATCGGCCAACTCTTCTACGCCCGCGGCAAGGAACATCTCAACACCGACGCCATCGGCCCGGGCGACATCGGCGCGGTCGCCAAGCTCTCCGGGGTGATGACCGGCGACACCCTCGCCGACGCCGCCCACCCGGTCGTGCTGCCGGGCGTCGGATTCCCCGGCGCGTCCTACTCGGTGGCGGTGCACCCGAAGACCAAGACCGACCTCGACAAGATGGGCCCGGCCCTGCAGCGGCTGGTGGAAGAAGACCCGTCGCTCAAGCTGTCCCGCGATCCGCTCTCGGGCGAGGCGATCCTCTCCGGGATGGGCGAGCCGCACGTCCAGATCGCGCTGGAGCGGATGACGCGCCGGTTCGGGGTCAACGTCGAACTCGGGTTGCCGCGGGTGGCCTACCGCGAAACGATCTCCGGCAAGGCGCAGGCCAACTACAAGCACAAGAAGCAGACGGGAGGAGCCGGCCAGTACGGTCATGTGGTGATGGACCTGGAGCCGCTGCCAAACGGCGAGTTCGAGTTCACCGAGAAGGTCGTCGGCGGCGCGGTGCCGAGGAACTTCTACCCGGCCGTCGAAAAGGGCGTCCGCGAGGCGCTGGAGCACGGCCCGCTCGCGGGATTCCCGGTCGTCAACGTGCGGGCGACGCTGGTGGACGGCTCCTACCACGCCGTCGATTCGAACGAGATGAGCTTCAAGATCGCCTCCAAGGAGGCCTTCAAGCAGGGGATCCTCGCCGCGAAGCCGATCCTGCTGGAACCGGTGCTGACGGTCCGCGTTACCGTCCCCGACGCCTACACCGGCGACGTCATGAGCGACCTCAACGCCAAGCGGGCGCACGTCGGCGGGATGAATCCCGGCCCCGGCGGATCGACCACGATCGAGGCGGCCGTACCCGCCGCCGAGGTGCAGCGCTACGCGACCGACCTGCGCTCGATCACGCAGGGACGCGGCAGCTTCACCACCGAGTTCTCGCACTACCAGCCGGTGCCGGCGCACATCGCCGAGCAGATCAAGGCCTCGACCAAGGAGCAGGCCGCCTGACGGAAGCGGCTCGGGGGAGCGCGGGTGGGCGCTCCCCTTCCGGCGTAACCC
>JAFAEX010000281.1 GCA_023423795.1 Chloroflexota bacterium | reverse complement strand
GCCCACGCGCGGTCGCGCAGGTGTTTGGTGCGCGCGCCGCCGTCGGCGAACGCCTGGGCGGCGTCGATCGCGGCGCGTGGCCGTGCATCGCCGGGGCGATCGCGCTCGAAGATCGCCAGCGCGGGCCGCGCGCACGCCGCCGCGTACCCGGCGACCGCCCGCAGGTCGGCCTGGTCGAGTGCGATCGGCGCGGCGTCGTCCGCCACGGGGTCGTCCTGTGTCATCGCGGTTGGGCAGGCGCGCACAGCCCGGGAGCGCGCCATGTCGCCGGTCGCGCGACCGGCACCGGATGGAAGCCACGCGGTCGGAACGGGACGGGACGTTGATGCGGAGCCCGACCGATCGCGGTTGCGTTCGCCGCGCGCAATGCCGCTGCGTCCGGCGAATCCGGCTGTTCGCCGCCGTTTCACCCGTCCCGGCCGCTCCGCGTTCGTAGGGGAGGGTCCGGATGGCGCGGCGAGCGCGTCCGGGCTGGACCGCTGGCCTAGGCGACGACCTCGAACATGCGCCGGTGGCGGCTTTCCAGCAGCGGCACGATCTTGCCGACCACGATCTCCTTGAACTCCGGCCGGTTGGCGTGGAAATCGAAGGCCGCCTGATCGACGTACTGCTCGTAGAGCATGAACCGCCGCGGGTCTTCGGTCGAGCGGTTGACGATGAACGCCTTGCAGCCTTCTTCCTCGCGGGCCATCGGCGCCCAGATCTTCAGCAACTCGGTGACGGCGTCTTCGTTCCCTTCGGCGACGTGGTACTCGGCGACGACGACGATCATCGGTGCGTTCCCTCCTCGGTGTCGGGTGTCGGGTGTCGGGGGATAGTGCCACGGGATGCGAACGACTGCATGACCGCCCGACACCCGACTCCCCGTCACCAATCGTCGTCGCCGACGAGGCGCTGGTAGAGCGCGTCCAGCTCCTCGTCGGAGCCGAAGCTGATGGTGAGCGTGCCGCCGCCGCCCTTGGCCGGCTTCAGGCCGACCTTCGCCCCAAGCGCCCGTTCGAACCCGGTGACGACCCGGCGCAGGTTGGGATCGTCCGGCTGGCGGTTGCGCGATGCGCCGTCCGGTTCCGCATCCGGGCGGCGTTCGGCCCAGCGGCGGACCATCTCTTCCGTCTGGCGGACCGACATCGCGCGGGCGGTGACGGCCTCCAGCGCCGCGATCATGTCCGCGGCCGAGGGCAGCCCGAGCAGGGCGCGGGCGTGGCCTTCGGTGATGGCGCCCTCGGCGAGGGCCTGCTGCACGATCTCCGGCAGGGCCAGCAGGCGCAGGGTGTTGGTGACGCTGACGCGGGAGCGCCCGACCCGCTCGGCGACGGCCGCCTGGGTGAGGCCGAAGTCGTCGATGAGTTGCCGGTAGGCCGCGGCTTCTTCCAGCGGCGATAGGTCGGCGCGGACGACGTTCTCGACCAGCGCCAGTTCCAGCATCGCCCGCGGCGCGGCGTCGCGGACGACCACCGGCACGGCGGTCAGCCCGGCGAGGCGGGCGGCCCGCCAGCGCCGCTCCCCGGCGATCAGCAGGAAGCGGCCCCGTTCCGGACCGGCGGCGACGATCAGCGGCTGGATCAGCCCGTGCACGCGGATCGAGGCGGCCAGGGCGGAGAGGGCGTCCTCGTCGAGCGTGGTGCGGGGCTGGAACGGGTTGGGTTCGATCGCGTTGATGTCCACCTCGCGGCCGGCCGGCGCGTCGTCCTGCTGGGGCGGGGTGGGGATGAGCGCGCCGAGCCCGCGCCCGAGCCCGCCCTTGCGGGCGGCGGGGCGGGGCGTGGGCGGATCGTCGCCGTGCGGCAATCGGGAGGCGGGGCGGGCCATGCGCGTCTCCCCCGGCGCGCGGCCGGGCTGGGCGGGTCGTCTCCGGCAAGTCTACAAGGCGCGGCGCGGGCCGGGGTCGTCCCGGCCCGCGCCGATGCGCCGTGCGTGGGCCGGGCGGCTGCCTCGTGCGTGGTTGCCGGCGGGGCGATCGCCGCCCACTCCGTCATTCCGCGTTTGTCGAGGGATCTCGTGCGCGAGTCGAGGAGTCGGGGAGCGACGAGATCCCTCGACAAGCTCGGGATGACCGGATGGTGCTCGGGATGACGGGGTGTGGGTGGTGGAGCGCGCCCTATGGGCGATCCGCGGATGTCTCGCGTGGGGTTGCCGCTTGCGCCGCCGCGTCCGGCCGGACGAGGAGCAGGGGGACGGGCGATTCGTGCAGGAGGCGTTCGGCGACCGAGCCGAACATGAGCCGGCTGAACCCGCCGCGGCCGTGCGTCGCCATCACGACGAGGCCGGCGCCCTGCTCCTCGGCGAAACGGGCGATCGCGTCGGCCGCCCGGCCGATCCGCACGTCGGTGGTGACCTCGCGCCCGTCGGCGCGCAGCGGGCCGGCGACATCCTCGAGGTAGCGCCGCGCCTGGGCTTCGGCGGCCGCGACCAGCCCGCCGGCGTCGATCCCCGGGTACGGGAACGGTTCGACGACGTGGAGCAGGTGGAGCCGGAGATCGGACCCGCCCAGCGCGGCGCGTCCGACGTCGAGCGCGTGCTCGGCGAAGGCGGATTGGTCGAGCGGGACGACGACGTTCGCGAGGTCCGGCTCGCTGGGCGCGGGACGCGTTCCCCGCACGACGAGCACCGGGCAGGGGACGGCGCGGACGAGTTGGCCGGCGACGGTGCCGAGCAGCAGCCGCCCGACGCCTTGCCGGGCGTGGCTGGCCAGGGCGAGCACGGGCTCCGGTTGCTCGGCCACCACCGCCATGATCTCATCGACCGGGTTGCCCCAGCGGACGATCGTTTCCGCTTCCCCTCCCGGCTGCTCGGCCAGGCGGGCGAGGTGCTCCTCGGCCTCCCGGAGCAACAGCGCCTTCGTCTCCGCCGACGGCTGGCGGAGCGCGCGCGCGAACGGATCGAACGTCGGCAGGGCTTCGACGGCGGAGACGAGGAGGAGCCTGGCGCCGGTGCGGGCGGCGAAGGCCCGCGCGTGCGGCAGCGCCGCCTCGGCGATGCGCTCGGGGTCCTGGGCGGGGTGGGGGATCGGGATGACGACGGTCCGGGGCATCACGCAGCCTCCTTCGTTCGGGTACCGGGCGGGCCCAAGCAGGACCGGAGCCATCGCCTCGCGCGCCATCTTCTCCGCCGCGACCCCGGTACGCCATCGCCGCGGCACCGGCGCCCGGAGCGACCGGCAGGACGGACGCGGACGGTTCGGGCCCGCCCGGAGCGCCGGCCGCGAGCCGTTCGCCAACGGCCGCGCGGCGCGCCGGACCGGGCCGCGTTCGGCGTCTCGGCCGGCGCAGCCGTACCCCGCCCCAGCGTAGGCGAGGGCGGGTTGCTGGCGCATCACACCGAACCGGTACGGGGTGGCAATGCCGTTGCAGCCTGCCCGGGCGGCGACGGCAGGCGCGCCGGAGCGCGGTTCGCGGCCGATGGCGCATCACCCCGGTCCTGCCGAAGGATCTCGTTCGCGAGGCGCGGCGTCGAGAACCGGCGAGGTGCCGGACGGGGCCGGGATCACGAGGTGGTCGTTGCCGGCTGGAACGTGGATCCGGCACATGCATTCGCCATCGCCGCGGGTCGCAGGGAAGGGAGCCGGGAGCGGACGCCCGCGCGAATTGCCCTGTGCTCGCCGGAGGTCAGGCAGGGAGGCACTCGTAGCCGCGGCAGGTGGAGCCGGGGACGCAATCGACGTCGGTGATGCAATCGTTGTCGCCCCGGTTGCAGCGCAGCGTGACGCCGTCGTCGGCGACGACGTTGCATTTGCTCGAGCAGCAGTCGAGGTCCGCCTCGCAGATCTGGCCGACGGATTGGCAGAGCGGATAGGTGCCGCAGCGGCCCTTGTGCCTGACCTGGCCGGGGAGGCAGCCGCAGCGACCGTTGACGCACCATTCGTTGCCGCGCTTCGGGTCGTGGTCGCACTCGGTGTCCTTGCAGCAGTTTCCGGTCGGGATGCATTTCTTGCCGCAGGCCTTCTTTCCGGCCGGACAGCCCTTCTTCTTTTTCTTCCCCTTCTTCCCTTTGCCGTCCACCGCCGCCGGAGCGCCGAAGCGGGAGAGCGCCCCGATGGCCGCCGCCCCGCCGGCGAGGTGAAGCGAGCCGCGCCGGGTCGCCCAACGCCGCAGCAACCGGCCGAAGCCGTCCACGTCCATGATGTCCCTCCGTCGCGAGCGGTGCGCGGCGGACTCCTCCGGTCCGCCGTCATCACCGTAGCGACGGGGGCGATCCCGCTACATCGGGAGAATTCCGTATTTCCGGCGGACCGGGTGCGCGGCGGCCACGCGCCGCCGCGGGCGAGGCATGCCGGCGGGGTGCCGGCCCGATCCATCGGCTGCGGTATCCTTGACCCGACATAACGCATGCATTCGTCCGCACGGCCGGGCGCGCGCCCGGCACGATCACCCCTCGACCCGGAGGCTCACCGATGAGCGACCCAGCCCCGAACCAGCCCGCCCCGCGCGGGTACGTCGAAAAGACCCCTGAGGCCGGTCCGCCCAAGCCGCCCGCCTGGCGCGACCACTTCGCCGACCCCATCCTCCAGCCCGGCCAGCGCCACGATCCCGACCGCGCCGCCGCGAATGCACCGACGCCCGTCGCCATCTCGGGCACGCAGGGCCAGCCCGCCGCGACCGAAGCGGCTCCATCCTCGTCTGCGCCGCCGGTGCGGCCGCTCGGCCGGATCGAGGAGCCGGTGCTGGAGGCGGGGCAGGTGACCCCGGAAACCGTCTTCCAGTCCGTCAAGGAGTTCGTCGATGCGCCGCAGGAGGAGCGCAACCGCCGCGCCCGCGAACTCGGCCGGCAATTGCGCCCGCTCGCCGCGGATGCCGAGGTCTTCGCCGCCAAGGCGCTCAACCTCGGCGCGCGCGGGCTGAACGGGCTGGCCGAGCGGCTGGAGCGCCGCCGCCGCGAACGGGAAGGCACGCCCGGCGGCAACTGATCCCGGGCATCGCCGCCGGCGTCCCGGCGCGGGTCCGGTTTTGGCGTCGTTGCGCCGAAATCGGGTTCGCGGCGAGGCCCGCGGCGCGTTGACGCGCCCTTCGCGCGGCGCGTATCATCGCCCCGCAGGGCGTGTACCCGGCTTCGCCGCCGGGTGGGGACCGAACCGGACGTGCCGCCGTGCGCGGGGTCGCGTCCGTGGCTCCGTTCCCCCGCCCGTCGCCTGACCCAAACCCGTTCGTGTTCCGGCGCGCCGGTCCGAACCGGCGGCCCGCCGTGGCGCGGACACCGCCCCGGCTCGCCGGGCACAACCGAAAGAAAGGGATGCCCATGAGCCCCGAAACCGTCGTCTGGGGCGTCCTCGCGCTTGTTCTCGGCGCCGCCGTGTCGTACTTCGTGACCCGCCACCTCCTCGTGGAACGGGCCGGAGGCGCGATCAAGGAGGCCCGGTCCGAAGCCGAGCGCCTGCTGGCCGACGCCGAAGCGAATCGACGCGACGCCGCCCTCGAAGCCAAGGACGAGGCGATCCGCCTGCGCTCCGACCTCGACCGCGAACTCACCCAGCGCCGCAAGGAGATCGAACGCGTCGAGCGGCGCATCGAGCAGAAGGAAGAGCAGATCGACCAGAAGGCCGGCGCGCTCGAAGCCCGCGACACCGGCATCCGCCGCAAGGAAGCGGACCTTTCCCGCGCCCGGGACCAGTGGGAGGCCGAGCTCGCCCGCGCCCGCGAAACCTTCGCCCAGGACCAGCAGAAGGCCCGCGAGGCTTGGGACGCCGAGCGCGCCCGCCAGCAGGCCGAGATCGACCAGGCCCGCAACCGCCACCTCGCCGAACTCGAGCGCGTCGCCGGCCTCACCGCCGAGGAAGCCCGCGACGAACTCGTCCGCGAGGTCGAGCAGGAAGCGCGCGACATGGCCGCCCGACGCCTGCACGAACTCGACCTCGAACTCCAGGAAGAGGCGGACCGCCGTTCGCGCAAGGTGCTGGCGACCACCATCCAGCGCATCGCCTCCGATTACGTGGCCGAAACCACCGTCTCGGTCATCCCCCTGCCGTCCGACGAGATGAAAGGGCGCATCATCGGCCGCGAAGGGCGCAACATCCGCGCGCTGGAGCAGGCCACCGGCGTCGATCTGATCGTGGACGACACCCCGGAGGCGGTCACCGTTTCCGGCTTCGACCCGGTCCGCCGCGAGGTCGCCCGCCGCGCCCTCCAGAAACTGCTGCAGGACGGCCGCATCCACCCGACCCGGATCGAGGAGGTCGTCCAGAAGACCCGCGTCGAACTGGACCAGGTGATGCGCGAGGAAGGGGAGAAGGTCGCCTACGAGGCCAACGTTCCCGGCCTGCACCCCGACCTGATCAAGTTGCTCGGGCGCCTCAAGTTCCGGACCTCCTACGGCCAGAACGTGCTCGCCCACTCGCTGGAGACGAGCCTGATCGCCGCCGCGCTGGCCAGCGAACTCGGGGCCGACGTCAACGTCGCCAAGACCGCCGGCCTGCTGCACGACATCGGCAAGGCGGTCGATCACGAGGTCGAAGGCCCGCACGCCCTGATCGGGGCCGACATCGCCAAGCGGCTCGGCCGTTCGAGCAAGATCGTCCACGCCATCGCCGCCCACCATGGCGAGGAAGAACCGGCCACCGTCGAGGCGTTTATCGTCGCCACGGCCGACGCCATCTCCGGCGCCCGCCCCGGCGCCCGCCGCGAGATGGTGGAGACCTACATCAAGCGGCTGGAGGCGCTGGAAGGGGTCGCCAACTCCTTCGACGGCGTCGAGAAGAGCTTCGCCATCCAGGCCGGGCGCGAGGTCCGCATCCTCGTCCACCCCGAGAAGATCGACGACCTCGGCGCGTCCCGCCTCGCCCGCGACGTCTCCCGCAAGATCGAGGAGACGCTGGAATACCCCGGCCAGATCCGCGTCACCGTCATCCGCGAAACCCGCGCGACCGACTATGCGCGGTAGCGTGCGGCTTCGTGGCGTTGTTCGCGCCGAACGCCCGGGGTTGAAACCCCGGGCTACGCAAACAAACCCCCACCGCGGCTGCGGATGGGCGGATCGTCGGTCTCAACCCCGGAGGGGTTTCGTTCCCGTAGCCCGGGGTTTCAACCCCGAGCGTTCGGCGTTGGCGCACATCTCGCTCCCTAACCCCCGGGCCGCTGCATGACCGACCAGCAGCAGCCCGCCGCCCCGACCCCCGATCCGGCACTCCTGCGCGTCCTGATGGTTGGCGACGTCATCGGCACGCCCGGGCGCAAGGCCGTCCGCCGCATCCTGCCGAACCTGCGTCGCGAACTGGGCGCGGACCTCGTCGTCGTCAACGCCGAGAACAGCCACGACGGCCGCGGCGTCACGATGCGCACCGCCCGCGAGTTGCGCGACTCCGGGGCCGACGTGCTCACCGGCGGCAACCACACCTGGGACCAGCACGAGGTGGAGCAGGTCCTCGACGACCTCGACCTGCACATGGTCCGCCCGCTGAACATGGCCCCGGACGCGCCCGGCGAGGGCGCGATCACCCTGCGCGTGCGCGGCCACGACCTGACGGTGCTCAACCTGATCGGCCGCGTCTTTATGAATCCGCAGGACGATCCGTTCCGCCGGGCCGACACCGTCCTCGCCAACCTCCGCCACGACGGCCCCCGGCCGCTCGTTGTCGTAGACTTCCACGCCGAAGCGACCTCGGAGAAGCAGGCGATGGGCTGGCACCTTGCCGGCCGGGTCGCCGCGGTCGTGGGCACGCACACCCACGTGCCCACGGCCGACGCCCGCGTGCTTCCGGGAGGGACCGGCTACGTGACCGACCTGGGGATGGTCGGTCCGCGCGACTCGATCATCGGCATGGCGATCGAGCCCGCGATGCGCCGGTTCCTGTCGTACCGTTCCGGCCGCCTCGGGGTGGCCGACGGGGAGGTCGCCTTTAACGCGCTGCTGGTCGAGATCGACCCGGCGTCCGGCGCGTGCGTCGGCGTCCGGCGGATCGACCGGCTCGACCCGGGCGATGGCCGCGGCCACCGCCCGTAACCGGACGGGCGTCCGTCCGCACACCCGGTGGGGAGGGTTTCGGACCGTGGATCGGTTCTTCAGCAAGCTGGACCTGCGCGACATCAAGATCGATCCGTTCAACACGAGCTTTCCGCCGGACGCCGAGGACGCGCCCGCCGACGAGCCGGAGCCGGTGGCGCACCTGCCGATCGCGAGCGACGCCGCTCCGGCCGGCTGGGACGCCCGCCCGCGCCACGTGCCCGCCTGGGCGAACGGAGTCGAGGAGGAGAACGGGCACGCCGCCGATGCCGCTGACGCTGCCACGGTCGCGTCGTCGGTTCTCCTCGACGCCTCGACGCCTCGACTCCTCGACTCCGTTGACTGCGAGGACGTCCTGAAGGTGTCCGCTCGCTCCCGCCCGAGCGCGGTGGCCGGGGCCATCGCCGGCGTCGTCCGCGAGAACGGCCGCGCCGAGGTGCAGGCCATCGGCGCCGGGGCGACCAACCAGGCCATCAAGGCGGTCGCCATCGCCCGCGACTACCTGCGCGAAACGGGCATCGAGGCCGTCTGCCTCCCCGCCTTCATCGACGTCACCATCGAAAACGAGGACCGCACCGCGATCCGGCTGGTCGTCGAACCCCGGTAACGCGCACGAGTGCCGAGTGGACGAAGTCGGCAAGTCGGCCGGGCGGCAAGCACGAGTCTTACGCGCCGTCGCAGCGGCCTACCATTTCTCGGCACTCGGCACTCGGCACTCGGCACTCGGCACTCGGCACTCGGCACTCGGCACTCGGCACTCGGTGATTCCATGCCCAACCCGATCGACCTCCACACGCACACGAACTGGTCGGACGGGGCGGATTCGCCGGCCGAACTGGTCGCCAACGCCCGCGCCGCCGGCATCACCGTGCTCGGGCTGACCGACCACGACACGCTGGACGGTCTGGCCGAGACCGCGCGCGAGGCGGCGGCGGCCGGCATCGAGTTCTGGCCCGGCGTCGAGATCAGCACCTCGATGCCGCTGGAATCGGGCTATCGGCTGCCGGTCCACCTGCTCGGCTACGGGATCGATCCCGGCCACCCGGAACTGCGCGCGACCCTCGCCGGCTACGCGCTGGCGCGCGTCCTCCGCATCGGACAGATGCTGGAAAAGGTCAACCGGCTGATCTTCGAACGCGACGGCTCGGTGGAGGCCGTGTCGCCGCGGCGCGTGCTGGAGATCGCCGGCGCGGGCAGCGTCGGTCGCCCACACCTCGCCGCCGCCATCGTCGAAGCCGGGTACGCCGGCGACATCTCCGACGCCTTCGACACGTTCATCGGGCACGGCAAACCCGCCTACGTGCGCCGCGCCCCGGTCGATACCGAAGAGTCCATCCGGCTGATTCGCCGCGCCGGCGGCGTGCCCGTATTGGCCCACCCGGTCGAGTACGAGCCGCGCGACGACGCGGCCTCGCCGAAGGTCGGTTTGCCGCTCGACGAACTGTTCGCCCGCCTGGTCGCCGCCGGCCTGCTCGGCACGGAGGTCGATTACGGCGACTACGACGACGCCACCCGCGAGCGGCTGCGCGCCGCCGCTGCCCGGCACGGCCTGATCGCCACCGGCGGCAGCGACTACCACGGCCTTCCGGTCAAGCCGGACCGCCCGCTCGGGTGCGCGCCGGTGCCGTTCGCCGCCGTCGAGCAACTCCGCGCGGCATCCGAACTGGCGCGGGCGACCGCCGACGACCCGGCATGGCAGGCATGAGCGCCGCGCCGGCCGTGTTCGTTGATGGCGAAGTGGTCGCTTCGTCTGCCCTGCCCGAGCCTGTGCCACGTGTGATGCAGATTCGGCGATTCCCGGAACGGCCGTCGCAGCGATGGGGCGGGCGTGATTGGGGCGGGCGCGATGAATCGCGCCCCTACAACCTGGCCCGGTCGCCGCGGGTTGTAGGGGCGCGATTCATCGCGCCCGCCCC
>JAFAEX010000246.1 GCA_023423795.1 Chloroflexota bacterium | reverse complement strand
ACGGTCACCTCCAGGAACAGCACCGGGTCGCCGGCCGGGATGTGGCTGGCCTCGCGCTCCTCGCGCTCCTTGAGCAGGTACTCGCGGCTGGAGCGCTCGTCCGGGTGGTTGGCGATCACCCGCAGCGGCCCGGCCTCGCTGGCGGCGACGATGAAGCGGATCGCTTCGTCGTCGAACGTGACCTCGGTCGTGCGGAGTTCGGTCGAGCGCATGACCCGCGAGACGAGTGAGACGACCACGATGGCGAGGATGAACAGCCCGGCGATCTTGAGGCCGTCGGGGTCGCCGATGATGGTGGACAGGGTGGTGTAGACGAAGACCAGCGTCACCGCGCCGAACCAGGTCGTGGCCGCCCGCTGGCCGTGGCGGTGCGCCGAAAGGGTCACGGCGAAACTGGCCGAGGTGATGAGCGCCAGCACGCCGGTGGCGTAGGCCCCGGCCTGAGCGTTGACGTCGGCGCGGAAGACGACGGTGACGATGGCGCAGATGGCGGTGAAGATCAGCACCAGCGGCCGGGTCGCGCGCGACCAGTCCGGGGCCATGCCGTAGCGCGGCAGGAAGCGCGGCACGACGTTGAGCAGCCCGGCCATCGCGGATGCCCCGGCGAACCAGAGGATCAGGATGGTGGACACGTCGTAGACGGTGCCGAACCCGTCGCCGAGGAACTCGTGGGCGAGGTACGCCAGCGCGCGCCCCGAAGCCGCGCCGCCCTCCTCGAACTGCTCGTGCGGAATGAGGACGGTGGTGGTGAGGCTGCTGGTGAGCAGGAACACGCTCATGATGCCCGCCGCCGTCGTCAGCAGTTTACGGGTGTTGCGGATGCGGCCGGCCGGATTCTTCGGCGTGTCGTCCGGCGCGCCCTTCACCAGCGGCATGACGACGACGCCCGTCTCGAACCCGGAAAGGCCGAGCGCCAGTTTCGGGAACAGCAGCATGGCGGCGGCGACCATGACCACCGGGTTGCCGAAGTCGAGCGTCAGCGTGTCCTGCCAGTTGGCGAGCGCCTCCGGGCGCCGGGCGACTTCGAGCAGCGCGCGCCCGATCACCACGATGTTCAGCGTCAGGTAGGCGGCGACGATGACGACGGCGACGCCGATCGCTTCGCTGAACCCCTTGAGGAAGACGATCCCGAGCAGGGCGATCAGCGCCAGCGTGACCGGGATCTCGTAGCCGAGCAGGAACCGGCCGAACGGGTTCTCCTCGATGTGCGCCGTGGCGTCCGCGGCCGAGAGCGTGATCGTGATGACGAACCCGGTCGCCACGAACCCGATCAGCGCGAGGACCAGCAGTTTGCCCTGCCACCACGGCAGGAGGCGCTCCAGCATGGAGATCGAGCCGTCGCCGTAGGGACTCTCGGCGGCGACGCGGCCGTACATCGGCAGCGCTCCGAAGAGGGTGATGAGCACGAGGATGAGGGTGGCGAGCGGAGAAAGCGCCCCGGCGGCGAGCGCGGCGATGCCGGGCTGGTAACCGAGGGTGGAGAAGTAGTCCACCCCCGTCAGGCACATCACCTTCCACCACGGGTGGGTGTGCTGGGCGTGCTCGTAGGGGCCATCGACTTCCTGCGGGCGGCCTTCGAGCAGCCAGTGCTCGAACGCTCCTTCCCGCCGGGGTTCACGCGCCGGGCCGACCCGCATCGAAACCGCCATCGTCGCCTCGCCCGTCCTGATGCCCGCTGGCGCTCGGCCCTGCCGGAAAGCGCCGAACTATACCGCTTCGCCCGGCGGCGATCCGGGATGGCCGAGAAGGTGGCAATCGTCGTGCCGACGATGGGCCCGCCGAGCCGGCGGGGTGGTCGTCTCAGGCGTAGAAGACGGCCAGCGTGGCGATGAAGAGCAGCGACAGCAGGACCGGCCAGAAAAAGAGTTCGGGCAGGAGGTTGTCGCGGTAGGCGAGCAGTTTGAAGTGGAACGGCGCGCAGACCAGGATCGCGTTGAGGGCGGTGAGCAGGAGCATCACGTAAAGGACCGTCGGCAGCGCTTCGAGGTAGGTGAGTTGCTGGGTGTCGAGGGCGGTGCGGAGGCTGCTTTGCTTGCCGATGACGCCGAACAGGAGCACGCTGACCGACCCGAGGACCCCGGCGGTGCTGATGCCGAACCGACCCCGGATGTCCGGATTGCCGTGGGTGAGCACCTGCAACCCGAAGGTGAGCAGCGCCACGGTCAGGGCATAGGTCACGAAGTCCGACGCAGGGCCGAGGGGATCGCGTTTCATCACGAGGTTGAAGACGACCTCCGGGTCGCCCTCGCCGCTCGCCTCGGAGCTTGGAATGCCGTAGTCCGAGTTGTAGTGACCGAGGTCCAGGCTGTACCCGGAGTACACCGGGTCCCAGTTGCCGTAGACGAACGTGCCCTCGATGCCCGGCATGGTGGACGGGGTGAGATCGACGTAGGCGTCGAGATCGGGGACGAGCTGGATGTCGTGGCTGAAGTCCTTGGCCCACAGCCGAACGAAGACGTTCGGTCGGTCGAACGGATAGCGCGAATAATCGAACGACTCCCGGAGCGTGGCGGCGAAGTACCAGCCGATGGTTTCGGTCGTGCCGTCGGACAGCCGGTAGGCTTCCTCGGAGCGGTAAGCCTCCACCACCGCGTCGGGCAGCGCGAACCCGCGCACGACGGAGTCGGGCAGGTCCTCCGGGTATTTCTGCCAGACGTAGCCGGAGACGCGGACGTTCGATCCGCTCAGGAACTCGGCCGATTGCAGCATCACGCCGGTCGGGACCAGCAGCGTCTCGCCCTGGCTGGTGCTGGCGATGGGCGGCAACGGAGGGTGGGCGTCGAGAAACGCCGCGACCTCTGAGTGGGTGCGAACCGGCGTGCCACGCCAGTGCTCTTCCCTGGTCGATGATTCGATCAGCCACCACAGACCGGCCAGGCCGGCGAGCAGCGCGACGGACCAGATTGCCGCGGTGGCGATCTGCTGCCGGACGGTGCCGCGCTCCGGCCGGATCGCGAGCGCGGACGCACCCACGACCAGCATGACGGCGCCGGCGATTCCCCACGCCCAGTCGTCGTCGTTGGCGATGACGTCCTGGTTGCCGGCTTCCCGCAGGTGGGAAACGACGGCGACGGACAGCATGCCGAGTCCGATCAGCGCCACAAGCGCCACGGCGATCACGATTGCTCGTTTGGTGCGCGATGACGGCTCAATCTGGGCAGGCGGTTCGGGCGGCCGAACCTCGTTGTCGGTATCGATCGATTCGACGACGGTGACGGGCGCGCCAGAAGGGGAACGCTCAGACATCCATGCTCCTCGGGGCTGCCCCATTATCCCGCAGGCGGCACCGATCGTGCAGATCGCCAGCGGCGCCGCGAGCGAGCCGGGGCCGAGGATGATGCGGCGCCCGGGGTGGTTGCCCGGCCAGGAGCAGACCGATGCGGACTCGTGCCGCCGTCGTCTTCGGCGCGTTGGCGATCGCCGGGGCAACCGCCTTCCTCACGATCGGGGTCGAAGACGCGGTCCGCTGCGCGCCCGGTTCGGCGCGCAACGAGTACGGCTGCGTGTCGCCGTGCCCTCCGGGATTGGGCCGGTTCGAACCGGGTTCGGCCGCGTGCGTTCCGGACGAGCCGATCGCCAGCCCGGCGCCGTAGCGCGGCCCGGGTTCTGCCGGTCCGTACTGATGGCGTCCCGGTCCGGCGTTGGCGCGGGACCGGACCGCGACGGATTCGGCGGCGAATCCCGCCCCGTGCGGGATCGAGGAGCGATCGGATGGCGGGTCAACTCGACCGGATGCGCGGCGAGATTTTTCCCACGCTTACGTCGGGCCAGATCGAGCGGTTGCGCGCGTTCGGCGAGGAACGAGACGTGGCAGCCGGCGAGTACCTGGTCCGAACCGGCGACCGCCGGTATCCGTTGATCGTGGTGCTTTCCGGGCAGACCGAGATCCTCGACACCACGTCCGGCGAGGACCGGCTCGTCAACCGCACGAACCCGGGCGAGTTCAACGGCGAACTCGGGATGCTGACCGGGATGCGGGCGCTCATCGATTGCCGGGTGGTCGAGGCCGGACGGGTGCTGCTGCTGTCGCCGGAAGCGGTCGCCGAGGTGATCCGCACCGTGCCGGACGTGGGCGACGTGCTGGTGACGGCGTTCGCGGCGCGGCGGCTCAACATGATGCGGCAGGCCGGCGGCACGCTGGCGATCGTCGGTTCACCCACGTCGCCGGACGCGCTGGCGCTGCTCGAATACGTGGACCGCAACCGGGTGCCGCACACGTGGTACGACGTGGATGACCCCGCCGCGCCGGGCCGCGAGCAGGCTGGCGGGGCGCAGGTGTGGGCCGTGGTGCGCGGCTCCCGCGTCGTCGCCGAGCCGGCGCCGATCGACCTCGCGAAGGCGATGGGAGTCGATCTGGCGGTGCGCCACGACGATCCGTACGATCTGGTGGTCGTCGGCGCAGGACCGTCCGGTTTGGCGGCCGCGGTGTACGGCGCGTCCGAAGGGCTTTCGACGGTCGTCGTAGAGGATGCGGCCATCGGCGGGCAGGCGGGGTCGTCGTCGAAGATCGAGAACTACCTCGGGTTCCCGACCGGGATCTCCGGGGCCGATCTGGCGTTCCTGAGCGAGATCCAGGCGATCAAGTTCGGCGCCCGCCTCACCGTGCCGCGCCGTGCCGTGGCGCTGGATCAAGACGGCGGGCTCTGGCGGGTGCGGCTCGACGGGGACGGCGAGGTGCGCGGCCGTAGCGTCGTGATCGCGACCGGCGCGCGCTACCGCCGGCTCGGCGTGCCGGGCGACGAGCGGTTCGAAGGCGCGGGCATCTACTACGCCGCGACCGACCTCGAAGCACGGTTCTGCATCGGGAACGAGGTCGCGGTGGTCGGCGGCGGCAATTCGTCCGGGCAGGCGGTGATGTTCCTGAGCCGGTACGCCCGCCGGGTCCATATCATCCACCGGCGGCCCGATGTGCTGGCGTCGATGTCGGACTACCTGATCGACCGGATCGAGCGCACGCCGAACGTCGAACGGCACATGTCGAGCCGGATCGTCGCGGTCCACGGTGAGCATGCGCTGGCCGGGATCACGTGCGAAGGCCCCAAGGGCGCGTTCGACCTGCCGACGAAGGCCGTCTTCGCGATGATCGGGGCCGAGCCCGGCACCGCATGGGTTCGGGGCACGCTGGATCTGGACGGGCGCGGGTTCGTCGTCACCGGGCTATCGGGAACGGAGTCCCCGTTCGCGGCAAGCCTGCCCGGCGTCTTCGCGGTGGGCGACGTGAGGTCCGGGTCGGTCAAGCGGGTCGCCTCGGCGGTCGGGGAAGGCTCTGTCGTCGTCGCGTCGGTGCACCGCTGGCTGGGCGAGGGCGAGCCGATCTCGGCGACGTCGGAGGGCGTGCCCGTGCCGGCGTCGGCCGACGATTCCGGGGCGGCGCGGCCCTCCGCATAGGAACCGGCGTGCGGCCGGAGCGCGGCCGGCCGCGAACCTCGTCCGGCCGGCACGGCGCGTGCTACCATCGAACGAACCGTTCGCACATAGCGCCGCGCCGGCGGCAACGGGGGTGGTCGAGGCAGGTGGCGAGCTCGGGTCCGTCGGCATCGCCAGCCCTCACCGGCTACCGCCTCGAACGGGGCGACCAGCCCGCGCCGGTCGTCGCCTTCGCCAACCAGAAGGGCGGCGTCGGCAAGACGACCTCGGCCGTCAATACGGCGGTCTGCCTCGCCCGGCGCGGGTTCCGGGTGCTGCTGATCGACAGCGACCCGCAGGGCAACGCCACCTCGTCCCTCGGCATCGACAAGGACGCGGCGGAGGCGACCACCTACGACCTCCTCGTGGACGGCGTGCCCGCGTTGCAGGCCCGCGTACCCGAGGTCCGGCCCGGGCTGGACCTGGTGCCCGCCAATCCGGCGCTGGCCGGGGCAGAGGTCGAGCTGGTCGATGCCCCGCAACGGGAGCGCCGACTCGCCGGGGCCCTCGCCGGGGCGCTGGCGGGGTACGACGTGGTCCTGATCGACTGCCCGCCGTCGCTCGGGTTGCTGACCGTCAACGCGTTGACGGCGGCGCGCTCGGTGGTGGTGCCGATCCAGTGCGAATTCCTGGCGCTGGAAGGGTTGGGGCAGCTGATCGCCACCATCGACCTCGTCAAGCGCGGGCTGAACCCGCCGCTGGACGTCATCGGCGTACTCATGACGATGTACGACGCGCGCACCCGCCTTTCGGCCCACGTGGTCGAGGAGGTGCGGCGCTACTTCCCCCACCGGATCTTCTCGACCATCGTGCCGCGCTCGGTGCGCCTCGCGGAAGCGCCGAGCTACGGGCAGGCCATCGTCGAATACGACCCCGGCTCGCGCGGCGCCGGGGCGTACGAGGCCTTCGCCGACGAACTTGCCGCCCGTCTTCGCCTCGCGGCCCCGGCTGCAACCGTCCTAGCCGCCACCCCGAAAGGAGACCCTCCGTGAGCGCCACCGACCTGACGCGAACCGAGCACCGACCACAGGCTACCGCGAACGGCCGCGGGAAAGGGCACGCCCCGGCGGGAGGCTTCCTGCCGCAGGACGACGCCACGGCCGACGGACTCATGCGCGCCGACAAGTTCGCCGGCCTCGGGTTGACCTTCGACGACGTGCTGCTCGTCCCGGCCGAATCGTCGGTCATCCCGGCCGATGCCGACACCTCGACTCGGCTGACGAAATCGATCTCGTTGACGATCCCGATCCTGTCGGCGGCGATGGACACGGTGACGGAAGCGCGGCTCGCCATCGCGCTGGCCCGCGAGGGCGGGTTCGGCATCGTCCACCGCAACCTCTCCATCGCCGACCAGGTCGCCGAGGTGGACAAGGTCAAGCGGTCCGAATCAGGGATGATCGTCGAACCGGTGACGCTGCAACCGGACCGCCCGGTGCGCGAGGCGCTGGCGGTGATGGAGCGCTACCACATCTCGGGCGTGCCGATCACCGAACCGGACGGCAAGCTGGTCGGCATCCTGACCAACCGCGACCTGCGCTTCGTCGATGACGTGGACCAGCCGATCTCCGGGGTGATGACGAGCAGCGACCTGATCACCGCGCCGCAGGGGACGACGCTGGACGAGGCGAGCGCGATCCTGCACCGCCACCGGGTCGAGAAGTTGCCGGTGGTGGACGAGCGCGGCTACCTCACCGGGTTGATCACGGTGAAGGACATCCAGAAGCGCATCCAGTTCCCCAACGCGACCAAGGACGCGCAGGGACGGCTCCGGGTCGGCGCGGCGGTCGGGGTCGGCGCGGACGCCCTCGAGCGGGCCGAGGCGCTGGTCGCGGCCAACGTGGACCTGCTGGTGGTCGATACGGCGCACGGGCACTCGTCGTCCGTCATCGAGATGGTGAAGCTGATCAAGTCGCGGCTGGGCGTCGAGGTGATGGCCGGCAACGTGGCCACCGCCGCCGCGACCGAGGCGCTGATCGCCGCCGGGGCGGACGCGGTGAAGGTCGGGGTCGGACCGGGGTCTATCTGCACCACCCGCGTGGTCGCCGGCGTCGGGGTGCCGCAGGTGACGGCGGTGCTCGAATGCGCCATGGCCGCAGAGCGGCACGGGGTGCCGGTGGTCAGCGACGGCGGCATCCAGTTCTCCGGCGACGTCGCCAAGGCGATCGCCGCCGGGGCGCACGCGGTGATGCTGGGCAGCCTGCTGGCCGGGGTGGACGAGAGCCCGGGCGAGGTCGTGCTGTACCAGGGCGAGCGGTACAAGGAGTACCGGGGGATGGGCTCCATCGGCGCGATGAAGGCCCGCTCCTACTCCAAGGACCGCTACTTCCAGGAGGGCATCGGCAACGTCCAGAAACTGGTGCCGGAAGGGATCGAAGGCCGGGTGGCCTACAAGGGGCCGCTCGGCACCATCGTCTACCAGCTCGTCGGCGGGCTGCGCTCGGCGATGGGCTACGTCGGCGCGCCGGACATCGGGACGATGCGGCGCGACACCCAGTTCGTGCGGATCACCGCCGCCGGGCTGCGCGAAAGCCACCCGCACGACGTGACGATCACCCGCGAAGCGCCGAACTACCGCAGCGGGTCGTAGGGCCGATAACCCTAATCGGGAAATGAGGAGGGGAGGCGGGCATTCCCGCTTCCCCTCCTCGTCGTCATGCGCCCAGCGCGCTGGGCGCCGGCGTGCCGCGCCGGGATTCCCGCGCCAGCATCAGCAGGAGCACAACGACGATCACCGCGATGACGGCCGAAACGCCGGCGACGAGGAGCGAGACGTCGGACTGGCGGACGATGACCGCGATAAGCGCCCAGATCACCGCCAGGCCGTAGGCAACCCAGCCGGTGGCGGGACCGGCGCTGCCGCGGGCGAGCGCCCAGGCGGCGATGCCGCCCGCGAACAGCAGGAGGCCGGAACCGCCGAGCACCGCGCCGGTGCCGTCGTTGTTCCATCCGTACGAGATGAGGGTGGCCGCGAGGCCGACGAACGAGGCGGCGGTGACCCAGCCGGCGAGCAGGCCGACGGCGGGGCCGACGATCCAGCGTTCGAACCCGGTCGCCGGGCGGACGGCCAGGACGTCGGCCCACGTCACGAAGGCGAGGATCGCCGACAACGCGATGAGGAAGATGACGATCTGGGCGAGCCAGAAGACGCGGTTGCCGAACAGCACCGTCCAGAGGGTATTGCCGATCATCGCGGCCGCCGTGCACCAGCCGATCTGGCGGAACAGGTAGTTGGTCGCCTGGTCGGGCAGCACCTGGTAGATCGCGTAGATGCCGAGCAGCGCGAAGATCACGCCCCAGATCGAAAAGGCATAACCCGCGGGAACGATCGGGTTGCCGAATTCGTCCGACACACGCCCCACGTTGGCGAAGAAGCCGATCGTCACCTGGCCGATTGCCCCGGCCAGGTTGAGCACCTGACGGAGCGTGTCTTTCCCGGTTCGCTGGTCCATGCCGAGCCTCCGATTGGTGGACCGGCGGCGCCAACGGCTGCCGGAACCTCGACGGCGCGCGTCGCCGTATCTCTCCGGGAATCGTGCAAACGCACGCGGCCTGCCGCGAACCGGCGTGCGCGGAACATGGCGGGGCCGGTACGTGAACACTGCCACGAAACGGCGCGATTCGCCACGCCGGTTCGCGGCGCGGCGGAATGCGGACGAGTGCTGAGCAGGCAACCGGCGATCCGGCGGAACCCTGCTATGATGCGACGATTGCGAACGCATGAGTGTGCGAGGCGGCGGGTGCGGACCCCGGCGGAGCCGGAGGGCTGCCGCATCGTCCGCATTCAGGGAGGAGGGGAACGGAATGGACGGGCGCGACGGCCTGCTGCGCCAGTTGCTGGAAACGCAAGCCGTGTCCGGCGACGAGCGCCGGATGGTCGATCTCGTGATCCGGCTGGCGGGCGAAACCGGGGCGACGGTCGAGATCGACGGCGGGAATGTCTACGCCTGCCGGGGAAATGCGGCCGTCTACCCATGCGTCGTGGCCCACACCGATACGGTCCACCCCATCGTCGATGACGACCGCTACGCGGTCCGGTTCGCGGACGGCGAATGGTGGGCGACCGATCCGGTGACCGGCGAGCCGCGGGGCGTCGGTGGCGACGACAAGGTGGGCGTCTGGATCGCGCTATCGGCGCTGCGCGCGTTGCCGGCGGCGAAGGTGGTCTTCTTCCATTCCGAGGAAGTCGGCCGCCTCGGCTCGCGGGCGGCCAGGATGGACTTTTTCTCCGACGCGGGGTTCGTGCTCCAGGCGGATCGCAAGGGCACCGGCGAGTTCGTCCGCTGGATCAACGATCTGGAGTTGTACGGCGAGGCGTTCGCGGATGCGGTCGCACCGGTGCTCGCGGAGTTCGGCTACCGGGAGGTTCCCGGCGGATCGACCGACGTGCGCAGCCTCGCTGAGCAGGGCATCGGGGTGGCCGTCGCCAACGTCGCCTGCGGGTACTACCGGCCGCACACGGCGGAGGAGCGCATCCTCCACGCGGAGGCCGCGCGGGCACGCGACCTGGTGCTGCGGCTTTGCCGTGAATTGGGCGGCATCCGTTTCCCGGTTCGGCTCGGAACGATCGTCGGCTGACGCCAACGTCGCGGAAGCGGCGTGCGGCGCCGTCCGGGACCGGAGCCGGATCGCTCAACCGGCCAGCAGCGGCAGGCTTCGCGGACCGCGGACCATCGAGACGGTGTTCCAGGCAATCTCCGCATCGCGCAGCCGCAGGGCGGGGAAGCGCAGGCGCAGGGCCGAGATGGCGGTCTGCATCTCCAGCTGGGCGAGCGCCGCGCCGAGGCAAAAGTGGGGACCGAGGCCGAACGACAGGTGGCGCTTGTCGGCACGGGCGGGGTCGAAGCGTTCCGGGTCCGAAAAGCGGGCCGGGTCGCGGTTGGCCGCGCCGATCCAGCACCAGACGGTGTCGTTTTCGCGGATGCGTTGCCCGAAAACTCCGACATCCGTGGCGGCGCGGCGGGCGAGCGACTGGAACGGCGGGTCGAAGCGCAGGCATTCCTCGACGGCGGCCGGGATGGTCGCGTCGTCGAGCCCGGCCCACGCGCCCGGGGTGCGCAGGAGATTGACCACGGCGCAGGTGGTCGTTTCGTGGCCGCCGACCATCAGGGCGACAACCTGGGCGATCAGTTCGCCGTCGGAAAGGGTGTCGCCGTCGTCGAGGTGGGCGGCGACGAGGCCGCCGATCAGGTCGTCGGTCGGCGCGGCGCGGCGCTGGTCCATCGCCTGCTGGAGGTACTGGCCGAGTTCGAGGAAGTTGGCGAACTTCTGCGGGCCGAGGTCGCCGCCGATGATGCCGTCCGACAGGCGCTTGAAGGACGCCCAGTCGTCCTCGGGCACGCCGAGCAGGCGCGCGATGACGATGGCCGGCAGCGGCATCGCGAGGTCGGGCACGAGGTCGAAAACAGCCGCATCGCGGGCGATCGCCTCGTCGAGCAGTTGGTTCACGAGGGTTTCGACATCCGAGCGTAGGCGCTCGATGACGCGCGGGGTGAAGGCCGCTTGCACGAGGCCGCGCAGACGGGAATAGTCCTTGCCGTCCTTGGTCAGCATCATGCTGCCCATCATCCGCATCATGAAGCCGACGCCGGGATCGGCCGAGGCGGAGGTGAGTTTGTCCTGCTGCGGCCCGCCGAGGTGGCGGCTTGAGGAAAAGCGGGGATCGCGGAGCGCGGCCGAGATGTCGGCGAACCCGAACATGTGCCAGGCGGAGTGGGACGGCGGCGCGCCGGGAGGCGCGGGGACGTAGACGACCGGACCTGCCTCGCGCAGCGCCCGGTGCGCCGGATACGGGTCGGCGAGCACGGCTGCGTCGCGGGCGAACAGTGCGCCGACGAGGGCTGCGGTATCGGTAGGCGGCATGGTGGTTCCTCGGCCGGGACGGGTTCGCCCGGTGGTGTGCGGCGATTGCACACACCCAACGGCTGCGGCGCGCCCGGTAGTCCGAGCGCGCCGCACGTCCGGT
>JAFAEX010000208.1 GCA_023423795.1 Chloroflexota bacterium | reverse complement strand
GTCGAGCAGGTCGCGGAGCGCGGTCGGTTCGGCAGCCATCGGTGGCCTCCGGGTGTGCGCGGTTCGGCCGTTTTTCGGGGAGCACGCCGGCTTGCCCCGGTGCTGGTCGTGCGTCTACGGCATCTCGTCGGCGACCGGGGTGGCCCCGGCCCCGGCGGGCGTGGCGGCGGCGTCGCGTTCGGCGGCGAGTTCGCCCAGTTCGCGGGCGATGGTGTCGAACCCGACCTCGGTGTAGAACGATGCCGTGGCGACGTTGCCGGTTTCGTCGAACGCGGTGACGTTGCGCGGGCCTTCGCCGGTGACGGGCATGTAAATGGTGGTGGTGAACTCGCCCTTGTCGTTCGAGCGCAGGTTGGTGACGGTGATGCCGCCGACGTCGATGGTGATGTTCGAATCGGGCTGGAACCCGAACCCCTGGATCGTCACGTCGCGCCCGGCCGGTCCGCTCGGCGGGTTGAGGAACAGCGACGGCGGGACGATCGCCGTCTGCCGGGCGAAGGCGACCTGCTGGTTCGGGCCGCCGAATTCGCCGAGGCGGGTGTCGGCCCAGACGAGGTAGACGTCCTCCTCGCCGGCGGCGATCGAGAAGTAGTCGCCGAGGAAGCGCCCGCCGGGGAATCCTCGCAGCGAGTTGGAGGGGAAATCGGTCACGCGGGTATCCGGGGTGTTGATCCCGAGTTGGTCGTCCACGAAGCCCCACGTTGCCCCTGCGTCGGTCGAGCGCGTGTAGTAGATGTGGTAGCGGACTTCGGCCGGGTCGTCGCGCATGTCGGCCCACATCGCGTGGATCGTCCCGTCGTCGCCGACGTCGATCGAGGGGAAGAACTGGATGCGGTCGGTGCCGTCGCGGTTGATCCGCTGCGGCGGGTCCCACGTCTGCCCGATGTCGAGCGAGCGCAGCAGGTAGATGTCGCCGTCGTCGGTCGGCTTGTCGGCCGGTTCGGCGGTGGTGAGGATGTAGATCTCGTCGTTCGGGCCGACCGCGATCTGGGGGAAGGCAGCGCCCCACCAGCGGAAGGTCGAGTTGCGCGGGCGAAAGTGGATCTCCCGCATCACACCGGCCTGCACCGGGTCCTCGAAGGTCTGCCCCGCGTCGCGGGAGAAGGCGACCATGACGGTGTACAGGCCCTCCTGCACGCCGTCCAGCGTGGTGTCGAGGTAGGTGACGACGACGGTGCCGTCGGAGAGGACCGCCGGTTGCGGACCCTGCACCGTCTGGTCGGCCTCGGCGCCGGCGCCCTCGCCTTCCTGCTGGGTCGTGACGCCACGGTTCGGCTGGGTGGATGCGGCCGGGACCGGCGTCCCGGCTTCGGGCGTGGCTGCTGCCGCGGGCGCTGCATCGTCGGGGCCGGGCGCGGATTCGCCGCTCTCGGCGGCGACGCCGGGTCCGGCTGCGCCGCTCATGCCGCCTTCGCCCTCTTCGCTCGCGCCCATCGCCTGAAAGACGGTCGGGCTCACCGAAACCGGGTCGCTCCAGGTGCCGCCGCCGTCCAGCGAGCGGACCAGTTCGACCGTCGTTTCGGTGACGGGCGAGGTGAGGAACGGCACTTCGTCCGAATAGAGCAGGTTGTAGCGGGTCTTGAACTTGACGTAGGCGACGTAAATGATGTCGTTGTCGGGGTTGTCCGGGTCCGGCCCGATGGCGATCCACGGCTTGTCGAGGAAATCGACGGCGACCTCGCCGCGCTCCCGCCCGGTGGGATCGATTTGCGACGTAGTGGTGACTTCGGAGCGGGCGGTCGAGACCGCGTCCTCCCACGACAGGCCGTCGTCGGTGGAGCGGGCGATGGCGATGCTGGAGACCTGGGTGGCCGACAAGAGCGAGCCGAGCCGGTACTCCTGGATGCCGAGCGAGATGAAGACGATGTAGGGGTTGCCGTCGCGGTCGAACGCGATGACGGGATCGCCGGCGGCGGTCAGGTCGTCCTGGAAGTAGCGGACCTGGTTCGGCCCGTCCCACGTCTCGCCGCCGTCGAACGAGGTGTAGGTGGACATCGAGGGAAAGTTGTAGTCGATCACCCCGAGCACGAGGTGCTCGGGGTCGAGCGGGTTGACGGCCAGATGCGGTTCGGTTTGCAGCGGGAACAGACCGAGTTGCCGGGTCACGATCAGGTTGCGGCTGAAGGCCGGGGCGGCCGAGCGGAACGGCACCGGCGGCGCGAAGGCCGGCCCGCCGACCGGGGCGAGCGCCGGGGCGACGCCGAACATGCCCCAATCGACCTCGGTGCGGCGCTCGCCGCCGGGCACCTGCTGGAACCGCGGGTCGAGCCCGTTCGCCATCATCCACGATGTCGCGCTCAGGTGGTCGGAGATCGGGCGAAGCAGCGGGAAGTTGCCGACCGGGATCGGGCCGGATTCCTCTTCGGCGACGCCGCGGCCGGCCAGCGGCAGCAGCCCGGCCAGCGCGAGCAGGAGCGCGAGCAGCGCCCGGGACGCGCGGGCGCGGTTGGCATCGCCGACGCCGGGCCGTGGGGCGGAAAAGGGTCCGCGCATCTGTTGGTGGCCTCCCGTGGCAGTCGTCGTCGAAGGCCGGGCGCCGATTGGGTCGGAGCAGGGTCGTGGCCGTGCCCGTTGCCGGGCGCGATCCGTCGCGGACCGGGAACCGAGGCCGGAGCCGAGGCGGGCCTGCCGCCCTCGCGCGTCCGGCGTTCCGGTACCCGTCGCGCCCGGCAGGGTACCATGACGTTCGTCCGGTCGTGCTGACCGGCGGCACGCGACGTGCCGCCGGTTGCCGCCGTTCGTGGATGCCCGTTCGACGCCCGGGGAGCAGCGGCATGCGGAACCTCCTCCACCGATCCGGGACCGGGGCGCGCGTCGTCGCGCTCATCCTCGCGGCGTTGATGGTGCTGGCCGATGGCCTCCCGGGGCCGGTCGCGGCGCAGGACGACGAGCGCATCGCCGGCGTCTTCACCGTCTCCATCGGGCGCAACGATCTCGATCCCGCCATTCCCGGGCAGGCGGCCCTGCTCGGCCTGTGGACGATCACGTTCGACGACGCGGGCACGTACGCGGTTGCCCGGCAGGACGTCGGCCCGGTCGTGAACGGAACGTTCGAGACCGACGGCGACCTCGTGACGTTCAACGACTGGAACGGTCTGCTCGGGTGCGGCGGGCCGACCGCTGGCGATACGTCGGCGACGTACCAGTGGAGCCGGGACGGGGACACCCTGCGCCTGGCGGTGGTCGAGGACGGCTGCGCCGACCGGCGGGTGTTGCTGACGACGCGCGCGTTCGGCAGTTTCCAGGCCTGCACGACGCCGCCGCTGCCCGGATTCAGCGGCGGGTCTGCCGCGCCGGTAGCGGCGACGCCGGTCGCGGTTGCACCGTCGGCCGGGGTCGGCGCGCAGGAAGGGCGGACGGCGGATGCCGACGCGCAGGCGGCGATCGACGACCTGCTGCGGGAGGCAACCGGGTGCTGGGCCACCGGCGAACCGGGCCGGTTCCTCGCGCTGCACACCAGCGACGCTCTGGCGGACCTGGCGGTGTTCGGCCCGATGGCCGACTTCGCCCAGCAACTCCGGCTGTTCATGACCGTGCCGATCGAGTTCCGCCGCATCGGCGAGATCACGATGACCGACCCCGAGCACGCGTGGGCCTACGTCGAGATCACCCTCGGCGGCGAAGCGCTCCCGCAGCGGCTCGATTTCGCCTACGAAGACGGGGAGTGGCTGTTCGACATGTTCTTCCTTCTTGGACCGGGCACGATGCCGCCGGCGACCGGCGCGGGGACGCCGTGAGCGAGCAGGAGCCAACGCTGCCGGCGCACGGCGACGCCGGGCCATCGAAGGGCGATGACGTCGCGCCCGCGCCCGCCGGCGAGCCGGGCGGTTCTGAACCGACGGTCGGCACCGGCAGTTTTTTTGCGATCGGCTGCGTGATCCTGCTCGTTGTCGGGGTTATCGTCCTCGGCGCGATGTTCTTCCGGCCCTGATCGCCGGGTTGGGCGATCAGGGGCACGTTCGCGTCCCGATTTGTGCGCCCGATCCAGCCGGCAGGGGCCGAAACCGCTGCCGTTCGGCGTAACGGGCTACACTGGTGGCGTATGGCGCTGCTCGACCGCGCGACGGGTGGGCCGTCGTCCGCACCGGCCGGAGAAGGGCAGGACCGCGGCGCGGCCATCGACGCCGCGCGCGAGCACCGGACGCGCAGCATCCGGCGCGTGCTGGTGGTCGTGCTCGGGCTGAACGTGCTGGTGGCCGCTGCCAAACTCGGCTACGGCGTGTTCTCGGGTTCGGTGGCGATGAGCGCCGATGGCGTGCAGTCGCTGCTGGACGGGCTCGCGAACGTGGTGGGGCTGGTCGGCATCGCGATCGCGTCGCGGCCGCCCGACCGGGATCATCCGTACGGGCACGAACGGTACGAAACGCTCGCGTCGATGGCCATCGCGGTGCTGATGACCATCGGCGTCGTCGAGATCGTCGAGACCGCCATCGAACGGTGGCAGTCCGGCGAGCAGCCAACGGTGACGGTCGTTTCGTTCGTGGTGCTGCTGGGAACGATGGCGATCAACGCCGGCGTTTCCTGGTGGGAGCGGCGCGAGGCCCGGCGCTTGCAGAGCGACCTGCTGGCGGCCGACGCCCGGCACACGGCATCGGACGTGCTGGTGTCGGGCGCGGTCATCCTCGGGTTGCTGGGCGAACGCGCCGGCATCGCCCGGGCCGACGCGGTGGTCTCGCTGCTCGTGGCGGCCACCATCGCCTGGGCGGCGTGGGGCATCGTGCGCGAGGCCTCGCTGGTGCTGACCGATGCGGCGCCGGAGGACCCGGACGCGATGCTGGCGGCGGTGCTCGCCGCGCCGGGCGTGGTCACCGCCCACAACCTGCGGCTCCGCTCGTCCGGCGGGCGACCGTGGGTGGATGTGCACGTGACGGTCGATCCGGAGCTGTCGGTGCGCGCCGCGCACGAGGTGGCCAACGGGGTGGAAGCGGCGATTCGTGATGTGGCGGGCCCGGGCGCGCAGGCGCACGTGCACGTCGAACCCGCGGAGCCGCCGCACACGCGGCCCGATGCGCTGTTCGGTCATGGACCGGGCGGGAGCGCCAATTGAACGTGAACCTGAACGCGGTCCGGACGTTTCCGGTTGCCGCGATAGAGACGAAATGAGGAACCAGTGAGCGACACGAACGACGTTGACAACACCCAGCCGGCGGACCCGGATACCGGGGAACGGAAGGGACGGCCGCGCCGGCGG
>JAFAEX010000179.1 GCA_023423795.1 Chloroflexota bacterium | reverse complement strand
CCTACAGCACGGTTGACCTGCCGCACGCTGTTGGGGGCGCGATTCATCGCGCCCGCCGCTGGGCCGGTAGCCGGATCAAACACGCAAACGCCATAAATCCCGGGCTACGGGAACGAAACCCCTCCGGGGGTGGGCGCGACGACGGACGCCGCACCCTCCGTGTTCGGTCCCACCGGTGCGAAAACGGGCGGTGTCCGCAACAATTGGGCAAACGCCATCATCATGCCAACTTTGGTCGGAATTCGCATCATCATGGCGCCCGCCATCACCCCGGCGCGGTCGTGACCGCGGGCCGCGTCACCACCTCAGCCGCCATCACCCCCTGCCGCCCTGGCCGCTCGCGCGATAGAGTTCGCCGCCGCCGGGATATTGGGCGGCCTCTGCCCGAAGCCCGATCGATGCGGCATCCGCCGCGATTGCCGCGATCTTCGCCATCTGGAGGACCATGGACGCATCCGTCGGCTACCTCACGGCCGAACTCGTCGAGGCCGGAACGGGGACGCCGTTCCCGATGTCCGTTATGTACCCGACCACTGCTTCGTCGGCGCCGCAGCGGCTGGGGCCGTTTTCGCTCGACCTCGCCATTGGCGCCGAGCCGCTGCCCGGCAAGTACCCCCTGGTCGTGGTCTCCCACGGTTCCGGCGGCTCGCCGCTGACGCACCGGCTGCTCGCCCGCCACCTCGCGGCGAACGGCGTCGTCGTCGGATTGCCGGAGCACCCCGGCAACAACCGGAACGACAATGCGCTGGCGGACACGATCGAGATCCTGGAGCGCCGGCCGGGGCACCTCGCGACGGCCGCCGACTGGTTCTTCGGCGGCAGCCCGTTCGCGGGCAGCCTGACGCCCGGTTCGTACGCGGTCGTCGGCCACTCGCTGGGCGGGTACACCGCGCTGGCGCTCGCGGGCGGCGTCCCGTCCACGCTGCCGCGAGAGACCGGCGACGACCCCGCGCAACGCATCGAGGTCGCGCCCGATCCGCGCGTGTCGGCCCTCGTGCTGCTCGCGCCGGCGACGCCGTGGTTCAGTCTTCCCGGCGCGCTGGCCGCCGTGCGGACCCCGATCCTGCTGCTGGCCGGGGAAAAGGACGAGATCTGCCCGACCCCGTGGATGCCGCGCGTCGTGGTGGACGGCGTCCCGGCGGGCACCCCGGTCGAGTACCGAGTGGTGGACGACGCCGGCCACTTCTCGTTCCTGTCCCCGTGGCCGGAGGCGATGACCTCCCCCGCATTCCCGCCGTCGCAGGACCCGCCCGGCTTCGACCGCCACCGCTTCATGGGGGAGTTGAACGACACGGTGCTCGGCTTCCTGCGGGAGCGAACGTAGCCCGCGCGGCTGGCACGATTGCCGTGCGCGACCGGCCGGGGCGGCAAGGCGCCCGGCCGGTCGATGCTTGTTCGCCGGCGCTATCCGTGAGCGACGGTATGCTCGATCGCGGCCGTCGTCGTGGGGCGCAGCCGGCGCCGCTCCACCTTCGCCAGTTTCTTTTTCAGCCGGCGGTATCGCTTCTGTTGCTTCCGCGTCCGGCGAGCATCGGGCGCGGCGAGGTTGCGCCGTTCCAGCGGGTCCCGCTTGAGGTCGTACATCTCCCACTGGTCGGGTTCGTTGCCGTCCGGGTCCCAGTAGCGGGCCAGTTTGTACCGCCGCTCGCGGATGCTCACGATGTGGTTCGGCTGCGGCACGTACGGCCCGCTGGCCTGCCCGGCCTGAAAATCGTCGTAGGTGAAGACGATGTACCGCTGGACCGGCTTCGCCCGCTTCGGGTTCAGCACGATCCTCGCGTAGTCTCGTCCCTGCCACTTCGCCCGGGCCGACGACGGCGCGCCGAACAGGCTGGCGATGGTCGGCAGGAAATCGACGTGCGACACCATCGCGTCGGTCGAGACCGGCCGCGGATAGAGCACCGGGTTGGAGTAGACCAGCGGCACCCGCAAGGTTTCTTCGTAGAAATTGAAGTTCTTCTGGCGCATGCCGCCGTGCGCCATCCCCATTTCGCCGTGGTCCGAGGTCTGGATGACGAGCGTGTCGTTCAGCATGCCCTCGTCCTCGAGCGTGTCGAGGATCCGCACGAGGTGCCGGTCGGCTTCCTTCAGCAGGTTGGCGTAGAAATTGAGGTAGTTCTGCTTCTGCTGGTTCGTCGGCAGCGGCCCGAGGCCGCCAGAGGAGATCGCGAGGAATTGCCGCTGGGCCGTGGGTTTGGATTTGAGGTCCTCGTCCACCGTCGCCGGCAGGTCGATGCCCGAACCCTCCAGCCAGGAGTCGTCGTACCCGAAGTCCTCGAACGCCCTCGGGTAGGAGAGGACGTCGTGCGGGTTGACCAGCGACACGACCAGGAAAAAGGGGCCCTGCTTCGCCGCGTCGGAGCGCAGGTAGGCCAGCACGCCTTCCTCGCCGGCGGCCGCGTCGCCGTCGGCCTCCATGAACCGCACGTCGTTCTCGACGACCGCGCCGTCGAAGCCGCCGGCCTGGCAGATGAACTGGTTGGCCCCGGCGTCCTGCGGGTTCCAGCGCTCGAACCCGTAGCCGTTCACGTCGCCGGGCGCCCAGCCCTCGTCCGGCGTGCAGGGCGGGTTTTTCGCCGGGTCGGTGTTCATGTCGGCGGGTTTGCTCAGGTGCCACTTGCCCTTGTACGGCGTGGCGTATCCGGCGGCCGCCATGACGGTGCCGATGTTGGGCATCCGGTCCGGCCCCGGCAACTCGGCTTGCGGGTTGGCGGGCTCTTCCATGTCCACTTCCAGCGTGTACTTGACCCCGTGCTGGGCCGGGAAGAAGCCGGTCATCAGTGTCGCGCGGCTCGGGGAGCACATGCAGGCGTTGCAGAACGCGTTGGTGAAGGTCAGCCCGTTGTCGGCCAGCCGGGTCGCCCCGGGCAGGTTCTGGCGCGCCCAATTCCTCGGGAAGTGCTGGATGGCGCGCTGCTGGTCGGTGACGAAGAGGACGACGTTCATTCCCTGGACCGCGCGGCGGCGTTGCGCCTCGGCGTCGTCGGCGGCGGCGGCCGGGAGGGCGTTCGCCGCCGCGGCGGCCGGAAGGGCAAGGGATGACCGGAGGAGTTCGCGTCGCTTCACTGGGCCGGCTCCTGCGTGCATCACGTCGTCGGCCCGGTCGTCCGGACCCCATCCACGCCGATGCCGCCGGCCGACGCCGGGCGATCTCAGTCCGCCGGCGGTCCTGGTTCGGGGAACGTGAGGACGTCGCCGCCGAGCGGCAACTCATCGTGACGGGCGCCAGCGTTGGAGCGATCGATCGGCACCGGTTCCTGCGCCGCGTAATACGCGGCGGCGTCCGACAGCGGCGGGATCGATCCAGTGTAGCCGAATGTGTCGAAGACGTAGGGCAAGCCGTCCGCGACCAGCGCCGACGGGCCGCTCATGACGTGGAAGTGGAGGTGCGGCCCGTCCGAACTGCCGGAGTTGCCGGCCGCGCCGATCTGCTCGCCGCGCCGCACGGTGTCGCCGGCGGCGACCCGCACGCTGCCGGGCAGGAGGTGAGCGTAGAAGGCGAAGCGGCCGTCGCCGAGGTCGAGTACGACGTGGTTGCCGTCGGCGCTCTCCAGCGTCACCCCCGTGGTCTGGCCTGCCACCTGGTCCGGGTAGCGATCGACCGCGACGGCCACCGTGGCGTCGGCGACCGCGAAGACGGGCTGGCCCCAGGTCGGGTAGCTCTCGTTCAGGGCGGGGTCGCCGCTGCTGAAGCGATCCTCGGCGTCCAGTTGGTTGAAGTCGATCGCGAAGCGCTGCGACAGGTACAACCCGCCGTCGATCGGCTGGATCGAGCGCCGGTGCGGGCCGTCGCAGCAACTGCCGACGGCCACCCAGCGCGGCCCGGCAACCGGTGGCGCCAGCACCACCGGCGGCCGCCGATCGACCTGGGCCGGCGCGCCCGTTGCCGTGATCGTCTCCGGCACCGGCAGCCCCGGCGGGACCTCGACGGTGATGCGGTGGGATACCTCCGCCGGGATGGCCGCCTCGTCCGGCAACGGCAGGTCGAACCAGACCACGCCGATGGTGGACGGCGGGATCGCGCCCTCCGGCAGCGGGCCGCCGGTGAGGAGCGACATTGACCCGGCCAGCGCATCGCCTTCGAGCGCGGCGACCGTGCCGCCCTTCCCGTCGAGCACCTCAACCGCCGTGACCGTGGCCGGGACCGGGAAGGCGTTCGCCAGCACCAGTTCGTAGACGAGATGCGCCGTCCCATCGGCGCCGGTGAACCACTTCGGCGGCGCGAACACCGACGCCACCACCGGGGTGTACTGCTCCCCGCCGGGGCCGGACCCGGCGGCTGGGGTTGCCTGCCCGGCGGCGAGGCCCGGCGACGCAAACGGCAAGAGGACCAGCGCGAGCAACGAGAACACCCGGCACAACGTGGCCATGGCCTGCCCTTCCCACGCGGATCGCTGCGCGTTGTTGGACGCATCCTACCAGCACGCATCACATGGCGATGTCAGGCGGATCGACAGGGGACTCTATCTCGTGTCGCCGCTCGCCCGTTGCGCACGCCACGGGTCCCGCGCCCGGGGCGGCGCCGCGAGCGGAACGCACCAGGGCGATGCGTTCCGAACCCCGGAGCACGTGGCGACCAGGTCGCCCGTGCTCGGTGCCTGCTCCAGCACTCCTGCGGGGTGGCCTCCCCGTCATCCCCGGCGTCGTGAGGAAGGGTGTGAAACGCGGGCTCAGGATGGGCCCGAAACGGGCATCGCCTGCGCCGACGGCCGCGCCTGTGCTCCGGTCATGCCGGCAACCGCCGCGGTGCCGCATCGCTCCGACCGCGCGTCCGCCTATCCCTGCCCGCGACGCGGCGCTCGCGTCACCCGCCGGGGAGCAGCCGCACCTCGCCGCCGGGTAGTTTGTTCCACCAGTGGCCGTAGCGGCCGTAGACGTCCGGGTCGCGGCTGGCGAGCAGCGCGAGCAGTGCCCGCGCCTCGGCGGCGAGTCCTTCCCAGGCGTCGGACGAAAGGGGGTGGAAGGCGGTCGCCTCGATGCCGCCCTCGACGGCGCGCCAGACGCCGGCGACGTAGCCATCGACCAGCAGCGTGGGCAGCACGTCGCCGTTGGTGCGAATCACGATTCGCCGGTAGTCCGGCGGGATGATGCGGCTCCGGTCGTCGTAGGAGAGCAGGACGCTGTCCCACATCGCCATCAGCCGGGGCGGCGCGGGGGTCTCGTCGTCCGGCAGGGGCGCGCCGGGGCGGTCGTACAGCGTTTCGCCGTTCGGACCTTCGAGCGTGGCGAGGTCGCCGGCGAGGGCCGCCAGCGCTTTCTTCACCCGCGCCCGCGGCACGAGCGCGAACTTCGCCACGTCCGCGATCGTCGCCGGCCCGAACCCGTGCAGGTAACGCAGCACCAGCGTTTGCAGCCCCGCCGCGGCCGCCTCGGGGTTTGCCAGCGCCGGCGCCTCCGGCGCAGCGACGAACGAGGGGCGGAATCCGAACGACCACGGCGGGCCGGTCGGGGCGTGCAGCAGCGGCGAATACCCCCGGAACGACCGTTTCACGGCCGGATCGACGGGCGCACCGAATCGCCGGTCGAGCCAGTCATCGAATCCCGCCGAGGTGCGCGCTTCGCGATGGTGATCGAGCACCTCCAGCAGGAGCGCCTCGGCGTCCGCCGGGGTGGGCGCCGTTTCGCGGAACCGCTGGTCGAGCCCCGCCGCCTGGAGCGTCGGCTCCATCGCCTCGCGGAAGGTTCGGTAATCGCCGGCGTGGACCGCGTGCAGGGTGATCCGCATCAGGCTTGCCTTGACCACCCGACGCTCGGCGAACGCGGCGTCGAGGTCGGCCGGTTCGAACCCGTCGATCCGGTTCCAGAGCGCGAGGTAGGGCGAGGCCGGGTGCTGCGCCTGCAACGCGACCACGCGGCGAACGGCGTCGGGAATGCCGAGCGGTTCGCGCCGGAGCAGCATCTGGCGGTCGAGCGTGGCGCGGTTGAGCGCCCGCGCGGAGACCTTCATGCGGGGCAATCTCCTCCGCGCGGGCGGCGGTCCGTGCGGTCAGCCGCGATCGGCAGGGGTGGCATCGCCGGCGTCATTGGCTCGCTCCGTCGCGACCCGTGGGCGTAACGCACGCGCCCGAAGCGTTTCGCCCCGGCGCGGGCGCATGGCGACGACGCCAGCGCCGGCCAACCCGAGCGGCCTGCATGATACCCGCGGCGCGGTTCGGCGAACCCTGCCCGCCTGGCGGCAACGGTTCCCGCGCCGGAACGATCGCTCGCCGAATCGTCTGGAGCGTGTTGCGGAGTCGGTCCCGTCGTCATCCCGGGATCGTCGAGGAATCCGGTCGCCGCTCGACGCCTGACTGGGGAACGAGATCCTTCGAGGGGTTCGGAATGACGACGGGGTGTGTTGCCGGCGCGGTGGCGGATTCTGATCTCAGTTCACACGGGCGCAGCAGTTGCCGTTGCAGCCGGTGACGCAGATCAGGCCGGACTCTTGGGTGCAATCCTCATCCTGGGTGCACTGAGCGCTCTGGCAAACCATGAGGCCGCGACAGAACGTCTCCCCGGCCGTCGAGGTGGCGCACCGGTCGCTGCCGTCGCCGCACACGGTGACCGCTTGATCGCAGGGCGGCTGGTTGGGATCACAGGTGCTGGTGGGCAGCCAGCACGTCCCGCTCTGGCAGGTGCGGCTGCGCTCGCAGGCCGCGCCAGGTCAGCAGCGCTGGCCGGCGCCGCCGCAGCCGGTGCAGGCGCCGTTCAGGCAGATCTCCCCGGCGGCGCAGGAGACACCGCAGGCTCCGCAGTTGCGGACGTCCGTCCGGAGATCGACGCATCCCGCCGGGCAATCCCCGAAGCCGGCCGCGCAGGCGCCGCACATGCCATTCGCCATCCGCTGCCCGCTGCAGCACTGGGAGGCGTTGCCGGCCACTATCCCTTCCGGCTTGCAGGCGCAGCGCCGGCGGCCGTTGCGCTGCACGGTGCTGTATCGGCTGCAACATTTCCGGCACGGCTTGCCGCGCTTGCCGGACCCCTTGCCGCAGCGCCGGCCGTTGGCGAGGCACGCTTCGTCGGCCGGTCCGCGCCCGTTCTTGCCGGTGCGTGCGGGGTTGGCGCGGCCCGCCAGCGGCAGCAGCGCGGCGAAGATCCCCGCGACGGCCGCCCGGCGACTGGCCGCGCCGGCAAGGGCGCGGGCAAGCGAATCGAAGCGGCGGCCATCCATCGGGTGTCCTCCCATCAGCACGCGGCGATTTGGTTCTCGAGATGGCTCATCCTACCAATGGAGACGCAGAACGCAAACGACCACAAGCCATGGTTGCCCTATCTTGTCGTGACCACCGACACTCGTCGTTTGGCGCATCGCCGTATCGCGCGGATGCAGCGGGACACGCTCCGGCGGGAGATCCTCGCTCGGGTCGCGGCCGCGGACGTGCGAGGACCTTGCTGCGGACATGCGCGGCGGCAGCGGCCCCGTCGCAGGCTGGCGGGATCGTCATGGCGCCGTCGTCGCGCCGCGGCCGGGCAAGGTTCGGTTCAAGCAGCACCGGGGAGGGGTTATGCGCGCCCGCGACCTGCACCGTTGGGACGTCACCACCGCCGAAGCGCGGGCGATCCAGTCCGACCTGGCCGGGCGGATCGTGCTGGAGGACGACGCTTCGCTCGGCGCGATCCGGCTGGTCGCCGGCATCGACAACAGTTACGCCGGGCGGGGCCGCGACACGCTGGCCCACGCCGCCGTGGTCGTGTTGACGTTTCCGGACCTGGAGGTCGTCGAGACGGCGGTCGCCAGCGTGCCGATCGCGTTTCCCTACGTGCCCGGGCTGCTCTCGTTCCGGGAAGCGCCGGCGGTGATCGCCGCCTGCGCCGGGGTCCGCAGCGAACCCGACCTGCTGCTGTTCGACGGGCAAGGGTACGCCCACCCGCGCCGCTTCGGGCTGGCCTCCCACCTCGGGCTGGTGCTGGACCGCCCGTCGATCGGCTGCGCCAAGAGCCGCCTGGTCGGCGCGTTCGAGGAACCGGAGCGCGTCTTCGGCGCCCACACGCCGCTGCTCGACCGCGACGAGGCGATCGGCGCGGCGGTCCGAACCCGCCCGCGCCACGCGCCGCTGTTCGTTTCCCCCGGCCACCGCGTGTCGGTGGAAACGGCGGTCGCCCTCGCCCTCGCCTGCTGCCGCGACGGCGGGTTCATGCCGGTTCCGACGCGGCTCGCGCACGAGGCGGTGACGGCACGGCGGCGAGAGGCGTGAAGAGTTCCGGTATCGGCACGAAGGAATGCGGGCGGGCCGTGTCCTACCTCCGTTCCGGATTGGATACGTCCGGCACGGCGTGCCGGCACTGAGGGCGGGAGGGGGGCGCGAATAAACTCGATTTGGCCAATATGCCGCGTACGGTCGCGGGGTTCCGCGACCGAATAAATGCCGAGCCAACGCCGAACAAATCCCGAAACAATTGTTGGGTATCGGGTGCGCGCTCGGACGGCCGATGCATGGGGCGATGGCCGGGGCAGGTCGTCGCCCACGCCGATCGAGGGTGGTGCGACAGGCCGCTGACAGCCGGATTCCCGCATCACGCCCAACGCCTCTTCGCTCGTCAGGCCGGATGCACCAGCAGCAGCGGGCCGGCGACGCGGGCGACGACCCGGGAGCCGACGCTGCCGGACCAGACGGCGTCCAGCCCGCCGCGCCCGTGGGTGGCGAGCACCAGCACCGCCGAACCCAACCGGGCCGCGTGGGCGGCGATTTCCGGGGCCGGGTCGCCGCGCAGCACGCGGGCACGGGTGTCGATCCCCTCTGCGCGGGCTGCGGATGCCAGCCGGTCGAGGTGGGCCGCCAGCGCTTCGGCTTCCAGGTCCAGCGCGGCGGCGGTCGCGGCCGGCTTGACGATGGCGGCCGGCGCGCGCCCGGGGTCGATGGTTGCCGAGGTCGGGGCGACGGCGGCCAGTTCCAGCGGGACCGCCATCGCCCGCGCGAGAGCCAGCGCCGGGGGCAGCGCGGCGGCCGATGTCGCGGTGCCGTCCAGCGCGACGAGGACGGCGCCGGGCGCGAACGGGGGTGCGCCGCCGTCCGGCAACGGCCGGACCAGCAGGACGGGCGGCGCGGAACGGCGGATCACCTGCTGGGCCATCACCCCGGCCAGCCAGCCGCGGGCGCCGCCGGCGCCGTGCGCGCACAGCACGATCATGTCCGTCCCCAGTTCCGCCGCGTGGTCGGCGATGCTCTTCGCCACGTTTCCCTCGCGGTTGGGGTGGACGTGCGTGGCGACGGGGAGTGCCGAGTGCCGAGTGCCGAGTGCCGAGTGGGTGGGCTTGCCGCCTACCGCCTCTTGACTGCCGCCTCTCGGCTCGGCAC
>JAFAEX010000057.1 GCA_023423795.1 Chloroflexota bacterium | reverse complement strand
GCCGGAGACCACGCGGGCCGGGCGCGGCGCGATCCACGTCGCCATCAACGGCCGCGCCGCCGGGTGCCGCCCGCTGCTGGCGGCGCTGGAGGCCGCCTGGCGGCCCTTGCTGCCGCGCGGTCGCCATCCCGTGCTGGCGCTGGACATCCGCGTGCCGGTGGAACGGGTGGATGTCAACGTCCACCCCGCCAAGGAAGAAGTCCGGCTGCGCGACGAGCGCGCGATCGGCCTCGCCCTGACCGAGTTGGTGCGGGAGGCGTTCGGCCGCCGTCCGCTCGCACTTTCGATGAAGCCGCTCGCCGGCGCCGCCGCGCTGGCGCAGGAAGCGGCGCTCGCCGAGGACGCGCCGGGCTACGACGGCGAAGGGCCGATCGTCACGCCGGGGTTGCCGCCGCTGCGCCTGGTCGGGCAGGTGCAGGACCGGCTGCTGATGCTGGAAGGGGATGCCGGGCTCTTCCTCGTCGATCAGCACCGCGCCCACGAGCGCATCCTCTACGAGCGGTTGCGGGCCGCCCACGGCGCCGGGCCGTCGCCGCTGACCGACCCGCTGCTGCTGGAACTGCGCCCGCACCAGGCCGCGCGCTTCGCCGCCCGCCTCGGCGACCTCGCGTCGCTCGGCTTCGGGGTGGAAGCCTTCGGCGGCCGCACATTCCTCCTGCGCGATGCCCCGCGCTTGCCCGGCGTGCTCGGCGACGACGCGGACGCCCCGCTCGGCGGCCTCGGGGAGCCCGACGCGCTGCTGGCCGCGCTGCTCGCCCTCGCCGACGACCCGGCCGGGGAGGGGGAAGCGTGGCGCGACCGCCTGCTCGTCTCCCTCTCCTGCCGCTCGGCCGTCCGCCGCGGCCGGAGCCTGTCCCGCCCGCAGATGCGCGCCCTGGTGGACGGCCTCGGCCGCACCGGCGCCCCCGCCGTCTGCCCGCACGGCTCCCCGCTGCTGATGCACGTCGGCAGCGAGGTCTTCACCCGGCAGTTCGGGTGGTAGGCAACCACGGCCTATCCAGAATGCCCCTACCTGCCGAACGCGTGGAGTTCCACCGATTCCGTCGCAAATTCTGAGTTATCCCGAGCTTGTCGAGGGATCGCGCCGTTCTCCATGACGTGGCCACGGACGAGATCCCTCGACAAGCTCGGGATGACGACGCAGTCACCCGTCGATTGGCGAATCTCCTCAACGGCAGTAGTCACCAGCGCACACTCCAGCCTGGCCGAATCAACCACGATGCCGCTTGGAGAATCGCGCGGTGCTACCCGTTACCCTTTTTCGCCATCCGCATTTCGCAGCGGGCGATCCGATGCTCCCAGTTTCCCGCCCACCCCTGCGCATGCGCTTGCCGGGAAAGCCTGATCGCCTCAGCGTAGTTGCCCTGCTTCTCACGGACGATCGCCAACTGGGTGTACCCAACATGGCTCGGCAAGGGGGAGTTCGGGTACGCGGACCGGAACGCCTTGGCCGCCTTTGGTGCGAGATCGATCTGCCGCTCGCACGCCCGGATAGCCGTATCGAACGCGGTCGGATCGTTGTTCCGATCCGCGTAGTTCACCTCGATCAATTGCTGAAGGGTGAAGTGTCGATCTAGCGGCTCGCCGGCAACGGCGTCGGCCTTGACGAGGATTTTCCTGGCGAGGTGGTGCTGACCCGGCTTGTTGAACCAACCCGCAAGGCCCCAGAGGACACCGGCTGCCGTCGCCGTGGGAGACGAGATTTCCCCTGAAGTCAGATGGCGACCCGGCCCCGCACCGAAGGGTTGGTAGACCGCCTCGATGTGCTCGCGTTCCTCACGAGTGAAGGTCTTCACCCACCACTCCCCAAGGCCAAAGTAGCCGAGCTCACCCCGAATCGCGTCGGCTTCCTGATTGCGTCGAAACCACTTCATGGACACCCCCGCTACGCCAACCGCATCGGCAGAATCTCGTCAGTCCACACCAACTGATAGCATGCATGCACCAATTGCTCGACCGGCTCAGGCCGCTGACGATCAGGAGGGTACGAGAGTGACGCTCCCCGCCCTGCCGCTCGACGAATGGGCGCCAACCAAGGACACGATCCACCGCTACGCCCAGATCGTCGGCAAGATCCGGCTCGGCGCGCAGCCGTTCCGCAACCACTGGTGGCACGCCACCGTGCGCCCGACCGTGCACGGCCTGACCACCGGCCCGATCCCCTACGCCGGCGGCGCGTTCTCGCTGGAGTTCGATTTCCTCGACCACCGGCTCCTGCTGGCGACCAGCGCGGGCGGGACGGCAACGGTCCCCCTCGTCGGCCAGTCGATCGCCTCCTTCTACCGGCAAACGATCGACGGGCTGGCCCGGCTCGGCGTCGAGGTCGCCATCTACCCCGTTCCCTACGACCTGAAGCCGGACACGCCCTTTCCCGACGACGACCCGCCCTGCCCCTACGACCCGGAGGCCGTCCGCCGCTGGTGGCGCGTCGTGCTCTGGTGCGAGGGCGTGTTCCAGCGCTTCGCCGGCCGCTTTCAGGGAAAAACCAGCCCGGTCCAGTTCTTCTGGCATTCCTTCGACCTCGCCCACACCCGCTTCTCCGGCCGCGAAGCGCCGCCGATGCCGGACGCCGATCCCGTCACCCGCGAGGCCTACTCGCACGAGGTGATCTCCTTCGGCTGGTGGGCCGGGGACGCGCGCACGCCCTTCCCCGCCTTCTACGCCTACGCCGCGCCCGAGCCAGACGGGCTCGCCGAGCGCCTACTGACCCCGAACGCCGCGTATTGGCAGGACGCCGGCAGCAGCCACCTCGCCATCCTGCCGTGGGACGCGGTGCGCGAGGCCGCCGACCCCGCCGCCGAAGCGCTCGCGTTCCTGCAATCCGCCTACGATGCGGCGGCCGACGCCGCCGGGTGGGACCGCACCGCGCTCGACCGTGACCCACCTCCCCGTTGATCGCGGAATTGCGGCATCCGTGCCCGCTGGCCGGCGGTATCAGCCGTCCCGTTGGCGCACCTCCTGCGACGAAGACGGGAGGGAGCAACGGCCAGCAACGCGCGAACGTGGAGGGTTCCGATGGCGATGCAGACGAAAATCGGCGCCTTGACGGCGGCAACCGCCACCCGGCGGGCAACGCTGGCCGCGGTGCTCGCGGCCCTCGCCGGCGTCCGCGCCGCCGCCGCGCAGGACGCGACGCCCGATGCGGCCTGCCCGCCGGCCAGCGACGCCGACCTCGAACGCATCGCCCGCGCCTGGTACGAGGACGGCTACAACTCCGGCGACCCGTCCCGCCTGCGCGATTTCCTCGCCGACGACGTCGCCGACGACGGCCCGAACCTCGCCGACACCGAGGGGCCCGAGGCCTTGATGGCGTCGATGCAGGCGGTCCTCGACGGCTTCCCCGACGTCCACTACACCGTCGATCGCGTGCTGACCGACGCGCCCTACGCGGTCGTCCTCTGGTCGGCGACCGGCACCCACGACGGCGAGTTCCTCGGCGTGCCGGCCAGCGGCAACCGCGCCGAGTGGAGCGGCATCCGCGTCGTGCGCATCGAGTGCGGCCGGATCGCCGCGACCTGGGCCGAACTCGACCAGGTCGGCCGACTCCAGCAGATCGGCGGCAGCGACGCGACGCCGGTCCCGGCCGCCGGCAACGAACTCGCGCCGGCCTCGCCGATCCCGGCCGCTCCCGGCGCGACCCCGTCGGCCTGCCCGCCCTCGGGCCGGTCGCTGGTGGAGGCCGCCGTGCGCGACTGGTGGGAGTTCGGCTGGAACGGCGGCAACCCGGCCGGGCTGAACCCGATCCTCTCCGACGGCCTCATCCACCACTGGGCGACCGGACCGGACACGGTGGGCTTCGTCCCGCTGGCGACCACCATCAACGGCTGGCGCCGGGCCATGCCCGATCTCGAAGTCACCCACGGCGACATCATCGTGGACGGCGACTGGGCCGCCGCAACCTGGACCGCCAGCGGCACCGACACCGGCGGCTTCTCCGGCGGCGCGGGCACCGGCAACCGCGCCACCTGGACCGGCATCAACGTCTTCCTCCTTTCCTGCGGCCTGATCACCGAGGTCTGGTCGGAGATGGACGTGCTGTCCCTGCGCGCCCAACTCTCGGCCACCGCCGCGCCGTAATTCCCCGGGGCACCGGGCCTGGCAGGACCGCCGAGCCGACGTCAGGCGCTGGCACGGCTCGCCACGCGCAGCCCGAGCGCCCGCAGGAAATCCGCCAGCCCGATTCCCCGCTCGGCCCGCGTCACCGGCTCCCGCGCGATCGCCACGGGGATGCAGACGTCGTCCTGCATGTCCTCGGGAATGAACGTGGTCGCGAGGGCCGCCAGCGGAAACCCCTTGAAATCGACGTCGAGGAGACCACCGGAGACGATCCCGGCGCCGGAGACAACCGGCTCGGGGTCGTCTCCGAACTCCTCCACCAGCATCACCGGATAACAGGCGCAGAGGCAGTTGTCGCCGCTGCCGGAACAGCCGCAGGTCCCCGCGCAACTGATTCCGCACGATCCCGCCTGGCACGTGGACATGACGAGGCTCCCTTCGCGCTTGCGCGACGTCGATCCGGCGGGCGTCAGGCTCCTGCCTGACCCGTTCGGCGCAACCCGAGGGACCGGAGCAGGTCCATCAGCCCGACGCCCTTGTCGGCGCGCGTCACCACGGACCGCGCGGCCGCCACCGGGATGCACACGTCCGGCTGCTGGTCCTCGGGTACGAGGAAGGACGCGACGGCGACGAGCGGAGCGCCCTTGAAGTCGGTGTCGAAGGGTCGGTCGGTGGCGAGGCCCGCGCCGCCGACGACCGGATCGGGTAGGGTGGCCGTCCCGACCGCGTTCGCATGACTCTTCAACGGCACCGTTTCGGGGAAGCAGGCACAAGAGCAACTGGACCCACTGCCGCCGCAACCGCACGGACCCGGACAACTGATCCCGCATTCGCCGGCTTCACAGGTTGGCATGTCGCGGCTCCCTTCGCGCCGGACCGCCCCGGTCGCGCCGTCGCGCGGGAACGCCGTCGTCCCCCGCGATCGGAGCCTACGCTCCGCACCTGGCGCTGCACATGGAGAAGATTACCCATAAATGTGCGTTGTCTTTCCCAGCCATCGGCGGTTGCGGGCATCGCGACGATTGCCCCATGGGGCGCGGCATCCATGCCGGCGCAGCCGTCGAACCACGAAGGCCAGCAACCCGCCGACTCGCCCCTGATGTTTCCGGAGTTTGCCTTCGTTACCGAAGGCCCGACATGGAGAGGGAAGCCAATGCGGCCGCCCAGTCACCCCGACCCTTGGCGCAGGTCGGCTCAGTCCGCGGCCAGCGCGGCGGACGCCCGCAGCGGCAGCGCCACCCGGAACGTCGAGCCGGCCCCTTCGGTGGATTCGGCCCAGACCCGGCCGCCGTGCAGCCGCACGATCTCGCGCACCAGCGAGAGCCCCAGCCCGCGCCCGCCCAGCGCCCGGTTCGGGGGCGAGTCCACCCGGTGGAACCGCTCGAAGATGCGCTCCAGCGCCTCGGCCGGGATGCCGACCCCGTGGTCGATGACCTCCAGGATTGCCCGCTTGCGGTCCCGCCCGGTGCGGATGCCGATCTCGCCGCCGGGCGAAAACTTGACCGCGTTGGACACCAGGCACGTCACCGCCTGCACCAACCGGTCGCGGTCGGCCGGGATCGGCGGCAACTCCGGGTGCAGGTTCAGCGCGAACGCGTGCGCCGGCGCGGTCGGCTGCACCCGCTCGACGACTTCCCGCACCACGCCGTTGAGGTTGGTCTCGACGACGTTGAGGTCAATCCGCCGGGACGCCAACTGGTCGAGCAGCAGCATGTCGTCGATCAACTGCGCCAGCCGGTTCGCTTCCTGGTGGATGATCGCCGCGAAGTCCGCGACCTCGGCCGGGTCGGTAATCGGCCCGGCGATCAGTTCGCTGTAGCCCTGGATCGAGGTCAGCGGCGTCCGGAACTCGTGGCTGACCAGCGCCAGCACGTCGGCCGACTCCGGCGCAACCGGCCGCGCCGCCCGGGCGCGCGACGGCTTCGCCGTGGCCGCGCCGTCGGCGGGCGGCGGCCCGGCTTCGTCCGCCGGCCGCAGGTCGAGCACGATGCCGGCGATGGCCGGGTCGTCGATCGCGCTGGCCGCGCTGAGGTCGAACCTGCGCCAGCCGTCCGGCCCGGCGAATCGCGCCGTCACCCGCGCCACCGCGCCGGCATCGTCGCGCATCCGGCTCATCAACGCCCGCAGCGCGTGGCGGTCGTCCGGGTGGAGGCGGGCATCCCACGCCTCGCCGACCAGCCCGGCCGGGTCGATCCCGAGCATGCCCGAGGTCGCCGCCGCCGCGTAGCGCACCGCGCCGTCGGTTCCGACCACCCAGCGGATCGCGCCCTCGGCCTCGTCCGCCGTTTCGCCGACCCGGGCGGACCCGGCGGGGTCGATCCGGAGCACCGTCGCGCCGTTCGCGGCCACGGCCTCGGCCGCCGCGGGCAGCGCCGATCCGTCGGCGCGCAGCCAGCGGGCCTCGACCCGGCAGCGCTCGGTATCGCCGGCCAGCGCCGGGCGAAGGGCGGACAGCACCCGCTCCCGGTCCTCCGGATGGATTACCTCGGCCAGCGCGCGCCCGGTCATCGGCGCATCACCGGCGGCCAGCGCGGCGCGCATGGCGGGGTTCACCCGCGTCAGCGTGCCGTCGGCGGCAGCCAGCGCCAGCGGCGTCGCCGCGAGGTCGAACGCCAGCGCCAGCGGATCGGCGGCAGCGCCCACCGGCGGCATTTCCGGATGTGCTTCGTTCGAACGCATCAACCAACCTCGACGGTCGCCGCGCGCCGGGCGACGGGTGGGCCAGCACAATATCGCGTCTGGCCATGACCCGACCACGCTGCGGCAACGTGTCCTGCAATCATGCCGGGCGACGATGACCGCGGGGCGAATCGGGGATAAACCGAAAATGACGATTCGGTGAAATCGGTCCGGCCGGGCGCGGTTGCCCGGTTCGTTGGCCGCGCCCGCGCGCCGGGCGCGATACTCTCCGGGTTTGCCGCCCGCGCCCCGAGGTTGCCCAGTGACCGCCACCTTTCCGGCGTCCGCCCCTGCCCGCCCCGCCCGGCGGGACGCCCCGCCCGCGCCGGTCATCGAGACGCGGGGCCTCGTCAAGCAATACGGCGCCCACCGCGCCGTGGATGGGTTGGACCTGACCGTCTTCGCCGGCGAGATCTTCGGCATCCTCGGCCCGAACGGCGCGGGCAAGACCACGACGCTGGAGATGATCGAGGGGCTGCGCGAGCCGGATGCCGGCACGGTCCGCGTGGCCGGGCTGGACCCGGTCGCCGACGGCGACGCGGTCCGCCGCCGCATCGGCGTCCAACTGCAGGCCACCGCGCTGTTCGACTACCTCTCGGTCGCCGAGATCGCGGAACTGTTCGCCGGGCTCTACGGCGTGGACGATTCGCCGGCTCGCGTCGCCCACCTGATCGACCTCGTCGGGTTGGGCGAAAAGGCCGGGGCGCGCATCGACCACCTTTCCGGCGGCCAGAAGCAGCGGGTCGCCATCGCCCTCGCGCTGGTCAACGAGCCGGAGGTCGTCTTTCTGGACGAACCGACCACCGGCCTCGACCCGGTCGCCCGCCGCGTCCTGTGGGCCACGGTCCGCGCCATCCGCGACGCCGGCGCGACGGTGGTGCTGACCACCCATTACATGGAAGAAGCCGAGATCCTCTGCGACCGGGTGGCGGTGATGGACCGCGGGCGCATCATCGCCTGCGACACCCCGGCCGGGCTGGTCCGCGACCTCGGCGCGAGCGCGACGATCCGCGCCCGCCTCGGCGGCGAATTGCCCGTCGCCGCCCTCGCCGCGCTGCCCGCCGTCACCGACGTCGCCGCCGCGCCCGCCGAGCGCAGCGGCGAACTGGCGTTGCAAACGACGGACGCGCAGGCCACGCTGGTCGCCCTGCTCGCGCTTGCCGCCGGCCGCGGCGTCACCCTCGCCGGGCTGTCCACCCGGCAGGCCAACCTGGAAGACGTCTTCCTCGCCCTCACCGGCCGCGCCTGGGAGGGCGACCCCAACCCGCCGCCCGCCGACGAGCCGAAACGGCGCCGCCGCGGCCGGAGCGCCGGATGAACGAGGCGACAGGCGACAGGCTATACCGGACGCACGTTCGCAATCGCGAACCCGATATCGTCTGTCGCCTGTCGCCTGTCGCCTTGCCGATGTGCCGACTCACTGGAGACATGGATGCGATCCCTCTGGGCGATGACCCGCGCCAACGTCAAAATGAGCGTCCGCAACCGGGCGGCGCTGTTCTGGAACCTCGCGTTCCCGGCGCTGTTCATCGTGATCTTCGGCACCGTGCTCGCCCGCGGCGTGCAGGTCGAAGTCCGCGCCGGGCTGGCCGAGCCGCTCTCCCCCTATGGTGAGCGCGTCGCGGCGGCGATGGCCGGCAACGAGGCGTTCACCGTCAGCCGCGCCGACGAAGCGGCGCTGATGGCCGGTCTCGCCGACGGCGCGCAGGACGTGGTGCTGGTCTTCCCGCCGGAGGTTGCCGGCGAAAAACCGGCGGTCGATCTGCGCTACGACCCCGCCCGCGGCCCGACCGAGCAGGTCGCCGTGGAAGCGGTGCGCCAGGTGCTGGTGGCCACCGCCGGCGGCGAGTTGCCGGTGGCCATCGCCGACCAGCCGATCGCCGCCGCCGACGTCTCGTTCATGGACGCCTTCGTGCCCGGCATCGTGGCGATGAGCCTGATGAACTCCGGCATCATCGGCCTCTCGACGGCGTTCGTGAACTACCGCGAGCGCGGCATCCTGCGCCGGATCAAGGTGACGCCGTTCCCGCTGACCAGTTTCATCCTCGCCCGCATCTTCTCGCAGTTGATCATGGCGGTGGCGCAGTCGGTCATCCTCGTCGGGCTGGCGTGGGCGCTGTTCGGGCTGCACCTGCGCGGCAACCCGCTGCTGATCCTGCTGGCGCTGATCGTCGGATCGCTGGCCTTCCTCGCGATCGGCTTCGCCATCTCCGGCATCGCGCCGAACGCCGAAACGGCGGCCTCCTACGCGAACCTGATCACCTTCCCGATGCTGTTCCTGAGCGGCATCTTCTTCAGCCTCGACACCGCGCCGGCGTGGCTGCGCCCGATCACCCGCATCCTGCCGCTGCCCTACCTCGTCGATGCCCTGCGCGCGCCGATGACCCACGGCCGCGGGCTCGCCGCGATGTGGCCCGACCTGCTGGTGCTGCTGGCCGTCTTCGCGGCGGCCATGGTCATCGCCGTCCGCTTCTTCCGCTGGGACGCGCAGAAGGGGTAGGAACGAGGACGCGCAAACCGCGCATGGGCGTGCGATACTCGATCATCCGTTCGCATTCCGGCGAGCGGGCGAGGCGCGGCACGCTCGGAGGACCGATGTTCGGCTTGATCGGCAAGTTCACGACCCACCCCGGCAAGCGCGACGACCTGCTCGCCATCCTGGTCCAGGCCGCCGAGGAGTTGAAATCCAACGACGGCTGCATCTCCTACGTCGTCGGCACCAGCGACGACCCGAACGCGATCTGGGTCACCGAGGTCTGGACCGACAAGGCCGCCCACGTCGCCTCGCTGGAGCCGCAGGAGGTCCGGGACCTCATCTCGCAGGCGATGCCGCTCATCGCCGCGATCTCCGACCAGACGGAATTGGCGATCGCCGGCGGCAAGGGCGTCTGAACATCCTCGATTCGGGCACGACCACCCCCGCCGGGGGAGGAATTCCTCCGGGGCGGTGGACGACGCGTATCCACATCGACCAGGATCGCGCTTCACACCCTCACCGTCATCCCGAGCCTGTCGAGGGATCTCGGCCTGTCCGGCGAGACGGGCAACGACGAGATCCCTCGACAAGCTCGGGATGACGACATGGGGCGACATGGATGGAGGGCGGCCGGGCCTCAGGCGAACGCCCGCTTCAGGAACGCCAGCCCCTCCTGGGCCAGCGCGTCCTCGCTTGCGGCGAGCGGGCGCCAGATGGCGGCGGCGCGGGCGATGGTGTCGTTGTCGGGGGTGAAACTCTCGATGACGACCCCGCCCCGGTAGCCGACGTCCTTCAGCGCCGCGACGATCTCCGGCCAGGCGACGTGGTCCTGCCCCGGCGCGCCGCGGTCGCTGCCGCAGGCGTGGAAGTGGTACAGGCGGTCGCCGACGAGCCGGATCGCCGCGGCCTGGTCCTTCTCCTCGACGTTCATGTGGAAGGTGTCCAGCAGGACGCCGACGTGCTCGTTACCGACCGCGTGGACGACCTCCATCACCTGTTCGGCCGTGTTAAGGAAACTGGTTTCGAACCGGTTCAGCGGCTCGATCGCCAGCGCCACGCCGCGCTCGCCGGCGTAGTCGCCCAGCGGCTTGAGGGCCTCGACGAGCCGGGCGACGGTCGCCTTGCGCTCGGCGGCGTCCATCCTCCAGGTCTTGCCGACCGGGGTGTAGATCGGGCCGACCACCGGGCCGCCGCCGAGCGCGGCGAGGGCGTCGATGCAGTAGGTCACGTACCCCTTCGTCGCTTCGACCGTGGCCGGATCGGTAAGGTCGCGACCAGGCCCCATCGCCGCGCAAACGGAGGCGCGCAATCCGTGCTCGGCCAGCACCTCGGCGGTGCGGGCGGGGTCCCAGTCGCCGGGGTTTTCGACCGGCAGTTCGAGCCAGTCGAATCCCATCGCCTTCACCTTCGGCGCGACGACGGCGACGTCGGCGTCGGTGACGGGCGAGTACCAGACGAACGTGTTGACGCCGATCGGGTTCATCGTCGAGCCCCCCAGGTCGTGAGACGAGAGACGAGAGACGAGAGACGTCAGGCGTGAGGCGTTGGCGGATGCTGCGGCGCGAACGGAGGGCTGTCAAGCGGCGAAGCGCGAGCGGCGTTCGGTGCGGGCGCGAGGGAGGGGCGCGCCTCGACTATGCTCCCGCGCGCTGGGCATCGGCGGGCGCGGGACGGGCGGAATGGGCGCTGAACCTGACACGGGCATCGCCGGACACGGAAAGGACAATCCTCCGCCGCCGTGGCAGGACGGGCGCTACGGGCTTGCGGTCGCCGCGGTCGCCGCCTGCGTGGCGGTGCTGCTGCCGCTGCGCGACCTGCTCGGCGTGCTCAACGTGCTGCCGATCTTCCTGCTGCCGAGCGTGGCGGTGGCGCTCGTCGCCGGCCCCGGCCCGGCGGCGCTGGCGGCGGTGCTCGGCTTCCTCGCGCTCGATTTCTTCTTCCTCGAGCCCTATCTGACGTTCGAGGTGGCCGACGCGGACCACCTGCTGGCGCTGGCGGTCTACCTCGGCGTGGCGATGCTGACCGCCGGGCTGGCCGCCCGCGTCCGCGAGCGGACGGAGCGGGCCGAGCGCGAACAGCGGCGGACGGCGCTGCTGGCGGAACTGAACGCCGCGCTGGCCGGCGGCGCCACCCTCGACGCCCTGCTGGCCGCGATCGTGGAGCGGGTCGCGACCGTGTTCGCCGCCGACCGCTGCCTGATCCTGCTGCCGGGCAGCAGCCGCGGGGAAATGGCGGTCGCCGCGTCGTGGCCGGCCGGCACGCCGCCGCCGGACGACGCCGCGATCGCGGATGCCCGCCTCGCCCTCGGGCAGCGGGCGCCGGTGGCGTCACCGGCACGTCCGGGACAGCCGCATCGGGCCTCCCTGCCGATCGCGACGGCCGAGCGTCCGGTCGGGGTGCTGGCGATGGAACGCGCCGGCGGCGAGGCGGCCCGGTTTCGGCCGGAGGAGGAGGCGCTGCTGGCCGCCTTCGCCGGGCAGGCGGCGCTGGCGCTGGAGCGGGCGCGGCTCGCGGACGTGGCGGCACGGGCCGGCGCGCTGGCCGAGTCCGACCGGCTCAAGACGGCGCTGCTGGCCGCCGTTTCCCACGATTTGCGGACGCCGCTGGCCTCGATCAAGGCGGCGGCGACGTCGCTGCTGGACGAGTCCGTGGCGTGGGACGCGGCGGCGCGGCGGGAGTTCCTGGAGGCGATCGACGAGGAGACGGACCGCCTCTCGCTGATGGTCGGAAACCTGCTGGACCTGTCGCGGATCGAGGGCGGCGCGCTGCGGCCGGAGCGGGCGTGGTACGACGCGGGCGAGTTGATCGCCGACGTGGCGGCGCGGTTCGAGCCGCGGATGGACGGCCGCGCGTTCACCGTGTCGGTCGAACCGGACCTGCCGCTGCTGTTCCTCGACTACGTGGAGATCGCGCAGGTGCTGGGCAACCTGCTGGAAAACGCGCTGCGCCACACCCCGGCCGGCACCCCTGTCCGGCTGGAGGCCGCGCGTGTGGGCGGGACGGTCGTCTTCTCGGTGCGGGACGCCGGGCCGGGCATCCCGCCGGAGGTGCAGCCGCGGGTGTTCGACACGTTCTACCGCCTCGGGGCGGAGCGGACGACCGGCGGCTCCGGCATCGGGCTGGCGATCTGCAAAGGACTGGTGGACGCCCACGGCGGCCGGATCTGGGTCGAAAGCGCGCCGGGCGCCGGGGCCGCGTTCCGGTTCGCGCTGCCGATCGATCCGCCCACGGATGGCGTGGCCGACGTCGCAGCGGGATCGGGCGGAATCATCGGCGGGAGGTCGCGGTGAGCGGCGAACGGGTGCTGGTGGTGGACGACGAGCCACAGATGCGACGGGCGCTGCGGACAGCGCTGGGCGGGCACGGCTACGCGGTCGAGACGGCCGACGGCGGCGAGGCCGCCCTGCTGCTGGCGGCGACCTGGCGGCCCGACGCCATCCTGCTCGACCTGGTGATGCCGCCGCCGGACGGCTTCGCGGTGCTGACCGACCTGCGCGGCTGGTCGGACGTGCCGGTGATCGTGCTGTCGGCGCGCGGTCAGGAACCGGACAAGGTGGCCGCGCTCGACCGCGGGGCCGACGACTACCTGACCAAGCCGTTCGGGATGGACGAACTGCTCGCGCGGCTGCGGGCCGTCCTGCGCCGCGCCCGGCGGGAGGACGAAGAAGCGCTGATCGCGGGGCCGGTGACGATCGACCTCGCGCGGCACGTCGTCACCCGCCACGGCGAGGAGGTCCACCTGACGCCGACCGAGTTCGCGCTGCTGCGGGCGCTGGCGGCGGATGCCGGCAAGGTCCTCACCCACCGGCAATTGCTGGAGCGGGCGTGGGGCGGCTACGCGGCGGAGAACACGCAGCAGTTGCGGGTGTACGTCAACTACCTGCGCCGCAAACTGGAGGACGATCCCGCGCGGCCGGCGCTGATCGTGACCGAACCGGGCGTGGGCTACCGGCTGCGGTTGCCGGAGGGGTAGGCGGTGCGCCGCTCGGCAAGGTTCGGCTCCGGCGCCAACGCCGCCGGGACGACGGCTCCAAACAGTCACCGGCGACGGCCGGCGAACCCGTGGCGCCTGGCGGGCAGCGGGCGAACGGAGGCGCGATGAACCGGCGTCTGGCGGTTGGGTTGCTCGCTCCGGCGACGCTCGGGCTGGCGCTGACGGCGGCGGCGGCGATGCCGTGCCTGGCCTGCGATTGCAGCGGCGGCCGGGTCGATCCGCGGATGGCGCTGGCCGGGGCAGACGTCGCGTTTCGCGGCACGGTGCTGGAGACGGAACCCGTGCCGTGGCGGGACGAGTGGCTGTTCGGCCTGGCGACGGAGTTGGGTTGGCCGTGGACCCCGTTGCCACCGTCCGAGGAGGTGGTGCGGCTGCGGGTCGATGCGGTCTGGAAAGGCGCGCCCGGGCCGGAGGTCGTGGTCGGGTCGGGACCGGGAAGCTGCGCCGCCTCCTTCGACGTGGGATCGGAGTACCTCGTCTTCGCCTCCAAGCGGGGCGGACCGCTGGAGACGAGCATCTGCGACGGGACGGTCGGTGCGGGGCGGCGCGGTGGCTTCCACGGCGTGTTGCGAGACCTCGGGCCGGCAACGCCCGTGCCCGCCGCCTCCCCCGATGCAGAGGGGTGACGCAGGCCGGGCGTCCGCCAACCTCGACCCTTGTCGCCAGGTTCAGAACGCCGCCCGCGTTACCCACCCCGCCATCCCGAGCCTGTCGAGGGATCTCGTCGTTCTCTCATTGGGACCAGGAACGAAATCCCTCGACAGGCTCGGGATGACGACGGCGGCGACTTGAAACGCGCCCTTATCCGACGTGGACGGCCGGGCGCCGGGCGGCGTCGGATTCGGCCTTGCGCAGGATTTCGCGGGTGACCGGGGCGATGTCGCCCTCGCCGAAGAGCACGAAGCGGCCCAAATAGCGCAGCGGGTTGCCCTCGGTCCAGCCGAAGTAGGCGTGCGGGCGGCGGCCGGTGCGGTCGCGCACCGCCAGCAGCACGGCGGCGATGGCGTTGGGCACCGAGGCCGCCTCGGCCCGCAGCACCCGGA
>JAFAEX010000040.1 GCA_023423795.1 Chloroflexota bacterium | reverse complement strand
GCGCTGGGGCGTGAGCGCGGCGGCCCCGGTGGCCGTCGGCGGCGCCGCGGCCGGTGGCGCCGCGGCCGGCGGCGCGGCCGCCGCCGAGGAAGAGCAGACCGAGTTCGACGTCGTCCTCACGGACGTCGGCGCTAACAAGATCCAGGTCATCAAGGCGGTCCGCGAGCTGACCTCGCTCGGCCTGAAGGAGGCCAAGGACGTCGTCGACGGCGCGCCGAAGGCCGTCAAGTCCGGCGTCTCCAAGGAAGAGGCCGAGTCCGCCAAGGCGAAGCTCGAAGAGGCTGGCGCCAAGGTCGAGGTCAAGTAGCTTCGGCTGCATTCGTCAACCCGAGCTTGCCGCGGGATCTCGTTTCGGAGACGAAGCGTCGAGAACCCGTGACGGGTTCGGAATGACGATGTCGAGCGGGGGAGGGCCAACCGGCCTTCCCCCGTTTGCCATTTCCGGCGCTTGACGGTTCGGCGTGGCCGCTGCTACAGTCCGCGCCAAGTCAAGATCGCCGACGACGATGAACGGAACGAGTACGCGCCGCCAGGCGGAGCAAAGCGAGCCGGGGAGGGTGCAAGCCCGGCGCTTTCGCGGGCGCGGAATGGCTCCGGGAGTCGGGCTCCGAACGGATCGGGGAGTGATCCCGCGACCAAGTAGGCGGCCCCGGTTTCTCCCCCGTTAACGGGAGCGGCGCATCGGCGGCAACGCCCGTGCGCGCGAAGTGGGGGTCCGGCACGCGCCGGCCCCAACAGGGGTGGCACCGCGGGGTAGCGCACGGCGCGCCTCCGTCCCTTGAGGGACGGGGGTTTTTTGTTGCCTCCGTCCCGGTTCGACCGATCGGCCGGAGGACCACCATGGCCATCGCCGAGGCTGCCCGCCCAGCGGACCGACCGCGGGTAGCGCCCGCCCGCCGGGGTGCGCTCGCGCCCACACTCGACGAAGTCCGCGCCATTGCCGCCGCCGGAAGCGGCACGACCATCCCGCTCGTGCGCGAGTTGATGGCCGACCTCGAAACCCCGGTATCCGCGTTCCTCAAGATCCGTTCGGATCGCCCCGCCTTCCTGCTGGAGAGCATCGAGGGCGGCGAGCGTCTTGCTCGCTATTCGTTCATCGGGGCCGACCCGCTGGCGTTGCTGACGCTGGGGGAGGGGACCGCGACGATCGCGCGCCAGGGAGAGAGCGAGACGGTTCCCGCCGCCGATCCGCTGGCGGCCCTGGCCGACTTGATCGCCCCATACGAGGCGGCCGACGTGGACGGGCTGGCGCTGCCGCGGTTCACCGGCGGCGCAGTCGGCTACCTGTCCTACGAGGCGGTCCGGGTGTTCGAGCCGCGGGTGCCGGCGGCAGCCGGGCCGGGGCTCGGGATGCCGCTCGGCTCGTTCATGCTGGTGGACGGGCTGCTGGTCTTCGACCACCTGGCGCGCACGATCAAGGTGGTGTCCCACGTCCGCCTCGACGGCGAGGGGACGCTGGAGGAACGCTACAACGCAGCGTCCGCCGCGATCGACCGGCTGGTGGCGAAACTGCGCGGCCCGGTCCCGGAACTGCCGCACGGCGGCCCGGCGCTGCCCGGCGAACCGGCCGACCGCGCGATCCCGAACACGACCCTGGAGCGCTTCCACGACATGGTGGAGCGGGCCAAGGAGTACATCGCCGCCGGGGACATCTTCCAGGTGGTGTTGTCGCAGCGGGTGGACGTGCCGACCGCGGCGCACCCGTTCACCGTCTACCGGGCGCTGCGGACCATCAACCCGTCGCCGTACATGTTTTACCTCGATTTCGGCGACCACCAGATCGTCGGCGCGTCGCCGGAACTGCTGGTGCGGCTGGAAGGGCGGACGGTGACGAACCACCCGATCGCCGGGACCCGGCCGCGCGGCGCGACGCCGGAGCAGGACGCGGCCAACGAAGCCGACCTGATGGCCGACGAGAAAGAGCGCGCCGAACACATCATGCTGGTGGACCTCGGCCGCAACGACGTCGGGCGGGTCTCCGTGCCCGGAACGGTGCGGGTGCCGCGGCTGATGACGGTCGAGCGGTACTCCCACGTCATGCACATCGTCAGCAACGTCGAGGGCGAACTGGAGCCGCACCTGACCGGGCTGGACGCGCTGCGGGCCTGCTTCCCGGCGGGGACGGTTTCCGGCGCGCCGAAGGTGCGGGCGATGGAGATCATCGCCGAACTGGAGACCGACAAGCGCGGCCCCTACGCCGGCGCGGTCGGCTACGTCGATTTTTCCGGCGGGATGGACACCTGCATCGCCCTGAGGACGATGGTCGTGACCGAGGGCGTCGTCTCGTTGCAGGCGGGCGGCGGCATCGTCGCTGATTCGACGCCGGCGGGCGAGTACGCGGAAAGCCACCACAAGATGCGGGCGCCGCTGCGGGCGGTCGAACTCGCGGAAGACCTGGAGGCCGGCGATGCCTGAGGCGAACACCCGAGCCAGGATCTTCCTGCTCGACAACTACGACTCGTTCACCTTCAACCTGTATCAACTCCTGCGCGAACTCGGGGCCGAGGTGACGGTCGCCCGCAACGACGAGCAGACCGTGGACGAGGTCGCGGCCCGCGCCGACGAGTTCGACGGCGTGGTCCTGTCGCCGGGGCCGTGCACACCGCGCGAGGCGGGCATCACCGTGCCGCTGGTGCAGGCGATGGCCGGGCGGCTGCCGATCCTCGGCGTTTGCCTCGGGCACCAGGCAATCGGGGCGGCGTTCGGCGGCGAGGTCGTGCGCGCGCCGCGGCTGATGCACGGCAAGGTGTCGCCGATTTCCCACCGCGGCGTCGGCGTGTTCGCCGGGCTGCCCAACCCGTTCACCGCGACCCGCTACCACTCGCTGATCGTCGCCCGGCCGACCTTGCCGCCCTCGCTGGAGGTCACGGCGGAAGCGGACGGCCTCATCATGGGACTGCGGCACCGCGAGTTGCCGATCGAGGGGGTGCAGTTCCACCCGGAATCGATCCTGACACCGGCCGGGCGGCAATTGCTCGGCAACTTCCTCGCCCAGTGCGGGGCCGACGTGCCGGCGCCCGCGCCGGTCGCGGCCTACGGATAGGAGGAGCGCGATGGGAACCGCGACGGCGGCGCCGACGAGCGCCGCGGCCGAAGCCGCGCCGTACGACATCCGCGACGCCATCCGCGCCGTGATCGACGGCCAAATCCTGACCACCACCGAAGCCTCGGCGGCGATGGACGCGATCATGACCGGAAAGGTCTCCGGCGCGCAGATCGGCGCCCTGGTGACGGCGCTGCGGATGCGCGGCGAGGCGGTCGAGGAGATAGCAGGGTTCGCGTCCGCGATGCGCTCGCACGCGCTGACGGTGCCGGTGGACTATGCCGCCGGGCCGATGGTCGATACCTGCGGCACCGGCGGCGACGCGGCCGGCACGTTCAACATCTCTACCACGTCGGCGTTCGTGATCGCCGGGGCGGGGGTGCGGGTCGCCAAGCACGGGAACCGGGCCGTGACGTCGAAGTGCGGGTCGGCCGACCTGCTGGAAGCGCTCGGGGTGGCGATCGAACTGACGCCGGCGGGCGTGGCGACCTGCATCGACGAAGCCGGGATCGGCTTCATGTATGCCCCGAGTTTCCACCCCGCGATGCGCTTCGTAGGCCCGGCCCGGCGCGAGATGGGCATCCGCACCGTGTTCAACATCCTCGGGCCGCTGACCAACCCGGCCGGGGCGCGGCACCAGTTGATCGGGGTCGGTCACCCGGAGATCGCCGGCAAACTGGCGCGGGCGCTGGCCGCGCTGGGCAGCGAGCACGCGGTGCTGGTCCATGCCGAGGAAGGGCTGGACGAACTCGGCCTTTCCGGCGTCTCGCAGGTGACGGAGTTCGATTCCCGCGCCGGCGACATCCGCACCTACGACCTCGCGCCGGAGGACCTCGGGGTGCAGCGGGCCGAGCCCTCGACGCTGCGCGGCGGCGACGCGGCGGCGAACGTGGAAATCACGAAGCGGGTGCTGTCGGGCGAGCGCGGGCCGTGCCGCGACGTCATTCTGCTCAACGCCGGGGCCGGATTGTACGCGGCGAATGCCGCCGGTTCGGTGCGCGAAGGCGTCGAGGCCGCCGCCGCGGCGATCGACGACGGGCGGGCGATGGCGGCGCTAGAGCGGCTGGTCCGGGTGTCGCAGCGGGTGGCGGCTGAGCCGGAGGCGGCGGCATGAGCGCGACGACCTCCGGCAACCCCGCGTTCGTGGCGACAGGGACCGTGCTCGACCGCATCCTCGCGCGCACGGCGGCGGACGTTGCGGCGCGCAAGTCCGCCTCGTCGCTCGAAACGCTGAACGCGGCGGCGAGCGGGCGGCCGGCGCCGATCTCGCTTCGACGGGCGCTCTCCGGCCCGGGCGTGGCGGTGATCGCAGAGATCAAGCGGGCATCGCCGTCGCGCGGGACCTTCCCGGTCGCGGTCGATCCGCCAAACGTGGCGGCGGCCTACCTCGACGGAGGCGCGGCGGCGCTGTCGGTGCTCACCGACGAACCGTTCTTTCAGGGATCGCTGGCCGATCTCCGCGCCGCTTCGATAATTGCCCACGAACGTCAGCGCCCCGCGCCGGTCCTGCGCAAGGACTTCATGCTGGACCTGTATCAGGTCCACGAAGCGTATGCCAGCGGGGCGGACGCCATCCTGCTGATCGTCGCCGCTCTCGACGATGCGACGCTCGTGACGCTGCGGGACGAGGCGGCGGCGCTGGGCATGGACGCGCTGGTCGAGGTGCACGACGAGGCCGAACTGGAGCGGGCGCTGGCGATCGGCGCAACGCTGGTCGGGGTGAACAACCGGAACCTGCGCACGTTTGAGGTAGACCTCGCGACGACCGAGCGGCTGGCCGGCCAGATTCCCGCCGGTGTTACGCTGGTCGCCGAGAGCGGCGTGTTCGGGCGTGCCGACGTCGAGCGCCTCGAACGGGCGGGTGCGGCGGCGGTGCTGGTTGGCGAGGGGCTGATCGTGCAGCCGGATCGCGCGGCGGCGGTGCGGTCGCTCCTCGGACATGCGGCGGGCGGCGGCGACGGGAACGGTGCAGGCGCACGATGAGCGCGCACGGAGAACCGGCTGCCCGATCCGCGCTCGCGGCGGCGCTGGAGAGGGAGAACCTCGTCAAGATCTGCGGGCTGCGGGAGCCGCGGCACACCGTCGCGGCGGCGGAGGCCGGGGCGGACCTGATTGGGTTCATCTTCGCCCCGGCGCGGCGTCAGGTAACGCCCGAGCAGGCCCGAGCTAGCATCGAGGCGGCGCGGGCCGTCGCGCCGGGGTCGATCGTCGCGGTCGGCGTTTTCGTGGACGAAACGCCGGAGCGCATCGCGGCGGTCGTGGAGACGGCGGGGCTGGATGCCGTGCAGTTGCACGGGGATGAACCGCCGGGCTTCGCCGCGCAGTTGACGGTGCCGGCCGTCAAGGCGTTCAAACCCAAGCCCGGCGACGCCGAGGATGCGGTCGCGGCAGCGATCGCCGACCACCAGGGACCGGGCGGCGCCGTGGCCGCGCTGGTCGATGGCTACCATCCCGGCTCGTCCGGCGGCGCCGGAGTGGCCGCGGATTGGGCGCTGGCGTCGCGCTTGGCGCGGCGCGCGCCGATGCTGCTCGCGGGCGGGCTCGATCCCGAGAACGTCGCGACCGCGATCCGGCAGGTGCGCCCGCTCGGGGTGGACGTTAGCAGCGGGGTCGAAATCGACGGGACCAAGGACGCTGAACGGATCGCGGCGTTCGTCGCGGCGGCGAAGGGCGCGTTCGCGGCGGTCGAGGGCGCATAGACTGTCCGCCGGGTTGGCCAGGTTGCTTTGTCGTTCGTAGGGGAGGGACCTGTGCCCTCCTTCGTGATCGCTTGCCGACGAAGGAGGGCACAGGTCCCTCCCCTACGAACGGCGGACGAACGGTCGGTCCGTCGTTGCGCTTTGGGACCCGCCGCGCGACCTGTCGCGGCGTGACGCATTGAGCGCGCCGGACCGCCCGAAGAGGCAGCGGTCGTCCGGACTCCGCGAGATATCGCCCGTTTCGCCGCCATCCCGCGCTTGTCGAGGGATCTCGTCTGTCACGACGAACGAGCGCGACGAAATCCCTCGGCAAACGCGGGATGACGAACGCGAAACCTCTTTATGCGCAAGAGCCGAACGGCCAACGACGATGTGCCGAATGGCGACAACCTGCCCGGAAAGCAGGGACTCTATCCTGGGCTTTTCGGTCGTCCCGCTACGAGCCGTTCTCGGCGGCGAGCACGTCCTCCGGGCCCCATTCGCGGACGCGGAGGGGCGTGGCGGTCATGTCGTCGAGGAACCCGTAACGGACCAGCGCGTGCTGGATCGCCAGGCCGTCTTCGGCTTCCCACAGCGAGATGATGCGGTCGTCGTTGAGGTCCGGCGACCAGGCGCGGATCCACTTCGGGCCGCGCTCGCCGGCCAGCGACGCCTGCGCCAGCGCGGCGAGGCGCGACGGCGGGCGGACGGCGGTCTCCTTCTCCGGGTCGGGCGAGTGGATCACGAGGTACAGCGCCATCTGTTGTCGTCCCATCCGTTGGATCGGTTGTCGATGTCGGCCTCAGGCTTCGCCGCCAGGATTGCCTTGCGGAGCGCCCTGTCCGCCGCCGCGCCGCCGCCGCCGCCGCCGGCCACTCCGGCTGCCGGTGGGCGCATCCGGGGATTGAGCAGGCGCTCCGGGTGCGCCGGCTTCCGCGGAGACCCCGTCTGCTGATTCGGCCACGGCCTCACCAGACGGCACTTCGTCAGCGGCTGTTTCGACGGCCGCCGCCGGCTCCTGCTTCGCCGGGATTTGCCGGGGCGACGCAGACGGCCGAGACACTACCGGTTCGGATTCCACGGCATCTACCGCGACCGGCAGGGGCGCTGCCTGTGCCACGGGACGCTCACCCGGCCCGAGGTCGGACAGGGGAAGCGTGACCTCGGTGTTGCCCTGTTCGAGCCGGACGGTGACGAGTTCCTTGAGGAGTTGCATCGCGACGACGACGCCCGGACCGCCCGGCGTCTGCACCGCTTGCCCGAGGCGCGGCATCATCGCCTTCATCTGCTTGTACTGCTCGTTCTCGTAGGACAGGCAGCAGAGCAGCCGACCGCAGACCCCGGAGACCTTCGAGGGGTTGAGCGGCAGGTCCTGCGTCTTGGCCATGTTCATCGAGATTTCGGGGAAGACCGGCAGCCACGACGAGCAGCACAGCGTCCGGCCGCAGCGCCCAAGCCCGCCGAGCAGGCGCGCCTCGTCGCGCGGGCCAACTTGCCGCACCTCGACCCGGCGCCCGAGTTCCGCGGCGGTCTCGCGCGCGAACTCGCGCATCGCGTTGGCGTCCGGGGCGCGCTCCCGTTCCGGCACCGAGTAACTGATCGTGACCGACGAACCGTCGAACGCGAAATCGGCGGCGATCACCTTGAGCGGGAGGCGGCGCGAACGGGCGATGGCGGCGCAGGAGCGGATGGCCTGCGAGGCCTTGCCGCGCAGCGCGTCCATCCGCTCGACGTCCTCCGGCGTCATCAGCCGCAGGATCGGGGAGAGTTCGCCCTGCAGCGCCTTGCGCGCGACCTGGTGCGGGGCGATGACGACCCGCCCGGCCTCGCGACCGCGCCCGGTCTCGGCGACGACCCAGTCGCCGACGGCGAGGTCGTCAAACCCGGTCCGGAAGTAGTAGGTGCGGCCCGAGTCGCGGAAGCGGACGCCGGCCACGGTTTCGGCCGGACCGCCGTGTTCCGCGCCGACGACGCGCTCGGCGGATTCGTCGTGGCAGGAACAACCGCCGACCGGTTCGCCGGCCTGCAGCCGTTCGCGGAAGCGGTCGCGGGCCGCTGCCCGTGCATCCTCGACGCTCATGATGCCGCCCGGCATCCCCGGCGATCCGGCGATCATCGTGCCGCTCCCGGCCTCGGCCACTCCAGCACCATCCCTTCCAGCGCCAGCCGCGGCCGGACGTTCGCTTCGAGGTCCGCGAGGCAGCGCTGCACGGCGGCAAGCGCGCGCACGATCTCGGCCACGTCCGAGCCGGCGGCGACGGATTCGATTCGTTCGAGATCGGGGCGATGGGTCGCGTACCGGGAGACCCCCGCCGCAACCAGCATCGCGTCCCGCCAGACGCCCTGCAACGCGTCCAGTTCGGAGAAGACGTCGCTGCGCTTCTTGCCGAACGCGTCGCCCAGCCGCGCCGCGGTCAACACCCGCTCCGATACCGGCGCGGCGATCCAGTCGATGGCGCGGGCGACCGACTGCCGGTGCTCGGCCAGCAACGACGGATCGGCGGCGGCGCGGATCGCCCAGCCGGGGCGGCCATTCGCCAGCGCGGCGGCTTCCCGCGCAATTCCGGGATCGATGCCGGACGCTTCGAGCCCGGCGGCGATCGCGCCGGCCGCGACCGGGCGCAGTTCCAGCACCTGGCAGCGGGATCGGATGGTCGGCAGCAGGGCCTCGGCGTCGTTCGCCAGCAGGATGATGGTCATCGCCGGCGGCGGCTCTTCCAGCGTCTTGAGCAACGCTTCCTGCGCCGGTTCCTGCAACGCTTCGGCGTCATCGACGACGGCGATCCGGCGCGGCGCTTCCAGCGGGCGCAGCGCGGTCGAACCGCGCAGTTGCCGCACCGTCTCGATGGTGAGCGTCGTGTTCTTGCCGGTCGCTTTCTCGCCGGCCGCCTGCGACGCGAGGCTCCAGACCTGCACGTCCGGGTGCGTGCCTCGGGCGATGCGGCGGCAGGCGCGGCAAACACCGCACGGGTCGGCGCTGTCCGGCCGGGCGGCGTCCTCGCAGGCCAGCGCCTGGCCGAACGTCCGCGCGATCAGCGACTTGCCGACCCCGTCCGGACCGGCGAGCAGATAGGCGTGCGCGGCGCGGCCGGTGCGGAGCGCCCGGCGCAGGGTATCGACGCCCGCGGCGTGGCCCCAGACCGACCAGCCGCCGCCAGTGCCGTCCTGCCGGCCGCGCTCCGTCACGTCAGGCCGCCCGGCGCTTGACCGGCCGCCGGGACGGGGCCTTCGCCGCCTCGACCAGTTCCTCGCCGGACGCGAGCAGGCCGATGACCCGCTGGCGCTCCTCCGGCCGGAACTCGGGGTCGGCGGGCAGTTCGCGCACGTACTGCTCCAGCCCCTCGGCGTTCATCACCGGGAAGTCGGGCTCGGTGACGTCCAGTTCGATGGTGCGGTTGGCGAAGACGATGGCGGCGTCGGTCTCGATGTCGAACTGGTTCTCGGAAACGAAGGCGTCCAGCGCCGCGACATCGTTCGTGGCGTCGAGCGACGGGTTGCCGACCTGCGGGCCACCCAGCCCAAAGAGGCGACCCGGCCCGCCGCGCCCACGGCTCCAGCGGCCGTTCTCGTACTTGACCTTGCCGGGCAACTCGCGCACGGTGATGGCGAGGAGACCGCCGGGGTGCACGAGGACGTGCGGCACGACGCGCTTGCCGGCCGGAGCGAAGTGGATCAGCGCGTACTTGTCGCCGAGGTTCTTCAGAAGCGCGTCGAGGATCTGGTCGTTGCGCGGCGTCCGGTTCCACTGGCCGACTTGCTGCATTCCCATATGGAAGATGAACGTGCCGGCGAGCAGCGGGATGTAGGCCAGCAGGACGGTCTGCGTGTTGCCCGCGCCGCCGCTGAGCGACAGCCAGAAGGCGAACCCGAGCAACGCGACGCCGGCAATCGACGTCAGCGTGGCGGCGCGCTTCCGCCGCTTGACGTATCCCATATCACGAATGACGCGCATCGCCGCTCCTGCCCCGCGGCCGCGCGCGAGGATGATTCTGGACGCTGGAATCGGCTCGTGAGTGTAGCACAGGGTCCGATCGACCCCAGCATTACGTCAACGTGCGCAGGCCGAATTCCCGCTCCAGCCAGAACCGGCCGGCGGCGACCAGCAGGATGAACGCGACCCCGGCCAGCACGCCAATGGTCGCCGAGACCTGCGCGTCGGCCATCCGCTCGTGCTGCCGGTCGCGGCCGGTGGCGAGCAGCACGGTCGCCGTCATCAGCATGGCGACGGCGGCAACCGCCGACAGCAGCAGGACGAGCGAGAGCGGCGCGTGCAGCCAGCCCCACCCCGACAACGGCAGTAGGGCGAACGGCGCGGCCAGCGCGGCGATCCCGAGCGCTTCGCCGGGACCGCGAACGGTCGGCGCCGTCCAGTCTCCCCGCCGCCACAACGTCGTCGAGAGCAGGAAGCAGAGGGCCACGGCGAGCGCCACCCCGGCCAGCAGCCCGGTCGCCAGGCGGAGCCGGTTGTCCGGCGGGTAGACCGGGTTGCCGAGGTCGTCCAGCAAGGCGTTGAACCCGTCGATCGCCATGACGCCGACGAACGCGGCGAGGACGACGAGGGTCGGCACGGACGGCAGCCGGAAGGCGCGGAACCGGCCACGAACTATCAGGTAGAGCGTGGCGATGGCGAAACCGCCGTAGATGCCGGTCATGCGGGCGTCGAAGGGGAGCAGTTGTCCCGCGAGGTCGAAGGTGTGGCTCGGGCGCTGCGCGCAGAGGCCGTGGAGGACGGCGTGCGCCTTGTGCGCGAACGGCCACGGCGCGAGCAGGAAGAGGCCGAGCAGCCCGCCGACGACGAGCGGCAGGAGCGGCAGCCGGATGGTCCGTCCGCCGTCCTTGCTGGTTCGCACGAGCGCGTTGCCGGTCCGGTTCACGAGTCGGTCCTTCATGGTTCGCGGCGGCTCCGCTGAGCGGAGATCGATTGGAGCGTCTACGCCCTGTCAACCCGAGCCCGTCGAGGGATCTCGTTGACGAGTCAAGGAGTCGAGGAGTCGAGAATGAGGACCCTCGGCGGGCTCGGGTTGACAGGGCGGGATG
>JAFAEX010000295.1 GCA_023423795.1 Chloroflexota bacterium | reverse complement strand
TGACGGCGAGGACGGGCGGATGACGGCGGTGTTGGGCGGCCAACGACGGAGCGGCTCCTAGGAACCGAACGAGAACCAGGAACGGGCCGCAAATCCGGCCATCGTGAACGGGGCGAGCGCGTGCAGGACCACCAACCGGAACCGGTCTTCCCATTCCACCGCTTTACCGGCAGCCACCGCGACATCGGCCGCGCCTTCGGCGAAACCTGCGCCGACGACGCCCGCCGCCACCGCGACCTCGCGCTGGACCGCCTCCAGGCGCGCGCCGGCATCGAACCCGAGCGCGCGCTGGCCGCCGCGCTGGAGTACCGCCCCTTCGTCGTCGAGCACGCGCCCTTTCTGGATGAAGAAGTCCAGGGCGTCGCCGAGGGCGCCGGGCTCTCGCTGGCCGAGGCCTACCTGCTGCAACTCCGCGCCGAACTGGCCGTCGTCACCCCCAGGGGCCAGGCCGCCGAAACCGGCGACGAATGCACCACCTTCGCCATCCAGCCCGAGGCGACGAGCGACGGCGCGCCGCTGGCCGGGCAGAACGCCGACCTGCCCGCCTTCTACCGCGACATCTCGCTCGTGGTCGAGTTCGTGCCGGACGGCGGCGACCCCGCCGTGCTGATGCTCACCCCCGCCGGTCAGGTCTCCTACATCGGCATCAACGACCGCGGCCTCGCCGTCTTCGCCAACTACCTCACCTGCGACGGCTGGCGGCTCGGCTTCCCCCGCTACTTCTTCTCCCGCCTCGCCCTGCAGCACGCGACCGTGGACGAGGCCATCGCCGCCGTCCGCGCCGTTCCCCGCGCCTCGTCCCGCAACCTGATCATGGCCGACGCGCGCGGCGGCGCCGCCGACCTCGAAACCACCCCCACCCGCGACGCCCGGCTCGATCCCGAAAACGGCCTGCTCGCCCACTCCAACCACTACGTCGCGCCGTCCCTGCTCGGCGAGGAACGCTCGCAACCACGCGGCCTCGCCAACTCGCAGGCCCGCCTCGCCCGCATGCGCGACCTGCTCGCCGCCGACCGCGGCTCGCTCGACGCCGCCCGCATGCAGGAATTGCTCCGCGACCGTGACAACTGCCCGGACGCCATCTGCCGCGCCCCGGGCGACGACGAGACCGACGTGATCACCTTCGCCTCGGTCATCGCCGAACCCAGCCGCGGCCGGCTGTCGGTCGCGGTCGGCCCGCCGAGCGAACACCCTTACCGGGAATACGCCTTCGCCGGAACCACCGCCCCGGCGGAAACCACCACCACCAGCGCGCGTTCGTAGGTTCGTCGCCGGTACCACGAGGAGGAGGTCGTCGATGGAGCGCCCCAAGTCCCTTGCCGCGAAACCGTCGCACCCGCACACCGGAATCCTGCTCGGCCGCCGCGTCGGCCGCCGGGCGCTGCTGGCCGGCTCGGCCGCAACCGTGCTCGCCCCGCTCGTGGGCGGGACCGCGCCCGGCCGCGCCGCCGCGCAGGAGGCCTCCCCCACCCCCGGCGGCCGGCTGGTGATGGGCATGATCCAGGAACCGGGCCAACTCAACGACTTCTTCAACGGCCAGTCCGGCTCGTTCCTCTCGGTGCTGGCGGTCGAACCGCTGTTCATCCCGGACGCCAACGGCGTCTACCAGCCGATCCTCGCCGCCGAGGTGCCGACGCTGGAAAACGGCGGCGTCTCCGAGGACTTCCTGACCGTCACCTACAAACTGCGCGACGGCATCACCTGGTCGGACGGCGAGCCGTTCACCGCCGAGGACCTGGCCTTCACCTTCGACGTCTTCAAGGACCCGGAAAGCACGCCCGCCGTCGGCGCCGCCTGGGACGTCATCGAGTCGGTCACGGCGGTCGATCCGCTGACGGCCGAGGTGAAGATGTCCGCCATCAACCCCGGTTACCTCGACCTCTTCCAGCAGGTGCTGCCGCGCCACATGTTCGACTCCACGGCGGTCACGCAGGAGCACCCGCAGGCGCGCATCCCGCTCGGCACCGGCCCCTTCGTCATCACCGACTGGCAGACCGGCGCCGAGATCCTGCTGGAGCGCAACCCGAACTACCGGGAAGAGGGCAAGCCCTACCTCGACGGCATCACCGTCCGCATCACCCCGGAGAAGGAAGCCGCCATCGCCTCCTTCGTCGCCGGCGACCTCGATTACCTGTACTTCATCGTCACCGGCGATCTGCCGACCCTCACCGCGGCCGAGGAGGCCGGGCAGGGCGTGCACGTCGAACTGCTCCCGGGAGGAGCCAGCGTCGAGTGGCTCTGGCTCAACATGGGCACCGAGGGCGACCCGGCGAAACCGCACCCGGTCCTCGGCGACCCCGCCATCCGCGAGGCGATGGACTACGCGATCGACCGCCAGTCGATCATCGACCAGATCCTCGGCGGCTTCGGCTCGCTGACCGGCTCGTTCATCTACGCCGGCTGGGCCGCCGTCGATCTGCCCGCCACCCCCTACGACCCGGCCAAGGCGGCCGAAGTCCTCGACGCCGCCGGCTGGGTTCCGGGCGGCGACGGCATCCGCGAAAAGGACGGCGTACGCGCCAGCCTGCGTTACCAGACCATCGCCGGCGACCAGACCCGCGAGCTGTACCAGCAACTGGTCCAGCAGAACATGCGCGACGTCGGCATCGAACTGACGATCGAGAACGTCCCCTCCAACACCATCTTCGGCTCGTACGAGGAGGGCGGCATCCTCGCCCGCGGGCAGTACGACATCCTGATGAGCCGCGACGGCTACGAGGTCGATCCGGTCCAGTGGGCCGCGCTGTTCACCACAGATTCGATCCCCAGCGCCGAGGCCCCGGACCTGTTCACCTACTCCTTCTACAGCAACCCCGAGTTCGACCGCATCGCCGCCGAGGCCGCCTCCACCCTCGACACCGAGCGCCGCACGGCGCTGTACGCCGAACTGGTGGAGATCTTCGCCAACGACCGCCCGGCCATCCCGCTCTACCGCTCGGCCAGCGCCGACGCCTGGCGCGACCGCCTGCAGGGCGTCCGCACCGACTTCTTCGACCCCCGCGGCACCCTCTACGGCGCAGCGGACTGGTACGTCGTCGATTAGGTCCAGTGCCACGGCGAAGTTCCGAGTGCCGAGTGCCGGTCGTCCCGCCTCGTCCCGTAGCACTCGGCACTCGGCACTCCGTCGTGGCACTCGGCACTCGGCACTCGGCACTTCGCCGTGGCACTCGGCACTCCGGAGGCTTCCATGGGCCGCTACGTCGCGCGCCGCCTCCTCCAGGCGATCCCCTTACTGGTCGGCATCAGCATCCTCGCCTTCACCCTGCTCCAGATGACCCCGGGCGGCCCGCTCGCCGTTTCCGAGGCCCCGGGGCGCGCGGGCAGGGCGACGCCGGAGCAAATGGCGAAGTTGCGCAACCGCTACGGGCTGGACGATCCCATCCCCGTCCAGTACCTCAACTGGGCCGGCGGCCTGCTGCGCGGCGACTGGGGGACCTCGTTCAACACCGGCCGCCCGGTCCTGCTCACCATCGCCGAGCGGGTGCCGACCACGCTGATGCTGACCGGGCTGGCCTTCTCCGTCGCGCTGCTGCTGGCGCTGCCGATCGGGATCATCGCCGCCGTCCGGCAATACTCGGTCTTCGACTACCTCTCCACCGGCGTCGCCTTCCTCGGCATCGCCATCCCCTCGTTCTGGCTGGCGCTGATGCTGCTGTTCGTCTTCACCTACACCCTCGGCTGGCTGCCCTCGGTCGGGCTCACCGACCCCCGGCAGGACCACGAGGGGCTGGCCGCGCTGGCCGACCGCGCCCGCCACCTGGTCATGCCGGTGAGCGTGCTGGCCCTCGCCTCGACCGCCGGCATGACCCGCTACGTGCGGGCGGCGATGATCGAGACCGGCGGGCAGGACTTCGTCCGCACCGCCCGCGCCAAGGGGCTGCGCGAGCGCACCGTCGTGCTCGGCCACGCGCTCAAGAACGCCGCCATCCCGATCGTCACCGTCGTCGCGCTGGAGATCCCGGACCTGTTCATCGGCGCGGTCATCGTCGAATCGGTCTTCGCCATCTCCGGCATGGGACGCCTCTTCGTCGAATCCGCCAACCTGCGGGACTACCCGGTCCTCATGGGCATCCTGATGATCGCCTCCACGCTCGTAATCGCCTCCAGCCTGATCGCCGACGTCATCTACGGCTGGCTCGACCCGCGGATCTCCTACACATGAGCGCCGCGATGGGCGCCCGCGGGCTCGCCGCGCTGGCCGACGACGCGACTCCAGCCGACGCGGCGGCAGGCTCGTCAACCCGCCCGCGCACCCTCTGGGGCGACGCCTGGCGGCGGTTCCGGCGGCACCGGCTGGCGCTGGCCAGCCTGATCGTGCTGGTCGTCCTGAGCATCGCCACCGTCGTCGGCCCGATGCTGCTGCCCTACGACCCGGAGCGGATCGATTTCCGGACCAAGGACCAGCCGCCCTCGCTCGCCCACCCGATGGGCACCGACGAACTCGGCCGCGACCAACTCGTGCGCGTGCTCGTCGGCGGGCGCATCTCGCTGGCGGTCGGCGTCGCCTCGGTGCTGGTGGCCATCACCGTCGGCGTCGCCATCGGCGCGGCGGCGGGGTACGCCGGCGGCTGGGTGGACAACGCGCTGATGCGGCTGGTGGACGTCTTCTATTCGATGCCGGGGCTGTTCGTCATCATCCTGCTGATGGCCCTGGTCGGCCCCAGTTTCTGGGGCATCGTGGTCGCCATCGGCATCCTGCGCTGGATGGGCACCGCGCGCCTCGTGCGGGCCAGTTTCCTATCGCTCAAGGAGCGGGATTTCGTGGAAGCGGCCCGCGCGGTCGGGGCCACCGCGCCGCGCATCGTCGTCCGCCATGTCCTGCCGAACGCGCTCGGCCCGATCGTGGTCGCCGCCACCCTCGGCATCGCCGGCGCGATCCTGACCGAATCGGCCCTCTCCTTCCTCGGCCTCGGCTTCCAGCCGCCCACCGCCACCTGGGGCCGGATGCTGGAGGAAGCCCAGAACGCGGTCATCAGCCAGGGCCACTGGTGGCGCGGCTTCTTCCCCGGCCTGATGATCTTCGCCAGCGTGCTGGCGGTGAACTTCGTAGGCGACGGCCTCAACGACGCCGTCGATCCCCGGCGAACCCGATAGCGACGTGCCGCCTGCCGAGTGCATCGGCGCCACGGCCCGCCATGGCACGCCACGCGTCTCGGCACTCACCGCTCGGCGCTCGGCACTCACCGCTCGGCACTCGGCACTCACCGCTCGGCGCTCGGCACTCACCGCTCGGCGCTCGGCACTCACCGCTCGGCACTCGGCACTCACCGCTCGGCGCTCGGCACTCACCGCTCGGCGCTCGGCAC
>JAFAEX010000185.1 GCA_023423795.1 Chloroflexota bacterium | reverse complement strand
ATATCCTCCCGTGGCGGCCCGTCGGCATTTCGCGGGAGGTTCCGTCTGGTTTCGCTCCCATTCATCGCCCGGAGCAGGTGGCGGTTGCCTTATCGATCTGGCCGGCGGGTGCGCCCGCCCGGGGTTGTTGGCGGTTGCCGACATTATGCGGACGTCGGCCACGAACCGCCCCGGGATGCATCCCCGGGCTACGCCAACCAATCCCCTCCCGGGCCGGGCACGGGCGGTGGCCACCCTATTCTGGCAACCGCCATGAGTCCCGGGAATACGCGGACACGAATAGCATCCCGCCCTCATCAAACCGCAATCAGCCGCTCACTCGTCAAGGAGCCACCGCCCATGCCGAAGCCCGCCGACGCTCCCGCCCACACCGGTCGGCCGATCGAGGCCGAGGACCTGTTCCGCGTCGCCATCGTCGGCGACCCGCAGGCGTCACCGGACGGCGCGATGGTGGCCTACGTCGTCACCCGGCTCGACAAGGACGCCGACGATTACCGGTCCGCGATCTGGGTGGCGCCGGTGAAGGGCGGCGAACCGCGCCAACTGACCGGCGGCGCGGCGCGGGACTCATCGCCGCGCTGGTCGCCGGACGGCTCGACCATCGCGTTCGTTTCCAATCGCCCGCCGCATCTGCCCCGGCCCAAGGGGGACGACGAGGAGGGCGCGAAGGACGACCCGCCCGTCAAAGCGCTCCCGCAGGTGTGGACGATCCCGCTCGGCGGCGGCGAGGCGCGGCAGGTCACGAACCAGAAAGAGGGCGCGAGCAGTCCGTGCTGGTCCCCGGACGGCCGCGCGATCGCGTTCCTCTCGGCGGTCGGGACGAAGGACGACCGCGACCGGCCGAACCGCCCGGAGCCGGTGGCGGACGAGCGCGTCATCGACCTGATCCGCTATCGCCACGACGGCAGCGGGTTCGTCGCTGGGAGTTACGAGCACCTGTGGACCATCCCGGCCACCGGCGGCGAGGCGAAGCAACTGACGTTCGGTGAGGTGGACGACGACCAGCCGGCGTGGTCACCCGACGGCCGTATGATCGCGTTCGTTTCCAACCGGACCGATGGCCGCGAACTCAACACGGTGTCGGCGATCTATGCCGTCCCGGCCGCCGGTGGCGACGTCCGCGCGCTGGCGGAGGCCGACGCCGCATTCGATTCCCCCGCGTGGTCGCCGGATGGCACCCGCCTCGCGTTCCTCGGCAACGCCGGAGCGAACGAAAGCGGCCGCATCTCGCGTGTCTGGACCGTTCCCGCGGCCGGCGGCGAGCCAACCTGCCTCACCGGCGGCATCGACCGCTCGTTCGCCGACGAAGGCATGAGCGACCTTTTTACCGGCTCCGACACGCGCCCGGTCTGGGCGGCGGACGGGTCGGCCATCTTCGCCCTCGCCTCGGAACGCGGTTCCGTCCACGTCCACCGCATCGACGCGGAGACCGGGGAAGCGGCGGCGATCACCTCGGGCGAGCGGCGAATCGCCGCGCTGTCGCTGGCCGGGGATCGCCTCGCGATCCTCGCGGGGGACACGGCGCATCCGTTCGAAATCTCCACCTGCACGTTGGAGGGCGCGAGCGAACGGCCGCTGACGGCCCACAACGCGGCGTTCCTCGCCGAGGTGGCCCTGGCGCACGCGGAGGAGATCGCGTTCCGCAGCGCCGCCGGCGACCGCGACCTGCAGGGCTGGCTGCTGAAGCCGCCGGGGTTCGACCCCGGCGTGACGTACCCGATGATCGTCCAGATCCACGGCGGGCCGCACGCGATGTACGGCAACGGTCCATTCCACGAGATGCAGTTGATGGCGGCCCGTGGATACGGCGTGCTGTTCACCAACCCGCGCGGCTCGGCCGGGTACGGCGAGGAGTTCGCCACCTGCACCCGCGCCAACTGGGGCGAAGCCGACATGCCCGACATCATGGGCGCGGTGGACGCCGTTCTCGCGCTCGGGTTCGTCGATCCGGGGCGGATCGGCGTGACGGGCGGCTCCTACGGCGGCTACCTGACCAACTGGATCGTCGGCCACACGAATCGCTTCCGCGCGGCCGTGACCCAGCGCTGCGTGTCCAACTTCCACTCGATGTACGGCACCAGCGACATCGGGTTCGATTTCGGCGAGGTCGAGTTCGGCGGCCAGCCGTGGGCGGACGCCGAGAACCTGCTGAAGCACTCGCCAATTTCCTACGTGGACCGGATCGAGACGCCGCTGCTGATCATCCACAACGAAGGCGACCTGCGCTGCCCGATCGAGCAGGCCGAACAACTCTTCGTCGGCCTGAAGCGGCTCGGCAAGGAGACCCGCTTCGTTCGCATCCCGGAGGAAGACCACAACCTGTCGCGCTCCGGAAAGCCGAGCAGGAGGCTGGCGCGGTTGCACCACCTCGTCGGGTGGTTCGACGCCCACCTGTAGCGGATCATTGGGACGTCGCCGCCGCGCTCCGGGAGGATCCACCAGCATGCCCGCCGTCTCGATCCACCGCTTGGCCGATTCCCTGCTCGCCGACTTGCGCTCGGCCTATGGCCCCGATGCGCCGACCGGGCAGGGCGCGGGACCGTTGCGCGCGGCATGTCTCGCCTACGGCCGAACGGCGGGCCGCACCCAGTTGCCGCTGGAGGACACGATGGCGGCGGCCGTGGATGTCCTCCAGACCGCGCTGGACCGCCTCGACGTAGCCGACGCGACGGTGACGCTGGCCGCGGGCATCGCCCTCGCCGCCGTCGCCGAAGGTTGGAACGCCGAGCGCAGCGACTGCCCGGACCCGCACGCCGACCTCGGCAACGCGCCGCGCAACTGGCTTGAAGCGCTCCACCGGGTGAACCGGTCGGCGACGGCCAACCTCGAATTGCCGACCCGATTGGAGACCAGCGTGCGCGTCGTCGCCGAGACCATCGGCGCCGACGCCTGCGCGCTGGCGCTTTACGATGAGGGCACCGGCGTGCTGGCGCTGCGGGCGGCCGTTGGGCTCAATCCGTCCGCGGTCGGCGTGGTGAGCGGCCGTCCGGGTCAGGGAATCACCGGGCTTGCTGCGTCCGAGGGGCGCGTCATCGTCGCATCCGACGCGACGGAGCATCCCGCCTACGTTCCCTACCCCGGCATCGGCGAAGACCTGTACCGCTCGCAGGCCTCGGTGCCGCTGCTGATCCGGCAGGGGGACGAACCGGGCCGCCTCGTCGGCGTGATGAACATCATGTCGATCGAGCGCCGGGAGTTCTCCGCTGACGAGATTGCGTTCCTCGAAACGCTCGCCGGCGAACTGGCGATCTCGATCGAGAACGCTCGGCTTTACTCGCAGACCGACGCCCAGTTGCAGCGCAAGATCGTCGAACTGGGCACGCTGCAGCGGGTGTCGCACGCGATCGCTTCGAGCCTCGACGTCGATGCGGTGCTGCGCGCCATCGCCGAGCAGGCGGTGCAATTGATCAACGTCGAGTCGGCCGCGATCTTCCGGCTGCCGGTGCGCCGCGACGGCACGATGCAGAACCCGACGATCGAGTACCGCGTCGGCCGCAAGCGCGACGTGGTGGACGAGCAGACCCGCAACACGGCGATCACCAACGTCCTTCGCAGCGGCGAAGCGAAGGCGGTGGACCTCGAATACACCGACGGCTCCGGCCGGCTCTTTTGCCTGCCGCTGCGCTCGGCGCGCGAAACGCTCGGCGCGCTCTGCCTGCGGATGGCGCCGGGCGCGGAACTGAGCGAAGACCAGATGGCGCTGCTGCAAGCGTTCTCCGACTCCGCCACCATGGCGATCGAACACGCGACGCTCTACCGCGAGGCGCGGCAGGGGTACGAAACGGCGTCGGCGCTGCTCCAGGAGATGCACCACCGGGTCCGCAACAACCTGCAAACCGTTGCCGCGTTGCTCTCGGTCCAGTTGCGCGCCAACGAGCACGCGCCGTGGTCCGGGGCGCTGCGGGAAGCGATCGGGCGCGTGCAGGCCATCGCCGCCATCCACGATCTGCTCAGCGACGAAAGCCGGCTGGCCGGCACGACGGTGGACGTGATCGCCCGCCACGTCGCCAACGAAGCGCACCGGACGCTGATTCCGCCGGGCATGCAGGTCAACTTCGACATCCCGTCCAGCGACGTGATGCTGCCGTCGAAGCAGGCGACGGTGCTGGCGCTGCTGATCAACGAACTCGTGTCCAACGCCGTCCGCCACGGCTTCGAGGGGCGCTCGCGAGGCAAGATCAGGATCACCGCGACGCAGGAGCACGGCATCGCGACCGTCTGCGTCGAGAACGACGGCGCGCCGCCGCCGACGGTCGATCCCGACCGCTCCAGCGGGCTGGGCATGCGCATCATCCAGCGGCTGGTGACATCTGACCTCGGCGGGAGTTACACCCTGGAAGCGAAGGCGCCGGGCGCGGCGGCAACCCTGCGATTCCCCGTCGCCGACGGCGAGGAGGAGTAGCGGCGGCAACTGCAAACGGCAGCCCGAGTTTCCACCCTTCATCCCTGGCGCTCATCCGTCATCCCGAGCCTGTCGAGGAATCTCGTCGTTCGCACCTTCTTGTGTGGAACGAGATCGCTCGACAGGCTCGGGATGACGTTAGGGCGCGCGAGGGTGCGGGCAGCGGTACCCGGGACCATGCAAAGCGACAAGGTACGCGCCCGTTGGAACATCGAGCGCGGGCTTGGGCAGACCAAATCGGAGACCCTCCCTTTCCCGGTCCGGCGATGCCCGCGCGACACATCTGTTCTGTACGTTCGGCGGCGGGTAGACTCCGCGCATGGACGCGCCCGACCAACGCCAGCCGCTCTTCGCCGACCTCGCGGTCGATGGCGCGCGCACGCCGCTGACCTATTCGGTGCCCGACCGGTGGCGCGACGAGGTCGAAACGGGCAGCACGGTCTGGGTTCCGCTGCGCAATCGCTGGGCGGTCGGCGTCGTGCTGCGGCTGCATGCGGACCCTCCGTCCTTCCCGACAAAGCCGTTCCATGGGCCGACCGCGCCGCCCGTCGTCCTCGACGCGCTCCGGCTGGAAGCGGCGCGCTGGCTCGCCCGCGAAACGGCCAGCGAGCCGTATGCCGCGCTCGCGCCGTTCCTGCCGCCCGGCATTTCGCAGGGCGCGGAGGAGTGCATCAGGCTCGTTACGCCCCGGCCCGAGGGCGTGGACCTGACACCGGCGCAGGCCCGGCTCGTCGCCCTGCTCGAGGCGCGCGGCGAGACGACGGTTGCCGCGGCGCGGACGGCCCTCAAGTCGAGCCTCGCCAGCATCATCCCGAAACTGGAGGACGTGGGGGTCATCGAGCGGACGATGCGGGCGACCGACCGCTCGCCCGCGCCGCGCACCGAGAAGGCCGTGCGCCTGCTGCTGACCGGCGACGAGGCCCGGGCGGCGACCGCGCGCGCGCCGAAACAACGGGCCGCCGTCGAGTTCCTGATCCAGCGTGCTCGCCTCGCGGGGGATGGCGACGCCGGCGCGATCGCGATCGCCGAACTCGTCGCCCGCTCGGATGCCGACCGCGCGGCGATCGCCGCGCTGGTCCGCAAGCGCGTGCTCGCGGAGGAGACCCGCTCCCCGTGCGGGCGTGGGCACGACCGGAGTCCCGAACAGGTGCCCGTGCTGACGGTGCAGCAGGCGGCGGCGTGGGACGCCGTCGAGGAGGCGCTGGGCAACCGCGACAGCACGCCGATCCTGCTGCACGGCGTCACCGGCAGCGGCAAGACGGAGGTCTACCTGCGGGCGGTGGCCTGGTGTCTGCGCCACGGTCGCTCGGCCCTCGTGCTCGCCCCGGAAATCGCGCTCGCCTCGCAACTGGTGCGCCGCGTAACCGCCCGGTTCCCGGAGCAGGTCGCGGTGCTGCATTCGGCCCTGTCGGATGCGGAGCGGCTGGCCGCATGGCGGGGCGCTGCCGACGGCTCGATCCCGGTCATCGTCGGGCCACGGTCCGCCCTGTTCGCCCCGGTGCGCGACCTTGGCCTGATCGTGCTGGACGAGGAGCACGACGGCGCCTACAAGCAAGACGCCGAGCCTCGGTACCACGCCCGCGCGCTGGCCGAGAAACTGGCCGACCTGCACGGCGCGGTGGTCGTGCTGGGCAGCGCCACCCCGGCGGTGGAGACGACCTGGCGGGCCGAGCAGGAGGAGGTCCGGCTGCTGCGGCTGCCGGACCGCGTCGGTCCGGCGCTCGATCGCACCGGCGCGCGCACCGGCGGCCGGGCGCTCGACCTGCCGCCGGTCGAGGTCGTGGACATGCGGCTGGAGCTGCACCGGGGCAACACGTCGCTGTTCAGCGAACCGCTGCGGGAGGTGATCGGGGAGACGATCGCCCGCAATGAACAGGCGATCCTGTTCCTGAACCGGCGCGGCCTCGCCACCGTGGTGCTCTGCCGGGGGTGCGGGACGACCTTACGCTGCCCGTGGTGCGACATCCCGCTGGTGTTTCACGCCGACCGCGGCTGGCTGCTCTGCCACCGCTGCGACCACCGGGAATCGCCGCCGAACCGCTGCCGGCAGTGCGGCGGCGCGATGAACTACTTCGGCGCGGGCACCCAGCGCGTGGAAGCGGATGTCCAGCGGCTTTTCCCGGCCGCCCGCGTGCTGCGCTGGGACCAGGACGTGGTGCGGCGGCGCGGCGGCCACGAGGCGCTGCTGCGCCGGGTGGAGCGCCACGAGGTGGACATCGTCGTCGGCACGCAGATGATCGCCAAGGGGCTCGACCTGCCGCGGGTGACGGCGGTTGGGGTGATCAACGCCGATACGCTGCTGCACCTGCCGGATTTCCGGTCGGGCGAGCGCACGTTCCAGTTGCTGACCCAGGTGGCGGGGCGCGCCGGACGCCGTGGGCCCGGGTCGCGCGTCGTCGTCCAGAGTTACACCCCGGACCACTACGCGATCCGCGCCGCGTCCGGCCACGACTACGGGGCATTCTACGCCGAGGAGATCGACTTCCGCCGAGCGAACGACTACCCGCCGTTCTCGCGGCTCGTTCGCTACCTCGTGCGCGACGCCGATGAGGCGCGCTGCGCGGCGCGGGCGGAGGAACTGGCACGGGCGCTGGTCCGCCACGCCAACGAGCGCGACGTGGCGATCGACCTGCTTGGTCCGACGCCGGCCTTCGCCTCGAAGGTGCGCGGGCAGCACCAGTGGCAACTCGTGCTGCGCGCCGGGCGCGACGAGATGGACGGCCTGCTGGATGGCCTGCCCGCGCCGCCGGGCTGGGTCGTCGATGTCGATCCACAAGGGATGCTCTGACAAGTCGGCCGGAAACGGATAGGCTGGTGCACGCTGCGGCACGCGGCGTGCAAGCGCCCCGCGCCAGCAGGATGGGTATGGTGACCCTGGTTCGGAGACGGGAGGGCAAGGTGAAGGACTCGGTGCTGGCGAAACAGCCGGTTTGGCTGCGGGCGGTGGGCACGGCCGCGCTGGCCGGGTTGCTGCTGGTTGGGTGCGGGGAATCGCAGCAGCAGGCTGCCGAGAACGCCGCGCAGGATGGCGAGCCGCCCGACGTTGGCACGGTGGACGAGGGCGTGACCGGCGAAGAAGTCGTGCTGGCCTCGCCCGGCGCCGGCAACCCAAGCAACCCGACGCCGGAACTGCGCGCGATCGACACCGAAGGCACCGAGGTCGGCATCAAGGACGGCAAGATCGACCCCGAGCGGATCGAGGGCAACGTCGGCGAGCCGTTCGTCATCACCGTGACCGGCGACGGCACGGCCCACAAGATGGCCATCGAGAACGTGCTGGACGAGCAGGACATCGCGGCCGACGGCCAGACCAACGTCGAGTTCACGGTGCCCGAGGAATCGGGTGAGTTCGCCATCACGCTCGACGGCGCGGAGGCAGGCACCTTCGTTGCCGAAGGAGCGGGCGGCATCGTCGAATAGGCGAATCGGCACAAACCGGTGTCCGGGGCCGCGGTTGAGCCGCGGCCCCGGCGCGGGTGATACTTGACGCACACGCGGGCCGCCGACCGGGCGGCCCGGTTCGTTGCGACCCGGGACCGGACTGGCGATGGCGCTCCTCGAAATCATCCTGGAAGGCGACCCGCGGCTGCGGCAGAAGGCGCACCGCATCCGCACGGTCGATGCATCGGTGCGCCGCCTTGCCGCCGACATGCGGGAGACGATGCTGGACGCCCCGGGCGTCGGGCTGGCCGCGCCACAGGTCGGCGTCCTGCTGCGGCTGATCACCGTCCACGTCCCGGCCGGGTTCGACCACGACGACGACCCGGAGCACGATTTCGCGCTGATCAACCCCGAGATCGTCAAGGCGGACGGCCGGGTGCTCGGCTACGAGGGTTGCCTGAGCATCCCCGGCTGGACCGGCGAGGTGCCCCGCGCCAACAAACTGACGGTCAAGGGCATCGGGCTCGACGGCAAGCCGGTGCGCTTCAAGGCGCGCGGCTGGCTGGCCCGCGTGCTCCAGCACGAGATCGACCACCTCGACGGCGTCCTGTTCCTCGACCGGGTGGAGGACGAGTCCACCATCCGGGAAGTGCCCGAAGACGAAGAGGTCGAAGGCCCGATCGAAGAGCCGGCCGACGTCGCCGCCGGCTGATGCCAGACCCCGAATCGAGGTTGCCGTACCGCCGGCGTCGTCGTCGCGGACCTGGCGAGAGATCCCTCGACCGGCCCGGGATGACGGGTTGCGTAGCGCTAGGGCGTTCTGAAAACAGGCTCGCAACCGATCGTGGCCGCTACGTGCCCGGCGCGAAGGAGTCTGCTTCTGGCAGCGGAACGCCCCGACGGCAAGCGGTCGGAACGGGGCTCCGGACACTGAAGCTGGGAGGGGGGGTGTGAACAAACCTGAAATCGGTCGAAACACCGCGTACGTTCGCAACGTTCCGCGACCGAAACAACACCGAATCAAGGCCGAATAAACGCCGAAGAAATGCCGGGTCAGGCCCAGGCCGAACCTATCGAGCGCGGCAGGCGACAACCTGGCCTGGCGACCCCGATCAGACCTGCACGTCGTGTTGCACCGTACGGCAGCCTTCGGCCGTGACGATGGCGCAGATCTGGTCTACCGTCTGTTCCACCTGCTCCGACTCGTTGAAGATCACGTAGTCGAACTCGGGCGCCTTGGCCAGTTCGCGAGACGCCGTGCCGAAGCGGCGCATCAGCACGTCCGGGTCATCGGTCTTACGCGACCGCAGCCGGTGCAGCAGCGAGGTCATCGATTCCGGGGCGAGGAAGACGGAGACCGCCCGCGGCACGAGCGCCCGGATGGATTCCGCGCCCTGCACATCGACCTTGATGAAGACGTCCTGCCCGCGCGCCAGCGCGGCGCGGATCGGCCCGCGCGGCACGCCGTAATCGAACCCGTAGACGACGGCGGACTCCAGGAACTCGCCCTCCTCCTTGCGCTCGGCAAAGGCGGCCGGGTCCATGAAGTAGTAGTGGTAGCCGTCGATCTCGCCGGGGCGGCGCGGACGCGTGGTCGCCGTCACCGCGAAGTAGGCGTCGGCGTACCGCTGCCGCAGCACCTCGATCACGGTATCTTTGCCAACGCCGGACGGGCCGGAGATGATGAACACCCGTGGCCGCCGCAGGACGCGCAGGTCGCCGATCAGGTCGTCGGCGTGTTCGCCAAACTGGTCGCTCACGACGCCGCGGGCTCCCGATCCGTCGCTGGCGGCGGTTTCCGCGCCGTCGAAGCGCTCGCGCAGGTCCGTCCGCATCGTCCGCTCGTCCACCATTCGCCCTCCCGGCGCCTGCCGCCGGTTCGGGCGGTCCGCTCGAGGTGCATCGCCCGTGTTCGACGTTCTCACCACCGCGGCCGTCGCCGACGAACTGTCGGCCACGCTGCTCGACGGCCGCATCCAGCGCATCGGCCTGGTGGACCGGTTGACGGTCGCCGCCGAGGTTTACGCCGGCGGCCGCCGCCGCGCGCTGGTCGCCAGCGCGGACAACCGCTCGCCCCGCATCCACCTCGCGCCGGCGATGCCGTCGCTGGACGCCGAACTGGTGACCCCCTTCGGGTTGCTGCTGCGCAAGTACGCGCGCGGCGGCATCCTCGTCGGGGTGGAGCAACCCCCGCTGGAGCGGCTCCTGCGGCTCAGTATAGCCAAGCGCATCCCTTCGGGTCACGAACGGCGGGCCCGCCGCATCGCCGGCGAACCCCAGCCGGAGGACGACGATCCGGACCTGCTCGACGACGCCGAAACGGACGACGATGGAGAGGGCGACGGCGACGCCGGCCTCACCTGGGTCCACCTCCACGTCGAGATCATGGGGCGGCATTCCAACCTCATCCTCGTCGATGACGCCGGGCTGGTGATGGACGCCGCCAAGCGGGTGACGTCCGCCATGAGTCGGGTGCGGCCGGTGCAGCCGCGGATGCGCTACGTCCCTCCCCCGCCGCTCGATCGCCCAGACCCGCGCCGCCTGACCGCCGCGATGGCGTCCGGCATGCTTGCTGTCGCGCCGGAGGCGACGCCCCTCGCCCGCTGGCTCGTCTCGGCGCTGCGCGGCCTGAGTCCGCAGATGGCCCGCGAGATCGCGTTCCGCGCCACCGGGAGCGCCGACGCGACCGTGGCCGATGCGCTCGGGGACGCTGGCGCGTCGGCGCTCGCCCGCGAGACGCGCGCGCTGCTCGAACCGCTGCTGACGTCCGCGTGGGCGCCGAAGGTGTACCGGGAGCGCGACGACGCGGAGCCGGAATCGGCGCAGGTCGTCGCGTACTCCGCGATCCCGCTCGCCCACCTGCGGCAGGACCACGTCGAGGAAGCGGTCGCCTCGATCTCCGCCGCCGTCGCGCTGGTCGAAGGGGCCGACGAGGGCGACGACGCCACGCCCGCGCGGCATGCCCAGCGCCGTCAGCGGCTGCTCGCCTCCATCGCCGAGGCGCGCGCCAAACTGGAGCGGCGGCTGGCGTCCGTGCGAGAGCAGGGCGCACTGGCCGCCGAGACCGAGACGTTGCGGCGCTGGGGCGAGTTGATCTACGCCAACCTTTGGCAGATCCAGCCGGGGCAGCGGGAACTGGTCGTCGAAGGAGAGATGATCCCGCTCGATCCCGCCGTGCCGGCCAAGGAAACGGCGGCGGCCCTGTTCGAACGTTACCGCAAGGCGCAAAGCGCCGGGGTTCACCAGGAGGAGATCGAGGGCGAAATCGCCGGCGAACTGGCCCACCTCGACGACCTCGCCACGCTCGCGGCGCAGGCCGCCGGGTTCGCCGAACTGGAAGCGCTCGCCGCCGAGTGGGGCGCGCGGGAGGGATCGCCGGCCGGAAAACAGGCCCGCAAACGGCCGCAAACGCGCCGCCCGCGCCCGCTGCTGGACGACGAGGGCAACGCGGTCTTCGTCGGCCACACGGCAGGCCAGAACGAGATGGTGACCTTCGAGATCGCGGGCCAGAACGATACGTGGCTCCACGCGCGCGGCGTCGGCGGCTCGCACGTGGTCATCCGCTGGAACAACGCCGCCGGCGAGGAGCGCGACGAGACGATCCTCGCGGCGGCGGCGCTCGCGGGGTGGTACTCGGCGGCGCGCGGCTCGAGCCGGGTCGAGATCGATGTCGCGCGGCGGCGGCACGTTCGCAAGATCAAGGGCGGCCGGCCAGGCATGGTGACCTATCGCAACGAGCGCACGATCGCGGTGGAGCCGGCCGACGAGGCGGCGCTCCGCGGCGTGCTGCTGCCGTCGAACCAGGACCGGACGTAGCGCAAACGAACGCCCGCCACCGTTTTTCGGTGGCGGGCGCTTCTCGTTCGTGCAAGTGCCGCGTCAGGCAGGAGCCCCGGCCGTCGGCTCGGTAACGCCCCGGCGGGCGAAGAGGTAGGAGAAGACGATCCCGGCCCAGTACAGGGTGTACAGCGGGATGGCCACCAGCATCATGTTGAACGGGTCGGTACTCGGCGTGATGACGGCCGAGACGATGAACACGATCAGCAGCGCGTATTTCCAGAACCCGCGCATCTTCTGCGGCGAGGCAACGTTGAGCTTCGCCAGCAGGAACATGATGACGGGAAGCTGGAACGCGAGCGCCAGCCCGATCATCAGCGTCAGGTAGAAACTGATGACCTGGTTGCCTTCCGGCGACCATTCGTAGAGGTCCGACAGGAAGTTCGACAGGAAGGTCAGCGCGGCCGGCGCGGCGATGAAGAACCCGTAGGCGGCCCCGGCGAGGAACAGCACGACCACGAACGGCAGCGACGAGAAAAGGATGCGTTTCTCCTTCTTCGTCAGCCCCGGCGCAAGGAAGCCGAACACTTGCCAGACGATGATCGGCAGCGCGATCGCGATGGCGATGTAGAGGGCGACCTTGAAGTAGAGCGTGATCGTATCGGTCGGCGCCTGGATGTCGAAGCCGGAATCCTGCGCGTTCGCCTGAACGAGCAGGAGTTCCATGAACGGGCGCGCGAAGTAGATGCCGAACCCGAACGCGATGATGACCGCGATCCCGGCTTTGACGATCCGGTCGCGCAGCTCGATCATGTGTTCGAGGAGCGTCATCTCCTCGAACTCGTCCGGCTCGGTTGGGTCCGGCAGCTTCGGGATGCTCGGCTTCGGCAACCGCTTCGGCAGCTTGTTCTTGACGTCCGGGGCCTTCAAGGCACGCACCATGCTGGCTGTCCTCTAACGTGCCGGCCGCGCGGCGCGGCCGACGGTCGGGACGGGGCCGGCCTGGCCGCGGGCAAGGGATCACCCCGCCCGCGCACCGCCGGCCGCCCGGGGCGTGCCCCGGCGCGGTCGGCCGCCGGTTCAGCCGCCGTGCTCGGTGATGTACTGCACCGCGTCGGCGACGCTGCGGATGTTCTCCGCGTCCTCGTCCTTGATCTCGATTTCGAACTCCTGCTCCAACGCCATGATCACCTCGACCAGGTCGAGGCTGTCGGCGTTGAGGTCGCCGATGAACTCGGCCTCCATCGTGACCTTGTCTTCATCGACCCCAAGCCGCTCCGCGACGATGCCGCGAACGCGATCGTAAACCGACGCCACCCGACCAGCCTCCTGCCGCGCGGCCGACCCTCCCGGGTTCCCGCGCGCCCTCCCGTGATCCATTCCCCAGCGGCGACGAAAGACCAGGCCCTGCCTCGCCAACACGGCGGATAGGGACGTTCCTGGCCGGTCGCACGCCGGCCCGATGATACACGACGCACATGGCCCCAACCACCTGCGGCCACGCGCCTATCGTTCCTCCCCGGCCTCCGCCGCTCCCGACTCGGCGGCATCCGCCGCCCGCCGCAGGATCGTCCGCAGCACACCGTTGACGAACCGGCCGGAGTTTTCCCCGCCGTAATGCTTGGCGAGTTCGACTGCCTCGTTGACCGCCACCTTCGGCGGCACCTCCGGCTGGTACATCACCTCGTAGGTGGCCAGCCGCAGGACGTTGCGGTCCACGGTCGGCGTCTGCTCGCCGGCGAAGTTCGGCGCGGCCTCGGTCAGCAGCGGGTCGATCCGGTACAGGTGGAGCAGCGTCCCGTGGACGAGCCGCTCGGCGTAGCCCTGCACGTCGGGCGGCACGGCGGGCCCCGCCGTGGCGTCGTCCTCTCCGTCGTCCGGATCGGAGCCGGCGAAGGCGTGGGCCAGCGCGTCGCGGACGTCGTGCCCGGTCAACTCGATCTCGAACAGGACTTGCAGCGCCAGCGTGCGCGCCTGGTGGCGCAACAAACCGAGGTTCGGCGCGCCCGGACCGCCGGGGGCCGGACGCCGCTTCGATTTTGCCCGGCCGTTGCCGGATGCGCCGGGCGCGGCCGGCGTGCGGGATGGGTCGATCGTCGCCACGGGGGTTGCGTCTCCTCGACGAAGGCGGATGCGAAGTGATGGGTCAGCCGAGCCGCGCTTCGCCCGTGTCGGACGCCGCCTGCAGGTCGGCGGCGTGTTCGGCCAGGAACCCGGTGTGCAGGTCGGCGCGCCGGAACGGGGCCGATGCCACGACCCGACGCAGGAACCGGGCCGTCTGGGGCACGCCCGCGATGACCGTTTCGGTCAGCGCACGTTCCATACGGGCCGCCGCCTCGTCCCGATCGCGGCCCCAGACGACGATTTTCGCGAGCAGCGAATCGTAGTATGGCGGCACCCGGTAACCGCCGTAGAGGTGGGAATCCACGCGCACGCCGGGGCCGCCCGGCGCGATCCAGGTTTCGACTTCGCCCACGCCCGGCGCGAAATCGGCGTCGGCGTCCTCGGCGTTGATGCGCGCCTCGATCGCGTGTCCGACCGGTTCGCAATCCTCCTGCGTGATCGTCAGCGCTTGCCCGGCGGCGATCAGGATTTGCCACGCGACGAGGTCGATGCCGGTGACCATCTCCGTCACCGGGTGCTCGACCTGGATGCGGGTGTTCATCTCCATGAAGTAGAAGCGGCCGTCATCGTCGAGCAGGAACTCCAGCGTGCCGGCGTTGACGTAGCCGACCGCGCGCGCGCCGGCGACGGCGGCCTCGTGCAGCGCATTCCGAACCTCGACCGGCAGGCGCGGGGCCGGGGCCTCCTCCAGCAGTTTCTGGTGCCGCCGCTGCACGGAGCAGTCGCGCTCCCCGACCGCCAGCACCGTGCCGTGGGTATCCGCCAGCACCTGGACTTCAACATGGCGCGGCCGGGCAAGGTAGCGCTCGAGGTAGACGTCGCCGTTGCCGAAGGCCGCTTGCGCCTCCGCCTGGGCAACCGGCAGTTGCCGGATAAGTTCGGCGTCGTCATTGGCGACGCGCATGCCGCGGCCGCCACCGCCGGCGACGGCTTTCACCAGCACCGGGTAGCCGATCTCGGCGGCGGCGCGGCGGGCCTCCCCGAGCGTCGATACCGGGCCATCGGTACCGGGCACCAGCGGCACGCCGGCGGCGGCCATCGTGCGCCGCGCCTCGGCCTTGTTGCCCATCGCCTCGATGATGCGCGGCCCCGGCCCGATGAACGCCACCCCGACCTGCTCGCAGATCTCGGCGAGGTAGGCGTTCTCGGCGAGAAACCCGTAGCCGGGGTGGATCGCGTCGCACCCGGTCAGCAGCGCGGCACTGACGATGGCCGGGATGTTGTTGTAACTCCGCGCCGCCGGCGCCGGCCCGATGCAGACGGCTTCGTCGGCCAGCCTGACGGGCAGCGAATCGCGGTCGGCGTCGGAATAGGCCACGACGGCCTGCACGCCGAGATCGTGGCAGGCGCGCAGGACGCGGAGCGCGATCTCGCCGCGGTTGGCGATCAGCACCTTGCGGAACAGGGGACGAGACTCGGTCATGGCGCCCTTCGGGTCGGCCGGCCCCGAACGACGACGGGCGCGGCGGTCGGCTGATTGCAGGGCGCAACAGTACCATCATGGTTCGGCCCGCCGGGCGCAGGTGCCGCGCGATCCGGTCTGGAAAGCCTGCTCCAACGCGAGCGCAGAAGGCGCGGACGCGATGATGGCGGCTGGGTTGTTGATCCGGGTACCGGCCACGTCCCACCGGGGATGATGGCGGTTGCGAATTTGATCCGGACACCGGCGACGCCCGCCCGGGGTTGATGGCGGTTGCCAAATTGATCCAGCCACCGGCCACGCCCGCCCGGGGTTGAGACCCCGAGCTACGCTAACGAAGCCCCTCCGGGGCTGGGGACGGGCAGTACCCGCATCAACCCGGCGCCTCCGAAAATTCGCGTTTCGGAACCGCCTCCGTCGTCATCCCTCGGCAGGCTCGGGATGACGACGGAATCGGTTCCGAAGCGGGTTCCAGCCCCGAGCGGACGGCAACGGCCGCCAATCCCTGCATGAAGAGCCTGTTTCACAACCTGGCCGCCGGTTTCCAAACCGTCATCCCTGGCTTGTCGAGGGATCTCGTTCTCACCGGATTCGCGGCGGTGACGAGATCCCTCGACAAACCCGGGATGACGGGGAAGGGGGGCTGAAACGCGCTCCAAACGCATCAACCGCAACCGGGCGTGCCTGGGCTTTCCGCCGAAGTTCCGAGCAGCGCTGCGACCGCGCGCGGGAGCAAAAGATGCTCCACCGCCTTGATGCGGGCGTGCAGCGTCGTTTCGTCGTCGCCCGGCAAGATCGCGACCTCACCCCGCAGCAGGACGGGGCCGGCGTCGAGGTCGTCCGTGACGACATGGACGGTCGCGCCGGTGAGCGGCAGGCCGGCGCGCAAGGCATCGCGCACGGCGTAGGCGCCCCGGAGCGCCGGGATCGCGCCCCGGTTCGTCTCAACGACATCCCCGCCGTTCTCCGGCAGGAGCGCCGGATGCACGTTGATGACCCGCCCTGGAAAGCGGGCCAGGAACTGGGGAGACAGCAGCAGCATCCAGCCGGCGAGGACGACGAGGTCGGGCGCGAAGACCGCCAGCACGTCGGCCAGGCGCTCGTCGTAGGCGCGGCGGGTGGCCGGATCGCGACGCGCGGTGGCCGCCATCGGCAGCAGCACGGCGCGCGCGCCGGCGGCTTCGGCCCGCGCCAGCGCGCCGCACGGGCGATCGGCCACGACGACGGACACGGATGCGCCGAGCGTCCCGGCGGCGCTGGCGTCGAGCAGCGCCTGCAGGTTGCTGCCGCCGCCGCAGGCCAGGACCGCGATCGACCTCATTCCCCGGGCTGGCTCGCCGGCGCACGGCCGATATCGCCGCGCACGTGCATGCCGTCGAACGAGATCTTGTCGGCTGCGGCGTACGCCTGCTCCACCGCGGCCTCCAGCGTGTCGCCCGTCCCGACGACGGAGAGCACGCGGCCGCCGGCGCTCTCCAGCCCGCCCTCGTCGGTGAGCGCCGTTCCGGCGTGGAAGACGAGCGCGCCGGTCGCCTCGGCCTCGGCAACTCCGGCGATCGCATCCCCGGAGCGCGGCCGTTCGGGGTAGCCCTCGGCGGCGAGCGTCAGCGACACCCCCGCGCCGGGTTTCACCACGAGGGTAGCGGGGTCGAGTTGCCCGGTGGCGCAGGACAGGAGCAGCGCGGCGAGGTCGCCGTCGAGCAGCGGCAGGATCGCCTGCGTCTCCGGGTCGCCGAACCGGCAGTTGAACTCCAGCGTTTTCGGGCCGTCGGCGGTCATCATGATGCCGGCGTAGATCGCGCCCCGGTAGGGTCGCCCCATCTGGCGCAGGCCGGCGATGGTCGGTTCCAGGATCTCGTCTCGGACCCGCCGCAGCGGCTCGCCCTCGGCTTCCTGAACGGGCACGTATGCGCCCATGCCGCCGGTGTTCGGCCCCCGGTCGCCGTCCAGCAACCGCTTGTGGTCGCGCGCCGCCGGCAAGACCGCGATCCGCTCGCCGTCGGTCAGGGCGATCACGCTCAGTTCGTCGCCCGGCAGGAAATCCTCGATGACCACCCGCGCCCCGGCCAGCCCGAATGCGCCGTGCTGGAGCGCCGCCCGGATCGCCGCTTCCGCCTCGATCAGCGAATTGCAAACGGCCACGCCCTTGCCCGCAGCCAGTCCGTCGGCCTTGACCACCTGCGGGTAGGTCGCGGCCGCGGCGTAGGACAAGGCGGGTTGCAGTTCGTCGAACGCGGCGTACTTTGCGGTGGGGACGCCGTGGTCGAGCATGAACTGCTTGGCGAAGACCTTCGACCACTCCAGTTCGGCAGCTGCCTTCGTCGGGCCGAACACGGGGATGCCGAGCGCTTCGAGTTGGTCGGCAAGCCCGGCGGCGAGCGGCGCTTCCGGCCCGACGACGACCAGCCCGATTGAGTTGTCGGCGGCCCAGCCGGCGAGGGCGTCTACGTCGCTGGCCGCGATATCGACGAGGCCGGCGACCGCGGCGATGCCCGGATTGCCCGGCGCGGCGTAGAGGCGACCCACGGACGGCGACTGGCGCAGCGCCCAGGCCAACGCATGCTCGCGTCCGCCGCTGCCAACCACCAGCACGTCGATCGGGTGTGCCATCGCCGCCTCTCCTGCCCACCGTGATCGCGGCCGCGGGCGGCCGCGAAACTCATCCCGATACGACCACGAGGTCCATCGGCGCGGCATCGACGCCGTCCGACTCGGGATCCGGCTTGCAGCATGCCCGTTCGAGGAACCCCTTGTCCACCGCTTCGTCGATCGCGACCGGATATCGGCCGGTCAGGCAGCCGAAACAGTGGCCTGCGCCGCCCGGCTGGTCCCCCACGGCCCGCCGCAACCCGTCGATGGCGAGGTACCCGAGCGTATCCGCCCCAAGGCAGCCCCGGATCTCATCCACCGAGCGGCCGTTCGCGACCAGTTTCTTCTGGTCGCCCATGTCGATGCCGAAGAAGCAGGGATGAGCGATCGGCGGCGACGAAATCCGCAGGTGGACGGCGGTCGCTCCGCCGCGCCGCAGCAACTCGACGATCTTCGGCATCGTGTTGCCGCGCACCACGCTGTCGTCCACCACGACCACGCGCTTGTCCTTGACGGCGCCGCGCAGCGGGTTGAACTTGAGCCGGATTCCGGCTTGCCGCGAATGCTGGTCCGGCTGGATGAAGGTGCGGCCGACGTACCGGTTCTTGATCAGCCCTTCGGACAGCGGCAGGCCCATCTCCTGCGCGTAGCCGATGGCGGCCGGGACGCCGGAATCGGGCACGCCGATCACGAGGTCAGCATCGGCCGGGTGCTCGCGGGCCAGTTCGCGCCCCATCGCGACCCGCGCTTCGAAGGCGGTGCGGCCGCCGAGCACGCTGTCCGGGCGGGCGAAGTAGATGTGCTCGAATACGCACAGGGACGGCGGCGGCGCGTTGCGCTGGAGGTTGGCGCGCAGGCCGGAGCCGTCGAGCCGCAGGATCTCGCCCGGCTGCACCTCGCGCACCAGTTCCGCGCCGACGGTATCGAGCGCGCAACTCTCGGAGGCGACCAGCCAGTGGTCGTCCCGCCAGCCGAGGCAGAGCGGGCGCAAGCCCCACGGATCGCGCACCGCGAAGACGGCGTCCTCGGTCAGGATCGCCAGCGAATAGGCGCCGCGGGCGCGGGCCATCATCGCCCGGATGCGCTCCTCCCACGACCCCGGCGACAGCAGCACCACCCAGGCGAGCAGTTCCGAGTCGGACCCGGAAACCGGCTCTCCGCCGTGCTCGACCACCCAGCGCCGCAACTCGACCGGGTTCACCACGTTGCCGTTGTGGGCGAGGGCGAGCGATTCGCCGTTGCGCTGGACGAACAGCGGCTGCGCGTTCTCGATGCGCGAGCCGCCGGTCGTCGAGTACCGGGTGTGCCCGATGGCCGCGCGCCCTTCGAGCGCATCGACCTGCTCCTGCCGGAAGACCTGATCGACTCGGCCCATGCCGACCGCGACCCGGATGGCGTCCTCCTGAAGCACCGCGACGCCGGCGCTTTCCTGCCCGCGGTGCTGCAACGCCATCAGCCCGAGCAGGGTGGTGCGGATGCAGTCGGCGTCCGCGCCCCAGATGCCGAAGACGCCGCAGGCCTCCTTCGGCTTGTCGTCGTCGCCTTCGCGCACCGTGGCGGTGGTCGGCGTCGTCGCGAATTCGTCGGTCATGTCGGCCACCTGACGGTAATGGGCGAGCACGTCGGCGAGCGCCTCGCCGGTGACCTCGCGGAGATCGCGGTAGCGCTGCTTGTCCAGCATCGCCTCCTTGCGCCCACCGGGCCAGAGCCGCCACGAATCGTTGTCGATAACGTCGGCCACCAGCAGTCGGCCGTCCGCATCGCGCCCGAACTCGATCTTGAGATCGACCAGCGACACGCCCTGCGCGGCCCAGGCGCGCTCCAGCGTCGCGAACACCTCGCGGCCGATCCGGGTCATCGCCGCGACATCGTCGGGGGACGCTACACCGTTTCCGGCGATCCAGCCGGCGTCCACCAGTGGATCGTGGGCGCCGTCGTCCTTGACGTAGAACTCGACCAGCACCGGATCGAACCGAGTACCCTCGGCCGTGCCCGTGCGCCGCACGAACGATCCGGCGGCCAGGCGGCGCATGACGACTTCCAGCGGGATCATGGCGCAGCGCCGGACGACCATGCGGTCGGCGGCCGGGGCCGCGACGAAGTGCGTCGGGATGCCGGCGGTTTCGAGCAGCCGGAACACGTTGGCGGTCGTGCGGCCGCCCAGCGCGCCCTTGCCGGGCAACTCGTCGCGCCGGGCGCCGTCGCCGGCGGTGATGGCGTCCTTGTGGACGATCTCGGCCAGCACCGGATCATCGGCGTGGGCGAAGACCACCTTGGTCTTGCCTTCGGCGAGGCGCTGCCCGCGTCCGGTTTCCGTTTCGGCGCCGGTCGCCATCGCTGCCCCGCTCCTCACGCCACGCCCGCCGGCCGCGTTCCGTACCCGCCGCGCAACCGCACCGGCTCGCCGCCGCCCCGCTCGGCCACCCAGCCGATGACGATTGTCTCGGGCACGGCCGCGACCACCGCGCCCACGGATTCCGCTGGAATCGCCGCGGTCAACCCGATGCCCATGTTGAACGCCCGGTACAACTCCTCCCGCGCCACGCCGCCGCGGTCGGCAATCAGCCGGAAGATCGGCAGCGGCTCCCAGGCGTCGGCGTCGATCTCGGCGGCGACACCCTCCGGGAGCACCCGCGCCACGTTGTCGGCGAACCCGCCGCCGGTGATGTGGGCGAACCCGCGGGCCCCGGCCTCCCGCAACGCGGCGATCTGGCCGAGGTAGAGCCGGTGCGGCTCCAGCAGCGCTTCGCCGATGGTCGAGCCGAGCGCGGCGACCTCATCGCCCCACGTCTCCGGCGGCAGCACCCGCCGCGCCAGCGAGTAGCCGTTGGTGTGCAGTCCGCTCGACGGCAGACCAAGCAGCACGTCGCCCGGTTCCGGGACGCCGTTCCGGCCGATCTCGGATCTATCGAGCAGCCCGACGACGAACCCGGCGAGGTCGAACTCCCCGGGCTGGTAGACGTCAGGCATCTCGGCCGTCTCGCCGCCCAGCAGCGCGCACCCGGCGGCAGCGCAGGCTTGCGCGACCCCGGAGACGATGGCCGCGACCGTTTCGGGATCGGCCCGGTGCAGCGCGAGGTAGTCGAGGAAAAAGAGCGGACGCGCGCCCTGCACGGCGATGTCGTCGATGCAGTGGTTGACGATGTCGAACCCGACCGTGTCGTACCGGCCGAGCGCGGCGGCGATCTTGACCTTGGTGCCGACGCCGTCGGTGGAGGCCACCAGAACCGGCTCGCCCAGCGCGCGCCCTTTTCCGAGGGCGAACATGCCGCCGAACGCGCCGACATCGGCCAGCACGCCCGCGCCCCGGCCCGCGCCGACGATGGCGGCCAGCCGCTCCGTGACCACGCGGGCGTCGTCGAGGTGGACGCCGGCGTCGGCGTAGGTCGTCACCGGCTCACCCCTTCGCCATCGCGACGGCGTTGCGGAAGATCGCCAGCCCGACGCCGTCCTCGCGCCCGGCCGGCGCCATGCCCGGCAGGACGGCCCGTTCCGGGTGCGGCATCAGGCCGAGCACGTTGCCGGCGTCGTTGGTCAGCGCGGCGACCGCGCCCTCCGAGCCGTTCGGGTTGGCCGGATAGGCCGCAGTCGGGCCGTCGTCATCGACATAGACGAGCGCCACGTTGCCGCGCTCCCGCAGCGTTTCGAGCGCCGCTTCGCTCTCGGCCACGTAGCGCCCCTCGCCGTGGGCCACCGGCAGCGCAATGCGGTCGATCCCGGCCAGCAACGGCGTCCCGGCGTTCGCCGGCCGCTCCAGCCGCACCCAGCGGCACTCGTAGTGGCCGGAAACGTTCGTCCCGAGGGTACCGCCCGGTAGCACGCCGAGTTTGAGCAGCGCCTGGAAGCCGTTGCAGATGCCGAGCACCGGGCGGCCACCCTCGACGAAGCGCGCCAGCGCTTCCTGCGCCGCGCCGAGCCGGTGTGCCCACAGCGCACCGGCCCCGAGATGGTCGCCGAACGAGAAGCCGCCCGGCAGCACCAGCACCCCGAACCGGTCCAGTTCGACCTCGCCGGCCAGCAGCGCCTCGACGTGGACCCGCTCCGGCCGCGCGCCCGCAAGTTCCAGCGCCAGTGCCGTTTCCCGGTCGCAGTTCGTGCCCGGCGCGCGCAGCACGAGCGCCTCCGGCCCGCCGGCGGACCGCGCACGGGACCGCGCCGGATTGCTCAACGTCGCCGCGTTCACGCGAACACCTCCTGCCGCAACGGCGTCCGCCAGGCCCGGCGCAACAGTTCCACGTCGGCCTCGATCGTCGCGGCTGCTCCGTCGATCCGCAGCACCGGCTCGGCGATCACCCGCCCGATCCGTGCCCACGGCTGACCATCGAGGGCGCGTTCCAGATCCGCCGCATCTTCGGGCGCGATTTCGAGCAGGAACCGGGTCGGCGATTCCCCGAACAGCAGCGCATCACCACTGGGGCGTTCGCCGCTGACGGGCACCGCGTCGAGGTCGATCTCCAACCCCAAGCCGCCCGCGCCGATCGCCATCTCGGCGGCGGCGACCGCCAGCCCGCCCTCGCTGGGGTCGTGGCAGGAACGAACCAGGCCGACGTTCATCGCGCCGTGGACGGCGCCGAACAGGCCGCGCGCCCGCTTCGGGTCGGCCACCGGCGCGCGTTCCCCAAGGACGCCGCGCAGCGACCAGAGGAGCGATCCGCCGAGGTCGTCCCCGGTCGTTCCCACGAGGTAAAGCAGGTTGCCCGCCTGCTTCAGGTGGGAGGAGCAAGCGCGGGCTATGTCCGGGACGATGCCGATGGCCGAGATCAGCAGCGTGCCCGGGATCGGGACCACGTCGCCGTCCGGCGTGCGGTACTCGTTGAACAACGAATCCTTGCCGGAGATGAACGGCAACCCCAGCCCGACCGCCGCGTCGTGGCAGCCCATGCAGGCGCGCACCAGCCCGCCGAGACGGTCCGGCAGGGTCGGGTTGCCCCAGCAGAAGTTGTCGAGGATGGCGGTCCGGTCCGGGTCCGCGCCGACCGCGACCACGTTGCGCAGCGCCTCGTCGGCCACCAGCAACGCCATCGCGTAGGGATCGATCCGCCCGTAGCGCGGGTTGATCCCGCAGCCGACCGCGACCGCGCGCGGCGAATCCGGCGACGGCCAGACGACGGCGGCATCCGCCGGGCCGACGTCGTCCGGCCCGACGAACGGCTTGCCGACCGTCCGCCCCTGCACTTCGTGGTCGTACCGCCGGACGATCTCTTCCTTCGAGGCGACGTTCGGGTCGGCCAGCAATCGTTCGAGCCACGGCGTCAGGTCGCCGGAAAGCGGCTCCGGGCGATCCGAGGGCTTCGGCCCAGCCCAGACGCTCTCGAGCCGGCGAACCGGCGCTCCGCCGTGGAGGAAGCCGCAGTCGAGGTCGGCGACCAAGTTCCCGCCGTAGCGGACCACCAGCCGTCCGGTTCCCGTGAAGCGCCCGAGCGCGGTCCCCTCGACGCCTTCGGCGGCGAGCAACGCCTGGAACTCCGGCCAGCGATCTGAAGGCACCGAGAGCACCATCCGCTCCTGCGCCTCCGACAGCCAGATTTCCCACGGTTCCAGCCCGGGGTACTTGAGGGGAACCAGCGCGAGATCGACATCGGCCCCGAGTTCGCTCGCCATCTCGCCGACCGCCGAGGAGAGCCCGCCCGCGCCGCAGTCGGTGATGGCGGTGTAGAGGCCCCGGTCGCGGGCCAGCGGCAGCACGTCGGCGATGCGCTTCTCCACGATCGGGTCGCCGATCTGGACGACGCTGCCGAGGGTCGCCGCCTGCCCGGCGTCCAGCACCTCGGAGGAGAAGGTCGCGCCGTGGATGCCGTCCCGCCCGGCACGGCCGCCGACGACCACCACGAGGTCGCCCACTCCGACCTGACGCGGCCGCATGCCGCGCGGGGCAAGCCCGACCGTGCCGCAGAAGACCAACGGGTTGGCGGCGTAGCCCGGATCGAACAGGGTGGCGCCGTTGACGGTCGGGATGCCCATCTTGTTGCCGTAGTCGGCGATGCCGGCCACGACGCCGTCGAAGATCTCGGCCGGCGGCAACGACCCCGCCGGCAGTTCCGACGCCGGCAGGTCGAGCGGGCCGAAGCAGAGCACGTCGGTGTTGGCGATCGGTTGCGCCGAAACGCCCATCACGTCGCGGACGACGCCACCGACGCCGGTGTTCGCGCCGCCGAATGGTTCAATCGCGCTGGGGTGGTTGTGGGTCTCGACCTTGAACGAGATTTCTCGCTCGTCGTCGAGTTCGATGACGCCGGCGTTGTCCTCGAAGGCCGACAGCACCCACGGCCGCCGCACGTCATCGGTCGCCGACGCGATGTAGGTCTTGAGCAGACCCTCGATCTCGCGCTCGGGCGTGCCCGGCTCGCGGTGGATGATGGTCGCCTTGAACGTCCGGTGGGCGCAGTGCTCCGACCACGTCTGGGCGATTGTCTCCAATTCTACGTCGGTCGGGTCGCGGTCGAGCGCCGCGAAGTGCGCCTGCACCGCCAGCATGTCCTCGGCGGGCAGCGCCAGCAGCCGCTCCGAACTAAGCCGCGCGAGCGCATCGGCATCCAGACCACGGACGGGTACCGTCGCCGCCTCGCTCGTCGCCGCTGCGGCGGGCATGAACGCCGCGTCCGCCCACGCCGCGAATCCGGCCTCGCCGGCGGCGCGGCAAACGGCCCGCTCCACGACCGGGTGGGCGAGCGCCACCGCGATGGCGCGCGCATCGGCTTCGGGAATGGCTGCGGGAAGGCGGTAGCGGCGTCCGGTGCGGACGCGCGTCCCGGCGAACCCCTCGCGGGCGATGGCCTCGGCGAAACTGTCGCCTTCGGCGTCGGTCACGCCGGGGTGGAACGAGACGTCGATGATCCAGCCGGCTCCGTCATCGTCGCCACCGACGACGGCCGCCAGCAGCGGGTCGGCCGCGAGCCGTTCGATGGTCGAGGCGAGGTCAGCGGTTCGCGGACCGGAAACGAGGTAGAGCCGCCGGTGCGATGCGCCGTCGGCGGGGAACTCCCGCGCCGCCAGCAGCCGCGCAAGTTCGCTTCGCTTTGGGTCGAGCACCTCGTCACGCGGCCGCACCTCGACCGCCCAGGCCGTCGCCTCGCTCACCAGACACCCCCAGCGGCCGCTCCGAACGGCCCGTTCGCAGGGTAGGACGCATCGGCTGACGGGTGCGCCATGCGGCCATCGGATGGGCACGCGGTGTCAAGGGGAACGGTACGCGGAATCGGCATTCCGGCGCAACCGACCAGGTGTCCGAACACCGAACAAGGACCATTGGCGCGGATGTCCGCACCACCTTCGCACGCCATTCACACGACGGGCCATTGTCGCCGGGAGAATCGGAGCCACCGGGAACCGGCGTTGTCGTGGCAACGTCGTTCCTTCCATACGAAGGCCGCCGGAAGCGGTCCAACCGGGAATGCGGCGAACCAGCGTCCGGCCGATCCTCTATCCTGTGCCGGACAAGAAACGTCCGTCCAATCCCCGCGGTTCGGACCCGGCGCCCAATCGGAGGCATGCGCCAGCACCGACGTTCGGCGCCGTGTCCACCGCAGGAGTCCCGCTCACCATGCTCGAACCCCGGTCCCGGCAGGTTCCCGACGGTCACGACCGCGCGAAGCAAACCACTCGGCCCGACGACGTGCCGCTGTCGCGCATCGACCTCCACCTCCATTCGAGCGCGTCCGGGGCGGCGACGAACTGGTGGGTCAAGAGCCTCGGATTTGGCGGCGAAACCAAGGAGTCCTATACCCTACCGGAGGACGCCGCGGCGATGGTTCGCGCGGCCGGCATGGACTTCGTCGCGCTGACCGACCACGAGACGATCGTCGGCGCGCTCACCATCGCCCACCGGCCGGACGTGATCGTCGGCGAAGAGGTCAACGCCCGTTTCCCGGAGGACGGCACCAGCGTCGATGTCCTCGTCTACGGCGTATCCGTCGCGATCCACTCCGAACTACAGGCCCGCCGCGACGACGTCTACGACCTGGTCGAGTTCCTGCGCGAAACCGGGCTGCCCTACGTGCTCGCCCACCCGATGTTCGAGATGCACGGCAAACTCGACCGGACGGCGATCGAGAAGCGCATGGTCCTGTTCCCGGTCTGGGAGTTCGTCAATGGCTCGCGCCCGGCCGAGCAGAACCGGCTGACCGCGCGCGTGGCCGGCGAGGTCGATGCGTCCGGCCTGCGCCAGATGGCGTCGCGCCACGGGCTGCCGATGCCGGCCCACCGCTGGATCGCCGGCACCGGCGGTTCCGATGACCACGCCGGAATCTACGGCGGCGCGGCGTGGACGGCGCTGCCCCGCGCCTCGTCCCCGGAGGATGTGCTGGACGCACTGCGATGCGGCGAGGTCTGGCCGGGAGGCGAGGACGGTTCGGTCGCCAAGATGGCCCACACCGGATTCAAAATCGCCGGCCTGGCTTCGGCCGAGCGCGGACCGGTCGTCGGCAATACCACCGGCGGGCCGGAAACGAAACTGCTCGAATACCTGCCGCTGCTCTCCGCGCTTTCCGGCGGCCAGATCCGCAAGGCGATCACCGGGCGTTACGAATCCCGCATCGCCGACGCGCTGTCGCACGACGGCAACGGCTTTCCGCTGCTCAACGTACTGACGAAGATCGGCGGGCTGGTCGAAGCCCACTTGTTCCTCGCCCCGTACCTCGGCGTGCACGGTTACTTTGGCCGGGAGAAGCAGAAGGGCGGCGCGCTGCGGGAACGCCTCGGGCTGGCGCCGGACGGACCGCTGCGGATCGGCATCTTCGGCGACGACCTCGATGCCATCCACGGCGTCTCGACCATGTACCGCAACCTGCTGGCGCAGGATGCCGCCGCGCTCGGCGCGGACCTGACGGTGGTCCGCTGCGGGGACCACACCTCCGGCGCGCACCTGCGCTCGATCGCCTCGATGCCGACCCCGCTTTACCGCGGGCGGCCGCTGGCGGTTCCCTCGCTGCTCGACGTGCTCGACCTCGTCGCCGTGCGCGGGTTCGACGTCCTCCACATCGCCACGCCCGGTCCGCTCGGGTTGAGCGCGCTGATCGCCGGTATCACCCTCGGCGTGCCGATCGTCGGCGCGTACCACACCGAATTCGGCGACTACGCTCGCCACCTCTCGGGCGATTCAATGCTCGGCGACGTGGTCGAGGTGCTCGTCCGCGAGTTCTACGAACGGTGCGCGGTCGTCACCGTGCCTTCAGCGGCGACGGTTGACGTGTTGCGCGCGCGGGGATACCAGATCGGCCGCTTCGAGGTCTTCGGCAACGGGGTGGACGCGGCGCTTTTCGATCCCTCCCGCCGCGACGAGGGTACCCGCCGCGCGCTCGGCGGCGAGGACAAGACGCTGCTGCTCTACACCGGGCGCATCAGCCACGAGAAAGGCCTCGACCGGCTGGCCGAGGGCTATCTCGATCTGCTGCAACGGCGCGACGACGTCCACCTCGTCGTGGTCGGCGACGGCCCGGAGCGCGATGCCCTCGCCGAATATCTCGGCTCGGCGGCGACCTTCACCGGATTCCTGACCGGCGAGGACCTGGCCCGCACGATGGCCTCCTGCGACATCTTCGTCTTCCCGAGCCGGACGGATACCCTCGGCCGCACGGTGGTCGAAGCCCAGGCTTGCGGTCTGCCGGCGGTCGTACGCGCCGACGGCGGCCCGCGGGAATGCCTGATGCCCGGCCGCACCGGCTTCGTCGCCGACGGGGAGGACGACGCGCCCTTCTTCGCCTACGTTGAGGCGCTGCTGGACGACCCGGATCTGCGCGCCCGCATGGGCCAGGCCGCGCGTGAGTTCGCCCGGGAACTCACGTGGGAGCGTGCGCTCGACGGGATGATCGCCCTGCACCGGGAGGTCGCCGAACCGCGCACCGCGGGCAACGGCGCTGGCCGGCCGCTGCCGAACATGCAGGCACTCCTCGGCGCGGTCTGATCCGAAATCCGGCTGATTGGTGCGCGAATCCGTTCGTCGTTCGGAGGGGAGGGACCCGTGCCCTCCCGTGCTCGAAGCCGTTTACGGACGAGGGAGGGCACGGGTCCCTCCCCTCCGAACGCGCGCCGTCACGGGCAGGCGCGACAGCAGCGAAGAGCCGGATTTCGTATGACCAGAGATATCACGCGCGACCTGTCGCCTGCTCCCCCGTGCACATGTCATCCTGAGCCTGTCGAGGGATCGCGTCGTTCCTCTTGTTCGGTGAGAAACGAGATCCCTCGACAGGCTCGAAATGACGGTTGGGAGCGGGGTGATATCTGGGGCGCGGAACGAAACTTGTAGGCCGGAATGACGGGATTCTCGGACCGACCGCCGCCCTACGCCATGAACAACCCGCCGTCCACCGTGAGCACGTGCCCGGTGATGAACGAGGCGTCGGGCGAGGCGAGGAACGCCACGGCGCCGGCCACGTCCTCCGGCGTGCCGAAGCGGGCCAGCGGCGTCTGCTTGAGCAGCCCCTGCTTCAGGTCGTCCGGCAACTCGGCCGTCATCCGGGTGTCGATGAAGCCGGGTGCAACAGCGTTGACGGTGATGCCGCGCGAGCCGACTTCCTTCGCCAACGACTTGGTGAACCCGACCAGTCCGGCCTTGGCGGCGGCGTAATTCGCCTGCCCGGCGTTGCCGACCAGCCCGATGACCGAGGTGATGTTGACGATCCTGCCGGAGCGCTGCCGCAGCATCGGCCGCACGGCGGCCTTGGCGACCAGGAACGCGCCCTTCAGGTTGGTCGTGAGTACGCTATCCCAATCGTCCTCGCTCATCCGCATGAGGAGCGTGTCGCGGGTGATGCCGGCGTTGTTCACGACGACATCCAGCCGCCCCAGCCGCTGCATCGCCTCCTCGACCGCCGCGCCCGCGCCGTCGGCGGTGGAGACGTCGGCCTGCAGCGCCTCGGCGCGCCGCCCGGTCGCGGCGAGTTCCTCGACGGCGGCGGCGGCGGCTTCGGCGTCGCCCTTGTAGGTCAGCAGCAGGTCGTAGCCATCGTTCGCCAGCCGACGCGCCACCGCCAACCCGATGCCGCGCGTGCCGCCGGTGATCAGCGCGACCCCGGTCGCGTTTCCCTCAGCCATGTTCGCCTCCCGTGGCGATGCGGCGGTGCTCGGGGCCCTGGTGACACCCGTTTGCAGCCGGAATCGCCGTCGTGGTCGTAGGGGAGGGACCCGTGCCCTCCCTCGTTCGCAACAACCGGCGAGGGAGGGCACGGGTCCCTCCC
>JAFAEX010000146.1 GCA_023423795.1 Chloroflexota bacterium | reverse complement strand
CCCGGCCGGTGCCGGGGACCCCACGGCAACGGCCGGGCGGGAGTGATTACGACTGCGGAACGTCCCCGGAGTCGCGGGGGGACGTTCCGGCACGTACCTCGGCCCCGTCGGACCAGCCGTCGCCGTCGGAGTCGGCGACTTCGGGCGAGGTACCGTACTCCGCTTCCTGCGCGTCCGTCAGGCCATCGCCGTCGGTATCGACATCGCCGCCAGGAGCGGGAGCGGGAGCGGCTGGTTCTTCGGGCGCGGGCGGTTCGGCCGGCGGCGCGGCGGGGTCGCCGGAAGGCACGGCGGTGCCGAGGACGGCATCGCCATCGCCGATGCCGTCGCCGTCGGTGTCCCAGACGTTGGGATCGGTGCCGGAGACATTGATCTCGTAATCGTCGGTCAGGCCGTCGCCGTCGGTGTCGATGCCGGCGGCGGGAGCCGGGTCGGCGGGCTCGCCCGCGGGCGGCGCGGCGTCGGGAGCGGGCGGGACCGGGGTTGGCGCGGGCGGGGCGGCGTCGGACGCGAGGCCGAAGAGATCGACGTCGAGGCGCGGCGAATCGGCGTCGATGCGGAGCACGTAGCCGGTGCCGTCCGGCAGCAGTTCGCCGGCCGGCAGGTAGTAGGTCGCGGCGCCCGGCGCGAGGATCGGCTGCTGGAGCACGTAGTCGTCGAATGGCAGGTCTTCCCAGACCCAGCCGCCGGACCCATCGGCGCGGGCGTCGTCGAGGGTCAGCGGATCGCCGTTTTCGCCGGTGATCGTGACCTGGTAGGGCTCGGCGGCGGCGGCGCAGCGGGCGGCGTCGAAGGACGCGTACGGATCGGGGCAGGTGAGGACGCGCACGGCGATGGAACCGCGGCGCGGCCGGGCAACGGCGTCGGTCGTAACCGGGGTCGCGGTGCCGGCGGCCTCCGCCTGCCGGGAGCGGCCGGCGCGCGGGGTGCGTTCGGCGTCGGACGTTCCGCCGGCGGCCGGGGTGGAATCGGCCGGATCGGCGATGCGGATCGCGCCTTCGCTGGGCAACGCCCCACCGCTGCCAAGAGCATAGGCTTCGAGACGGGCCGCCGGCGCATCGTCGGTCAGGTCGATCCGGTAGCCGCCGTCATCGTCAGCCGCGATGCCGTTCGATCCGTCGCCGGAGACGGTTTCGAGGCCGGGCACGAAAAGCCGATCGTAGCCGGCGCCGAAGCCGGTCGGGCGGATCGCGTACGAACCGATCGGCAGCCCATCCCAGGACGGCAGCCCTTCGCGGACCTCGGGCGCGCCCAGGTCGCGCGGAGTGTCGCCGTCGAGCGCGACGAGCGTCAGGGTGGCGGCGCCGGGTTCGATGCGGCAGGTATCCGGGGTGGCGCGGCGCGGCCGGGTGTTGGGCGGGCAGCCGTACACGGAAACCTGGATCTCGCCGGGACCGCCGGCGCCGCCGGCCGCCTGCGGCGTGGCCGCCGCGCCGCCATCCGGCAGCGAAACCGGGCCGCCGATGACGGCGGCGAGGAACGAGGCGGACCCCTCGCCGGCGCCGGTGACGGTCACGTTGCCGAGGAACGCGCCGGCCTGCCCGATGGCGAGTTCCGCCGAGGAGCCGTCGTCGGACGCGACCCGCAGGGAGCCCTGGGTAGCGAGCACGAGGGTCGGCGCGGCCTGCACGGCGATGGTTGTGGATTCGTCCGGTTGGAGGACATCGCGCACGAGGCCGAGGTCCCGGGAATCGTCGTCGGACGGGGCGGCGAAGGCGGAGCCGGCGTAAAGCAGGATGCCGCCGTCGCCGGTTTCGGCGTCGGCGCGGCCGGCCGGCACGAGTTCGATGTCGAACCAGGCGGCGGGATCGTCGTCGGTGGCGCCGCGGACGTCGCGTTCGCCGGCGTCGATGAACGCGGCTTCGCCGGGGAGGAGCAGCGACCAGCGGTCGGGACCGACGGCGGCGAGGACGGCGCCCTGTTCCGACGCGACGAAACCCGGCCCCGCCGTCCCGACGTCGGCCGCTTCGTCGCCGGACGAGCGGTAGGTAACGCGCCAGGCGAGATCGCCCGGAGGCAGGATTGCCAGCCCGTGGGCGACGACCGAGGCGTGCCCGGTCGCGGGCGAAGCCGCCGGGGCGTCGGATTGCCGGGCGCTCGCGGCGATGGCGCCGAAGAGCGGCAGCACCAGCAGCAGCGCGGCCAACAGGAACGGCAGCGGCAGCGATCGCGGGCGCGAACGGTGGGCGGCCGCGGTCGTGGGCGTGGGCATGGAATCCTCCCGGCGTCGGTCGGGGTCGGCGCGACGGCTCGTCTCGGCGGGGTCGGCCGGATGCTACCACCGGCGGCCCGCCCGGGGCGAACGGACGGGCGGGGGAATGATGTCCCGCCCGCCTCCGAAACGCCCGGCGCCGCCGTCGCGTTGCGGCAGCAGCCTGATTCGGCGTTACGGGTTCGGCGAAATCCGGCGCACCTCGCCGTCGTCGGAATGGGTCGTGTAGAGCAGGGTGCCCGGGGTGGTCGGGTCGAACTGGAGGGCGACGATCATGCCAACGCCCGTGGCGAATGTGCTGCTGCTCGGGTTCGCGCCGAAGGGGTCGGACAGGGCGAAAATGGTTTCGCACCCGAAGTCGGCGTACAGGTAGTTCCCGGAGCGGCTTCCCCACCCCGCGTTGCCGGGCACGAACGCGCCGCCGGTGATGGTGACGCACCCGTCGTCGCGATTGTAGGCGTACACGGGACCGACGAAGCGGTTCGTGCCCGGACAGGTGGGCGCGCCGTTTCCTCGCCGGCACGGTCCCTCACGCTCGGGCCAGCCGTAGTTGGCCCCGCGCGCGCCGCGGTCGATTTCCTCCCAGGCGTTCTGGCCGACGTCGTTGATGAAGAAGCGGTTCGACCCGCTCTCGAAGGCGATGCGGAACGGATTGCGCAGGCCGAGGGCGAAGATCTCGGCGCAGCGCTTCTTGCCGTTGGTCTTGCCCGTGACGGCGCAGCGGGCGCTCGTCTTGCGGCCGGCGAACGGGTTGGACCTCGGGGCCTTGCCGTCGGTGGTGATGCGAACGATCTTGCCGAAGAGGGTGTTGCGGGCCTGGGCGAGGTCCGGCCGCGCGTTCTCCCCGATCGAAACGTAAAGGAATCCGTCCGCCCCGAACGCGATGTCGCCGCCGTTGTGGTTGGTAGGGCCGAGTTTGGCGGTCGAGAGCAGGCGCTTGCGGCTGCCGGGGTCCAGCGTACCGTCGGGGTTCGCGACGAAACGGTAGACGCGGTTGGCGCACGCGTTGCCGCGCCGCTCGGTCAGGTAGACGTAGACGCGGTCGTTCCCTGCGAACGCCGGGTCGAGCGCTACGCCGAGCAGTCCTTGTTCGCTGCCGTCGCAAGCGTTGGCGAACGCGAACGCCGTTTCCGGCGGACCCCCCGCGGCGGGCACGAGGCCGAGCGTCCCGTCCTGGCTGGCGACGTAGATTGCGCCCGCGTTGGCGTGCCCGTTCGGCACGACCGCGAGCGCGGTCGGTGCGCCGAGGTTGGAGGCGACGACGGTTTCCGTGAACCCCGGCGGCGGGTTGCCTTGGGCCAGTCCCGATTGCGGCAACACGGTCGCCAGCGTGCCGAGTAGCACGACGAGCGCGAGCGCCACGCGGCGCAGGATTGGTCCGGTCCGGGCGTCCGGCGTTGCCATGTCGTCCCCCCTCCGGCGGCAGGACCGCGGCGCAGCGTGCCGCGAGCCGCCGATTCAGCGGTAGGGTAAATGGAACGGTCGATGGATACGTCCGGCTGCCGAGTCTAGGCCTTGCGTGCGTCACGGACGACGTTGACCAGGGCGCGGGCGCGCTCGCTGACGGTGGCCCAGTCGGCGGCGGCGACGAGTTTCGGATCGACGAGGTTGCCGCCGACGCCGAGGGCGCTGGCGCCGGCACGGATGAAGTCGGCGGCGTTGTCCGGGCCGACGCCCCCGGTGGGGATCAGGCGCACCTGCGGCAGCGGGCCGCGGACGTCCTTGAGGTAGCGCGGGCCGCCGGCGCTGGCGGGGAAAACCTTGACGAAGTCGGCCCCGGCCTGCCAGGCGGTCAGGATCTCGGTCGGGGTGAACGCGCCGATGACGGTGGGGATGCCGTAGCGGTTGCAGAGTTCGATGACCGGCAGGGCGACGGTGGGGGTGACGACGAACTGGGCGCCGGCGAGGATGGCGGTGCGGGCCGTTTCGGCGTCGAGCACGGTGCCCGCGCCGACGAGGGCGGCGCCGTCCAGTTCGGCGCGGGCGGCCTCGATGGCGCGGGCGGCGGTGCGGTTGGTGAAGGTGTATTCGACGGCGCGGACGCCGCCGGCGGCGAGCGCGGCGGCCAGCGGCACGGCGGCCGAGAGGTCGTCGAGCCGAACGATGGCGACGACGCCGTCCGCCAGAACCACCTCGGCCACATTCATGCGAGCGCTCCTTGCCCGGCCGGACGGCCGGGCAGCAAAAGCAAACCGGCGCCGCGAACGCGGCGCCGGCGACCATCGGCCTGCGGCGGAGAGGGTGGGATTCGAACCCACGCTGGCTCATCACCAGACCGCTTTTCGAGAGCGGCACCATCAACCACTCGGACACCTCTCCGCCGCGAATGATAGCAAACGGCGGGGAGCGGTGCATAGTGCTTCGTTCGTCGTGCCGCGTGGCAGGGCGGGGCTCCGTCCGCTCGGCGATTTCCCGCCGCACGATGCGCGGTGCACTCCGCCCGGAGCATCGGGGAAAAAGAGACCGCCCGGCCTTGCGGCGCGGGCGGTTCGTGGTACGCCTGGCAGGATTCGAACCTGCGGCCTTTGGGTCCGCAACCCAACGCTCTATCCCCTGAGCTACAGGCGCGCAACGGCGGGAAGTGTAGCGCGGACCGGGCGGCCGGCGCAAGCCGTTCCGGCGGCGGCGTCGCGGGGACGAGCCGAAGCAGATCACGGCGGAACAATGGCCTCGTTGAGCAGGCCCGGGTAGCCGGTTCCACCCGGCAACGGCCAGGCAACACACCCGCGGCCGCAACCGGATGCCACCGAGCCGCACGAGCCAGGATCGCCCTACCCGCCCCAGGCCCGCATGACGTCGCGCATCGGTTCCGGGCGGCCTTCCCGCTCCCAGACGGCGGCCAGGCGCGGCATGATGGACCAGCCGTATTCGGGGATCGACCATTGGCGGAGCACGCGCACCGGCGGGGTGCGGCGGTTTTCCTCGGGCGTGGCGTGGTAGTTCGCCGGCAGCGAGCGCTCGACTTCGCGCACCGAACCGTCGCCGCGGGCGATTTCGGGCAGCCAGCACAGGATCGATGCCGGGAGGCCCAGTTCCATTTCAGCGGGATCTTCCAGCCAGCGGAGGTAGAACTCGATCGTGCCGGTCAGCAGCAGGCCGGGCCGGATCGAGGTGGTGACGGCTTCCTTGCCGGCGTGGTCGAGGAAGCGCCATGTCCCGTCCAGCAGGTCCGGGGCGCGGTGGTCGCCGTGGATCACCCCGCCACCGAGGATGGCGCCAGCCCGCCAGCCGCCGACATCGGGGTTCGTCGCGATGTCGCGGACCGCCCGGACGCCGGCCATCACGTCGGCGGGTCCGGCCGGGGCGAGCAGTGCGTACTCCAGCGCGGTGGTGGAGACGACGGTCGGGTCGGTGTCGGCGAACATGGCCGGCAGGAAAGCGCGGACCTCCCTCGCGTCCGGCCGGATGCCCTGCGCGACGGCCTGGACCACCCTGATCCGTTCGGCGGGCGGCAGCGCGGGCGCGACGTGAAGGTAGACCGCCGCCACGGCGGGCAAGGGGTTGCCCTCCGGGGCGAAGCCGTGGGCGAGCATCATCGTTGCCAGCAGCGCGCGGCGTTCGCCGGGAGCGAGCGCCGGCCATTCGTCAGGCTCGCTCGCGAGGCGGGAGAGTTGGGCCACGACGCCGGCGAGGATCTGCGCGTTTCGGTCCGGCGGTGGTTGGTCGCGCAGCCCACGCCGCACGGCGGCGGCGAATTGGTCCGGAGCGAAGTCAGGCAGGTCCACCGGGGGCATGCGACCGGCGGCCGGTCGCGCATCCCGTTTCTCGCCAGAGCCAAACGGCGGCATGTCCTACCCTCCCGATCGCTGGCGGAGTCTCGCAGCCTTCTGGCCGCCTTCGCAGCGCGCCAAAGAGTCTATATTATAAACGAGATCATCGGGAATCGGCGGCTGGAAGAACCCCCGGGACGCACTCGCTGCGGGGCCGGCGGACGCACTCCGCCCCGGACGCGCCACCGATCCGCCGCGGATGGCCAGGCAGGCGAAGCCAACGATCGAACGGGAAATCGTTGAAATGTCTGGTTCATCCGCGGGATGCGCGAACCGTCTACAAGCGGTTTACTTCGGTTCGATCGTGTCAAGCGGCGGGACGGCGGAGTCCGCCGGGAATGGCGAGGCCGATCGGATCGGATCGAGTCGTGGAAAGGGAGCAGGGCACGCGAGCCGGCGCGGCGACTGATGCCGGCCGGGACCGCCCCTCGTTGCTGGTTGCGCTGGTCGGGCTGTACCAGGTGTTGCTGGGAACGGCACTGCTGATCGCGCCGCACTGGTTTTCGGCCCAGACGTACCGGGCCTGGGCGGGGCGGGAAGGCGGGGTCGGGCTCGCCTACCTGCTGGTCGGCGGCGCAGTGGTGTGGATCGCGACGTGGCCGATCCGGCGGAACCGGGCGGCGGTGGCCGCGCTGACGCTGGCCGCGTTCGGGTTCGCCAACCTCGCCGTGGTCTTCGGCGCGACCGGGGCGGTGCACGCCGCCGTGGTCTATGGCGGATTGGCGCTGGGCATGGCGCCGCTCGTGCTGGAGTGGACCGGGGCGGCGGCGGTGGCGCGCCGGCTGCCGAACCTGCGGCCGCTCCCGGCCACGGTGCACGCCATCGCGCTCGTGACCGGGGCCCTGATGCTCGCCCGGCCCGCGGTGTACGCCCCGGCGGCGTTCGATCCCCTGCGGCCGTGGTTGCCGGAGTTCGGCGCGTCGCTGGTCGCGCTTGGGGCATTCCTGCTCGCGACCGACCTTGCGCCCACCCAGCGCTTCGCGCGGCTGGCGCTGGCGGCGGGTGTGCTGCTGGCCGTCGCCGAGATCGCCTGGGGCGCGGGATACGCTGCCAGCCGGACGTGGACCGGGGTGATGGAGAGCGTCCTGCTGGCGTTCGGCGCCATCGCCCCGGCGG
>JAFAEX010000134.1 GCA_023423795.1 Chloroflexota bacterium | reverse complement strand
TCGTAGGGGAGGGACCCGTGCCCTCCCGCGCCCGGAGTCGCGTACGGACGCGTGAGGGCACGGGTCCCTCCCCTACGACCGCACGGCGTCTCGCGCGGGCGAAACGAAAGCGACCTGCCGGATTCCGTACAAGGAGGACAGCGTGACGACGCCGCATCCGGTCGTGGGATCCTGGCGCGTGTCGATCGATGTGCCCTCGGCTGGGTTCCGTGGCGAGAACCTCGCCACGCTCTCATCGGACGGAACGGTCGTCGTCGCCTTCCCTTCGCCGACGCCGGCAGCCGCCGGGCAGGACCACAAACTCGAGTACTGGTCGTCCGCCTTCGGCTCGTGGGAACCGACGAACGACGGCGGCGCGGCGATGACCTTCATCACCCTTGGCGCAGACGAGACCGGCCGACCGATCGGAACCCACACCGTCACCGCGACGGTGCGGGCCGACGCCAACGGCTGGAGCGGCCCCTTTCGAATCGAGATCGCTGGCCCCGACGGAACGGTGCTCGGCAGCCTCGACGGGACAGTCACCGCCGAGCGCATCCGTGCGACGTCCGCCGGATAGTCCGAGCGAACCGGGATTCCGTTCGTCGCCGGGGAGGGACCGTGCCCTCCTTCGCCGGTCGTGACGAACGACGGATGCCGGATGGGCGTCTGCCGGGCCGCACGGGATGTGGGCGGCTGCCTCCGCCGCCGGCCGCCCGGCGCCCTCCCGCGCCGCGCACGGTGGCTGCCGGCGGGGCTCCGCGGCGCCCATTTGTTCGGTATTTATTCGGCATTTATTCGGTATTTTTTCGGCAGTTACTCGGTCGTGCAATACCGCGTACGTACGCGCAATTTTGACCGATTTGGAGTTTATTCGCTATCCCCTCCCACTCCCAGCGCCCGGAACACGTTCCCGGGCACGGCCGCCCCGCGTGCGCCCGCGTGGTTGGCGGGGGTCGCCGAAGAAACCCGGTTTCCGCATGGTTACGGGAAAACCGCCGCCGAATAAACGGCGAAAAAATACCGAATAAATGCCGAAAAAACTCCGGCCCGCCCACCCGCGGCGCCGGTTCCGGATCGATCGGCCGGATTGCGTGCAAGCACCCGCAACCGTGCCCACGTTCGGATGCTGCCCGGGCGCTGGGTTGACAAGCCAGCGCCCGGCTAGCATCGGGCCGACACGCGCGATCATCGAGGGCGAACGCCGCGCCGGGGCGCCGATACGCTCCCGTCAATACCCCCGCCGCTTGTCCACCTCGTTGATCAGCGGTTCGCCGCGGTGGAAGCGCAGCAGGTTCTCCTTCAGCACCTCGATGCAGCGGCGCTCCTTCTCGGTGCTGGCCCCGGCCATGTGCGGCGTGATGATCAGGTTCGGCGCGTCCCACAGCGGGCTGTCGTCCGGAAGCGGCTCGGCTTCCGTCACGTCGAGCGCCGCCCCGGCGAGGTGGCCGCTGCCCAACGCCTCGGCCAGCGCTGCTTCGTCCACGATGCCGCCGCGCGACACCGCGACCAAATAGGCATTCGGCTTCAACCGCGCCAGCATCGCGCCGTCGATCAGCCGGTACGTTTCGGGCGTGAGCGGCGCGGCGATCACCACCACGTCCGACGCTTCCAGCATCTCGCCCAGCCGGGAAACCGGCCAGACGTCCGGCGCGTGCTCGTCCGGATCGACCGGGTTGGCGTCCACCGCCAGCACCGCCATCCCGAACGCCGTCGCGCGGCGGGCGATGGCGCGGCCGATCGCGCCGTAGCCGACGATGCCCATCGTGCTGCCGTTCATCTCGCGGGCCGTGCGGTACAACCCGGTGCGGTCCCAGCGGTGCGTCTTCTGCCGCTCCCAGCACTCCGGCATCAGGCGGGTCAGCGCGAACAGCAGCGCGAACGTGTGCTCGCCGATCGACGGGCCGTGCGCCCCGCGCGTGTTGGTGACGACGATGTCGCTCTCGACCACCTCCGGGATGCGCGCGATGTACTCCACTCCGGCGGCCGACGACTGGATCCAGCGCAACTTCGGCGCGGCCGCGATCAGTTCCGCCGACGGCAGGCCGTAGACGACGTCGGCGTCGCCCACCACCCCGAGCACCTTGTCGCGGTTCAGTTCGGTCACGATCTCGAGCCCGGGGATCTCCTCCTTCAGTTCGTCGAGGATGTGGAAATGCGCCTCCCCTTCGGCGCCGGCGAGGACGAGTTTCACCTGGCGATCCTCCAGCCACCCATCGAATTCCGGTACGGCGCACGATACGCGAAGCAGCGGTCTCCCGCGCCCCCCCGCCAACGGTCGCGGCGTGACGGGGCGCACGACGGGTATCCTCGGGCCACGCATTGCGCGCCGCCGCCCGAGGAGCCACTCCCGATGCCCGACGACCGATCCGCGCCGAACGCTGCCCTCGATGTCCTCGCCCTCGGCATGATGATGGGCGAGGTCGCCCCGCCGCGCGCCGGGGTCGCCGTCGGCGAGGCCGCGCTGGTGCTGTTCCCGTCCGGCTCCACGACCATCTTCGCGATGGCGCTCGCCCGCCTCGGCGCGCGCGTCGGCATCGTCTCGCGGGTCGGGGCCGACGACCTCGGCCGGTGGATGCGCCGCGAACTGGAGCAGGCCGGCATCGACACCGTCGCCGTTGCGGACGTCGCCGGCCAACTCACCCCGCTCGCCCTCGCCAGCGTGGACGAGGCCGGGCGCAAGGCCTATGCGTTCTACCGCTTCCCGGGCACGTCGGACCCGCTCGCCACCCTGCGCGCCGCCGAGGTGCCGGACGACGCGCTGCGCCGGGCGCGGGTGTTCGACGTCGGCGAAGCCAGCCTGCGCGACCCCGCCCTGCGCGACGAAGCGCTCGCGTTGATGACCCGCGCCCGCGCCCTCGGCCTCACCGTCTGCTACACCCCGAATTACCGGCCGGCGGCGTGGCGCGGCGGCGAGACCGAAGCGATCCCCGCCCAGCGGCGGGCGCTCGCCGACGCCGATCTCGCCCTGATGAACGCCGCCGAAGCCCGCCTGCTCGCCGGCGTGGACGACGCCGCGGCGGCCACCGAAGCGATCGCCGCCCTCGGCCCGCGCGTCGTCGCCGTCACCGACGGGGCCGAGGCGATCCTGCTGGCGACCGGCGGCGCCGTGCACCGGCTGCCCGCCGTCCGCGCCGAGGTCGTCTTCGACATCGGCGCCGGCGACACCTTCCACGCCGGCTTCCTCGCCGCCTGGACGGCTCCGCTCGCCGCCGGCGATCCCGACCCGCTCGCCTGCGCCCGCTTCGCCGCCCACGCCGCGGCGCTCAAGATCTCCCGCCCGCCGGACCCAGCGCTCCTGCCCACGCGGGATGAGGTGCTGGCGGCGATGGCGGGTTCGTGATCGGTGGGCCGGGCATGCGCATCGCTCCCGGGTCCGGTTACGTTTCCGGTCACCGTGACGCCCGGGGATGATGGCGGTTGCCAAAGCGATGCGCGCCCGGGGCTCGAAGTCCCGGGCTACGCGAACGAAGTCCCTCAGGGACTGAATACGGGCGTTGGTGCAGCGTCCGTCGTGCTCAACCCCGGAGGGGTTTCGTTCCCGTAGCCTGGGGTTTCAACCCCGGGCGGGCGCGGCCGGTGTCCAGATCAATTTCGCAACCGCCATCATCCCCGGGCGCACTACGGCGATGGATGGTGCAACCAACTCACGCTGCCCGGATGCGCACCCCATCCACCCCGGCGTCGGCAAGGGCGGCAACCTCGTCGAGCAGGCGGGCGCGGAACGTGCCGGGTCCGGGATCGCCGGCGGCGGCGCGCTCGGCGGCCAGCCCGTACGTCGCGAGCGCCAGCGCGGTCTGGAGCGCGCGGTCCTCGCCCACCGCGTTGAAGATGCCGATGGCGGCCGTTGCCATGCACCCCGACCCGGTGATCCTGCCCAGCAGCGGGTGGCCGTTGTCCACGAGCAGGGTGCCGTCCAGGCCGGTCACCACGTCCGTCGCGCCGGTGACGGCGACGGTCACGCCGAAGCGGTCGCGCGCCGCCTCCGCGACCGCGCGCGGGTCCTCCGAGCCGGTCGCCTCGACGCCGCGCACCTCGCCGGAGCCGACCAGCGCGCCGATCTCGCCGCGGTTGCCGCGCAGGACCGCGATCGGCAGTTCCCCGAGCAACCGCAGCGCGCTCTCGGTTCGGAAGTGGGTGGCCCCGGCCCCGACCGGGTCCAGCACGATCGGCACGCCGTGGTCGGCCGCCGAGCGCCCCGCCACGAGCATCGCCTCGATCTCGGCCGCCGAGAGGGTTCCGATGTTGAGCACCAGCGCCTGCGCGATGGCGGCCATCTCGGCGACCTCCTCGATCGCGTAGGCCATAACAGGCAGCGCGCCGAACCCGAGGGTCAGGTTGGCCGAATCGTTGGTGACGACCACGTTCGTGATCTGGTGGACGAGCGGCTTGGTCTCGCCGATCCGGGCGAGTGCTTCACCCGCCAAGGCGACGTAGTCGGTGCCGGCTCCCGTTCCCATTCGTTACGTACCTCCCGCCGGGCCGGAACGTTCATCCAGGCCCGCTCGCCGCCCGCGCCGAAACCGGGCGTTGCACGACGTCATCCCGATTGTTACGCGATGCGATCTCCACCATCGCCAACCCCGGGCTACGGCAGTGGCGTCGCCTCCGGGCCGAACTGCTCCGGCGGCAGGCCGTTGACGTAGGCGGCCACGAGCAGGCGGCCGTCCTGCTCCTCGAAGACGACGAAGTCGGTCCGGATCTCGCCGGGCACGGGGCCGCCGACCGCCGCGAGGTCGAACAGCGCCGCGACGAACCCGCCGGGCAGCACCCGCGCCCCGCGCACGCCGGCGACCGTCCGCTGGTCCTCCGGCGCGATCGGCTGCGGCGTGCCGACGAACCCGACGACGTCCGCCTCGGTCAGGTGCGCGCCGGCGAACCCGTGGCGCAGGTAGTCGTCGGTGACCAGCGCCATCTGGCGCAGGCTGTCGCCGGCGTTCGCGCAGGCGACGAACTGCTCCATGGCGGCGGTCATCGCGGACACGTCCTCGGGCGCGGCCGGGTCGCCCTCGGGCAGCACGATTCCCAGCGGTCGCCCCGGCCCGGTCGGTTCGCGCACCGGGGTCGGGGACGCCGCGCCGGGCGCAGCAGGTGTCGCCGCGTCCTCGGCAGGCGGCGTCGCGTTGTCGGGGTGATCGTGGCCATGCGCATCCGGGATCGGGGTGCCCGCCGCCCGCGGCGCGTTCACGACCGCGACCACGTCGGCCACCGTCCGGGGGGTCACCGTGCAGGCGACCGGCCCCGGCGACGCCTCGGCGGCGGCGACCGGGCCATGCGTTGCCGCAGCCCCGAGCGACAGCGCCAGCAGGGCGACCAGCGCGGGGCGGAGACGTCGGCGCGAAGCGGTGAACGTGCTGGATGGAATCACCGGGCGACCTCCTCGCGGCGCGTCGGATTCGGATCTCATGGTAGCCGCCGGGACTCGCCCGTGTCTCCGCCTACCTCGACGACGCGATGCGCTCCTCGCGGCGATGCACGACGCCGCGCGGCGGCACACCAAACCCCCGGGGGATGGCCCGGGGGTTCAGCAGGAGGGGCTGATAGGACAACCGGCGGAGGGAAGGGGGAAGGCCGTTTGCCCGTTGTTCGTACATACGCAGGGGCCGTGCCACCATGACACATTGTCACCGATCCGGCGAACCGGCCTGGTGCTGCATTCAATGTCCGGTGGCGTCCGGTTCGTCGCTGGGCGCCATGCCGGACGTGCCCAGCAGCGGACTGGGCACGTCCACGTTGGTGTCCTGGTCGATGCCGGCGCCGAGCCCGCCGTGGCCGCCGACGCTGGCCGAGATATCCCGGTCGTCCGTGCCAACATCGATCACGCGATCGACGCTGCGATCGACGCTTCTGCTACCGCTCGCAGACGCATCGCCGGGCGCGCCCGCGTGGCTGCCGAAGCGGCCGCCGGCATCGGCCCGCACGTCGGCTTCGCCGCCGGGGATCGCGCCGCCGCCGGCCACGGTCTGCATC
>JAFAEX010000234.1 GCA_023423795.1 Chloroflexota bacterium | reverse complement strand
GTCGAGGAGCGACGGGATCCCTCGACGGGCGCGGGATGACGGAGGGTTACGCCCGCAGTTGCCACCATGCATCGCTGAACCGGCGCACTGTCCCCTCATCGACAGCGATACCGAGGCCCGGGCCGTCGGGCAGGGTGATCCGCGGGGGATCGTAGCAGCCCCGCAGGTCGCCGATGTCCTCGGTGATCATCAGCGGGCCGCCCATCTCGACCGTCTCGACGTTGGCCAGCGCCATCGCCAGGTGCAGTCCGGCGGCGGAGGCGACCGAACTCTCGACCATCGTACCGACCTGCGCCACGATGCCCGCCGTTTCCGCGATGGCGTTTGTCCGCAGCGCGCTGGCGATGCCGCCGGTCTTCATCAATTTGATGTTCACGAGGTCGGCCGCGCGCAGCGCCACCGCCCGCTGGATCTCGCGCGGCCCGTGGCAGCCCTCGTCGATCATGATCGTCGCGCCGGTCTGCCGGCGGACGTCGGCCAGTCCCTCGATATCCCAGGCGGCGACCGGCTGTTCGATGTAGCGCGGGCGGGACGGTTCCATCGCCCGGATCGCCGCAATGGCGACACCCGGGGTGCGCCACCCCTGGTTGACGTCCACCTTGATCGAGATGTCCGGCCCGACCGCCTCACGCACGGCGGCGACGCGACGGACGTCGAGCATCGGGTTGGCCGGGTCGCCGACCTTGAGTTTGACGGTGCCGAACCCGGCCGCGACGTGCCGGGTCGCCGCGTCCGCCATCTCCTCCGGCGAGAGCATGCTGACGACGCGCGAGATTTCGAGGTGCGGTTTCGACCTTCCGCCCAGCAGCGCCCAGAGGGGAATGCCGAGCGCGCGCGCCGCGAGGTCGTGGAGGGCGATGTCCAATGCCGCCTTGGCGGCGGGCGCGCCCTCCACGCGGGCATCCAGGTCGCGCAGCAGCGCATCCCGGTCCCAGCCGTCGCGGCCGAGCAGGGCGGGAGCGAGGGCATCGCGGATCGTCGCCGCCGTGCCGGACCACGTTTCGCCGGTGACGTTCGGGTCCGGGGTGGCTTCGCCCCAGCCCTCGGTGCCGTCGCTGGTCCGCAGGCGCACCAGCACGGTCTGGACATCCGGGTAACTGGCGTAGGCGATGACGAACGGTTCGCGCAGCGGCAGGCGAACGGGGATCACGTCGATCGCGGCGATGGTCAGCGGAGCGAAGGTCATGAACCGGCATCTCCAGCGTCGTGCGGGCGTTCGAGGAGGAGGGACGAGGCCGAGCGATCCGGCCCGGTCCCCGGGGCGAATCCGGTAACGTGCCAGCCGTCGGCGAACGCGCCTTCGATTTGGGCGCGGGTGTCGAGCCGCCAGCGCCGCGCGGCGTCCGGGTCGGCGGCGAGCAGGGCATCGACGTCGTCGGGGATGGCGATGCGCGCGGCGTGTGCCCGAAGTCCGGGCCGCCACGCCGGCAGCGACGCGACCGCATCCCGGTCGCGCGCGGGCGCGCCGCCGAGCAGCCGGTCGCGGACATGGTCGGAGCCGATCTCCCAGCGGACGTGCAGGCGGTCGGTCGGCATCCCGCCGTACAGGCCCGCGCCGTACTCTGCGCCGTAGCGGTCGCGTTCGTACACGTCGGAGACGGCTCCGAGTTTCTCGAAGTTGAGGCGGGCGTTGGCCGCGCGCAGCGGATCGACCGTCCAGACGATTTCCTTGAATCCCCGCGACAGGGCGACCGCCGCCTGGAGTTTCTTGAGTTCCCCGCCCAGCCCGAGGTTGCGGAACCTCGGCTCCACGGCGAGCAGGTCGGAGAGGATGCGGGGCCGGCGGTCCACCCAGCCGCCCCAGCCGACGAGCACCCCGGCGAGCGTGAGGTCGCCGCCATCGGGCACGTACGCGCCGAGGATCTCGCCGCCGGTCTCCTGCACGACGATCAGTCCGCTGGCCGCGGCGAGGTCGCGGTCGCTCACCCCGAAGACGACCTGCTGGAGCCGCTCGACCGGATCGAACTCGGCCAGTGCGCGGATCGGGCGAAAGGCGACCGGCGTCCCGCGCAGCGTTTTCGTCCACCCGGACGCATCGTCGCCGGCGAACCCGAGGTCGGCGGCGGTGAACGGAACGGCATCGAGTGCGGCGCGGGTCACGTGGGTTCCTCTGGGTGCGGCGGTCGAGCGGTGGCGATTCTGGCGACCGGGCCGCGCGCTGTCAATCGGAGCGCGCGATAGGCAGGTGCCCGCCCTCGTGCCCACGGTCATCCCGAGCCTGTCGAGGGATGACCGTGGCGTTGCTTGGCTGCCGTCAGTCGTGGCCGGCCATAGGGGTCGCCATCGGCGCGGCGACGGGGGTCGCGGCGGCGGGCGCTTCAATGGCGATCTCCTCGCCGAACGCTTCCCACACGATGAGCCCCTGGACTTCCGTGCCCTTGCGCGTCTCGATCGAGCAGGGGAGACCGTCGCCGTCGATCGCGATGGTGATGTCGAGCCGTTCTCCCGTGCGCGTGGTGTTCGCCGCTCCCCAGGCGCGACAGGCCCGGCCATCGACCTCGACCGCGCCGAGGTCGCGCGGCTCCTGCGGCAGCAGGTTCGGCGGCAGCGTCGCCAGCGGCGACGGCGGCGGCATGAGCAACGCGGCCAGCATCGCTACCGGGCTGTGCTCGTCGCTCGCGGCCGCGCGCACCGCGTCGGCCGGCAGCACGATCCAGGCGTCGGGCGGGGTCCCGGGCACGATGCTGGCCGTGAATGGACCGCGCAGGTACACCTCGTCGCCAAGGACCATCGCTTCGTGGTCGGTGTCCCCCGTGCCGCTGATGACCTGCCGCACGCGATCCGGCGCGGCGACGTCGAGGATCGACTGCCGCGGGCCGGCCGCGCCCGCCACCGGCGTCGCTGCCACCGGGGTCGCGCCGGGCGTTGCGGCTGCGCCGGCCTGCGGGGTCGATGCGGGCGGCGCGGCGGCGGGCTCGCGGGTGAGCGGCATCGCCGCTTCCGGGCCGGTGTGCACCATGCGGAAGGAGCGAACGCCGCTCCAAGCGGCGTCCATCCGCCCCGCGAGGTCGCCGAGGGTGGTCTTCGGCGGCCGCGCCTCGGCGGTGACGTTCGGGATGCCCTGGTTGATGGTCGCATCGCCCGGAATGCCCGCGGCATCGCCGCCGCCCGGTCCGGCGGGAACGGTCGGCGTCGGCACGGGCGGCACCTGCCCGCACCCGGCCAGCACGCCGAGCGCGAGCACAAAGGCGGCGATGTGATGCGCCGGCCAAGGTCGAGGTGCGCGGAACGCGCGGCGGCGCGACAGATTGGGCGGCGGCGTCATATCCCCTCCGAACCGGGGCGACCGGGCGGCGATGAGGCGGCATCGGTCCTGAACGTACACCAGCGGGCATCCGTTTCGCCACCGGCGGCGCACCCGTTTCGGATCTCACGCGGGGCACGATCGCACGTTGTAGTGGCAGAACCCGGAGCGCCCGCAACGCCGGCGCGCGGACGCTTCGGGGAAACGAATCGGGCGCGATTCGACGCAGGCCCGAATTGGTGAAGGGAACGCCACCATGATGATCCGATTCGGGCGGCGCCGGCTCGTCCTCATACTGACCGACGCGTCGTCCGCCGTCGAAACCAACCCGCTGCCGGGCGCCGACGACCGCGAACTCGTCGCCTGGAGCAAGCGCGCCGACATCGATCCCGAGGGCGCGCGGACAGCCGGCCTCGGTTTGATGTATGGTGGACATAACATTTCGCGCTCCGCTCGGTAGGATCGCCCGGGACCAGCCTGGGCACAGGAGACTCCAGATCGTGTTCGACGCCGTGATTGGACTTGCGCTCTTTATTGCCGTTCTCGCCCTGCTCGACGTGCTGGCGCTGCGCTTCGGCGCGGACAGCCGCACGGGAGAACCGGGCGGCATCCTCGGGTAATCCCCGATCGTCGATTGCACAAGCGGCGGGCCGTCCGGACACCCGGATGGCCCGCCGCTTTCATCTGCTGGCAGGTGGTTGATTGATGCCCCCAGGGACACGGCTTGGTGCCGCAGTCGCAGTTCGGGCGGGTCCGCCTCAGTCGTTGCGCGAGCCGTCGAGGATCGCTTCCAGCGCCCCGGCGAGCGCGACGAGCGGGCCGTAGGCCGCGCCGCCCGGGCGGGCCTCGCCGGCGGGCATGCGCGCCAGCGTCTGGGCCAGGGCCAGCACCTGCGCTTCCAGTCGGTCGGGCGCCCACGGCGGCGCGCCGGCGGCGTCGGC